>CAZPXF010000016.1:0-29866 GCA_964590945.1 uncultured Lachnospiraceae bacterium | reverse complement strand
AACCCCTGCGGTGCAGAAAATCTCGATTCCGCTACGCTGCATCTCGATTTGAGGGCTAGCGCCCTATAGATCATAAAGAATATCCCTGCTCGTAAGCAAGCTTCCGGCAGGTATCTTCTTTATGATCTGCACCGCGCACATTAGCCTAACAACATTATAAATGTAATTGGGGTAAAATCCAACATATTTTCTTTGTATATTTTCCCTAAAAACGAGGGGATTTATCAAAAAAAATTGTAAAATATGTTCACTGAATGGGTGCAATATGTTATAATGGACGAAAGTTGACTTAGAAAGGGTGAAGACATGATTAAGAAAGAAATAATTGCTATGCTGCTTGCAGGCGGTCAGGGCAGCAGACTTGGTGTTCTGACATCTAAAGTTGCAAAGCCGGCCATAGCATTTGGCGGCAAATATCGTATTATAGATTTCCCTTTGAGCAACTGTATCAATTCCGGTATCGATACAGTTGGAGTTCTGACCCAGTACCAGCCGCTGCGTCTGAACACTCATATCGGCATTGGAATCCCGTGGGATCTGGACCGCAATGTCGGCGGCGTTTCCATCCTCTCTCCTTATGAAAAGAGTGAAGATACGGACTGGTATACCGGAACCGCCAATGCGATATATCAGAATATTGAGTACATGGACACATATAATCCGGATTATGTGCTGATCTTATCGGGGGATCATATTTACAAAATGGATTATGAGGTGATGCTTGATTACCATAAGAAGAATCATGCTGCTGTTACGATTGCATCTATGCCGGTTTCCATGGAGGAGGCGAGCAGATTTGGAATCGTTGTTACGGACGAGTCAAATCAGATCACGGAATTCCAGGAGAAGCCGGAGAATCCAAAGAGCAATCTTGCGTCTATGGGTATTTATATTTTCAATTATAAAGTTTTAAGGGAGGCTCTGATTACTCTGTCGGATATCCCGAACTGCGATTTCGGCAAGCATGTCATTCCATATTGCTTTGAAAAGGGACAGAAGCTGATGGCGTATGAGTTCAATGGCTATTGGAAAGATGTAGGAACTCTCGGCTCTTACTGGGAAGCGAATATGGAGCTTATCGATATCATTCCGGAGTTCAATCTTTATGAAGAATTCTGGAAGATTTATACGAACAGCGGTGGAATCCTTCCGCCACAGTACATTGCAGAGCACGCGGTTGTAGACCGGTGCATTATCTGCAACGGCGGCGAGATTCACGGAGAGGTTATCAATTCCATTATCGGCGCGGGCGTCGTTATCGGGGAGGGAACCGTCATACATGATTCTATAATTATGGCTCAGACGGAGATCGGTAAAGGCTGCCGTATCGACAAGGCGATCATCGCGGAGAATGTCAGGATCGGTGATTTTGTACAGACAAATGTAGGCCCTAATATTCAGAACAAGTTCAATCCAAAGGTTTACTCCTATGGGCTTACGACCATCGGAGAAAACAGTGTGATTCCGTCCGGCGTTAAGATTGGTATGAATACTGCGATCAAGGGCGCGACAACCTATGAGGACTATCCGAATGGGGAACTTGAAAGCGGGGAAACAATTTTGAAGGCAGGTGAATAGACATGAGGGCACTTGGAATTATTTTGGCAGGCGGCAACAACAGCCGCATGAGGGAATTGACAAATAAAAGAGCAGTTGCGGCGATGCCTGTTGCCGGAAGTTATCGTGCGATTGACTTCGCACTGAGCAACATGAGCAACTCTCATATCAATAAGGTCGCTGTGCTGACGCAGTATAATGCAAGATCGCTGAATGAACATTTAAGTTCCTCCAAATGGTGGGATTTTGGCAGAAAGATGGGCGGCTTGTATGTATTTACCCCTGTCATCACACAGGAAAATGGATACTGGTATCGCGGTACTGCGGATGCAATGGCACAGAATCTGGACTTTATAAAGAAAAGCCATGAGCCGTACGTTGTGATTGCAAGCGGCGATGCGGTCTATAAGCTGGACTACAGTAAAGTTCTGGAATACCATATGGAGAAAAACGCAGATATCACGGTTGTATGCAGGGAGGTTCCTGACAGGGAAGATATCAAGAGATTTGGCGTTGTCAATATTGATCAGGATGACCGGATCCTTGATTTTGAAGAGAAGCCGTTGGAGGTGTCATCGGATCTGATCTCTACCGGAATCTATGTGATCCGCCGCCGCCAGCTCATCGAGCTGCTGGAGGAATGCATTGAGGCGGAGCGGTTTGATTTTGTAAACGACGTATTGGTTCGTTATCGGCATATGAAGAAGATGTACGCTTACAAAATGGACGGCTACTGGAGTAATATTGCCACAGTGGATTCCTTTTTCAGGACAAATATGGACTTTCTGGATCCGAAAATCCGCAGGGAATTTTTCAATACATATCCGCCGGTTTATTCGAAGGTTCTGGATCTGCCTCCGGCAAAATACAATCCTGGTTCGGCTGTCAAGAACAGCCTGGTTGCCAGCGGAAGCATTGTAAATGGAGTCGTTGAGAATTCGGTGATCTTTAAAAATGTCTTTGTTGGAAATAACTGTGTGATCAAAAATTCGATCGTACTGAACGATGTGTATATAGGAGATAATACATACATTGAGAACTGTATCATCGAAAGCCGCGGAACGATACGCGCGAACAGCAGATATGTCGGGGAAGACGGCGTACAGATCGTACTGGAAAAGAGCGATCGATATGTGATCTGAAGCTTTGAGCCTGCTGGTTCGATGACAGATCAGCAGTGTCAGTTCCGGTGAATTATGGCATGCGCAGTCATAGCTGAACCGGAGTGCATAGAAAGGGGAATAGACATGCAGGTGACAGATGTTCGTGTACGGAAAGTCGATAAAGAGGATGGCAAATTAAGAGCCATTGTATCTATTACACTGGATGATGAGTTTGTCGTACATGATATCAAAGTGATCGAAGGGCAAAAGGGTTTGTTTATTGCAATGCCAAGCAAAAAGTCATTGGATGGGGAATACAGAGATATCGCACATCCGATCACTTCGGATGCGCGCAGCCGGATCCAGTCGATCATTCTCGATAAATACAGGGAGGCTTTGGAAGAGGAATAATCCTTCGGGAAGCTCTACAGGAATGTTTATAAAATGCAGGGAAAAAGATGGCTGACGACAACCATCTTTTTTCCGTTCCATGTTATAATAGGGACGAAAGAGGGTGATTTTGATGAAATTTATATCATGGAATGTCAACGGACTCAGAGCATGTACAGGGAAAGGATTTCTTGAGTATTTTAAGGAGGCCGATGCAGATATCTTCTGTGTGCAGGAGACGAAATTGCAGGAAGGACAGATCGATCTGGAGCTGGAAGGATATCACCAGTATTGGAATTATGCGAAGAAGAAAGGGTATTCGGGGACAGCCATATTTACAAAAACGGAGCCTTTGTCTGCAGCCTGCGGGATCGGAATAGAGGAACATGATCAGGAAGGGCGTGTGATCACGCTTGAGTTTGAAGAGTTCTATTTTATAACGGTCTATGCTCCAAATGCGCAAAACGAGCTGAAAAGGCTGGATTACCGTATGAAATGGGAAGATGATTTCCTTGCATATGTGAAGCGGCTTGAGGAGAAGAAGCCGGTGATATACTGCGGCGACCTGAATGTGGCGCATAAAGAGATCGATCTGAAAAATCCAAAGACAAACCGGAAAAATGCAGGATTTACCGATGAAGAGCGCGGGAAATTTTCCGCGGCGCTACATTCCGGTATGATCGATACGTTCCGCTATTTTTATCCGGATGCAGAGGGAATCTATTCCTGGTGGTCCTATCGCTTCAACGCCAGAGCAAAGAACGCAGGATGGCGCATCGACTATTTTATAGTATCTGAAAGCCTGAAAGACAGACTTGTAGATGCGAAGATCCATACGGATGTGATGGGATCAGACCACTGTCCGGTGGAGCTGGTGATCGCATAGTATGGTGAAGGATCGGGAAACGGTATTATGAGAACACAGATTATTTACGAGGACAACGATATGATCGTGTGCCGCAAGCCGGCCGGGTTTCCGGTGCAGACGAAAAAAACGAGCCAGCCGGATATGGAGAGCGAGCTTTTGAACTATCTGCATCGGAAAGGCGATGCCTGCGGCAGGCCATATATTGGCATCATTCACCGGCTGGATCAGCCGGTAGAAGGACTTTTGGTGTTTGCGAAGAATCCTGCGGCGGCGTCGAAGCTGAATAAGCAGATGCAAGAGGATGGATTCGGGAAATACTATGTCGCAGAGATATCCGGCGCCATGGAGCAGAATAAGGGAACTCTGACGGATTATCTTGTGAAAAATGCGAAGGAGTCGAGAGCGGAGCTTGCGGATGCGGGGCGGAAGGACGCAAAAAAGGCAGTGCTTCACTATGAAGTGCTGAAAAATATGGAGGACAGCAGCTTTATCATGGTGCGGCTTAAGACCGGACGCTTTCACCAGATCCGGGCGCAGCTATCCGGCCGGGGACGGCCGATCATTGGGGATCGAAAGTATGGTTCTTCCTGTTGTCAGGCAAATGGATGCCGGACCATACATCTGTGTGCGTGGAGACTGGAATTCTGCCATCCGGTTACCGGGGAAAGGATGAAATTTGAAATCTGTCCGGATTGGTATGACAAAGGAAGAGCCATTCCTGACAGCTCAAGCTAAAACGTATGAGGAAATCTGCTATGATCCGCATATATTTTTTTAATGATGGAAATACTGTCCAGCAAGGGTTTGGTCAGGTATTTGTGTTTGTGATATAGCAGTACCGTATATCTGCTTCCCCGAAACTCCTGTACAGGGAAGGCGTTTAGATTCTCAAAACATGCCCTCTGTGTTGTGTACAGATATTTCATGAGCATAGGATTGCTGAAAAAAATACCATAGTCCTGCGCACATAGTGATACCAGAGCGCTGGTCAGGGACGTTTTGACCCGAATAAAAGGAGGAGTACCGTTCTGAACCAGTTTTATATTGATCTTTTCATGAAGACGGCTGGAAGCCGGATGCAGGAACATAGGAATTTCTGCAAAATCCAGCAATGATACGCCCGCCTGGAATTCATGCTTACAGGCGGGATACTGATCCCCGAAATATTTCTTTAAGAGCCCATCTGAAATAATTAAATACAAGTCTTCATTTTCCAAAGGTATAATCTCAAACAACTCCGGATCAAATCTTTCTGAATAATGGGAGCTGAGAGGAAGAGCGAGATCCGTTTCATTATGTTTTATAGCATTCGGAAGGTTGGGAGAAGTTTTTTCTACTAGCTTTACCGTAATGTTAGGATATAAGGACGAAAAAAACGGGATGAACTCATTCGCAAAAGCGGTAGAGCGGTTGGGCGGAAGTCCGATGGACAACTCTCCAACGAACTTACCCCGGGATTCTGTAAATTGATCCAGCAGCAGATTTTCCCGTTCAATGATGTCATGAGCAGCCTCAAGGAGTAATTGCCCGGAACGGGTAAGCTTCAGACTGGGTCTTCGCTCAAATAATTTCACGTTATAAGTCGTCTCAAGATGTTTCACATGAAGACTTACGGCTTGCTGAGAAATATATAAATTCTCAGCTGCTTTTGAAAAACTCATAAGTTCTGCAACTTTCATAAAACATTGAATGTCTATCATATTCATAAAAATCAACCCCTGATTACAACAATTTACTTGTTAAAAAGACAAAAAAGACAATATTTTCTTTTTATAGTATCTTATTTATAATGAAATTACAATAAAAATTTTCAATATATCAGAGAAAAAAGGAGGAAGTGTATGACAGTCGGTTTTATTGGATTCGGAGAAGCCGCATCGTCGATCGCAGCGGGACTATATGAAGAAGGTATTCATAGTATTTACTGCTATGATGCTATGCAGGATGACCCGAGATTCAAAGAGGGTATAGACAAGAGAATGGAAGTATGTAATGGTGTAAAGTGTATAAATGCTTCTGAAGTCTGCCGGAATTCAGATATCGTGATTTCAGCGGTTCAGTCCAATTATGCAGTGTCCGCAGCAGAAGGCGCGGCAGACGGTGTGAAAGAAGGATTACTTTTCATGGATGTTTCTACAGCTACGCCGATTGAGAAAAAGAAAATTGCGGACATGGTTGAGGCAAAAGGTGGAAAGTTTGTTGATGGAGCGATGATGGGAGCGTTGCTTAAGGACAGACATCAGGTGCCTATGCTGCTTAGCGGTAAAGGCGCTGCTGAACTGAAAGAAAAGCTGGACCCTTATCATGTACATATGGATCTTGTAGAGGGAGAGCCGGGAACAGCAACCAGTATCAAGTTTATCAGAAGTATTACGGCAAAAGGGATTAGCTGTCTTTTGATTGAATCCTTGCAGGCGGCACAGAAGTTCGGAGTAGAAGATCTGATCGTTGATTCATTCATTGACTCTTTTGGTGAGAAGTTCCGCGGAATTATCAATGGATATGTATCAGGAGCGATTATCCACGCTGCCAGGCGCGAACATGAGCTCGCTAATGTAGTAGACTTCTTAAAGAGCGAATCCTTACCATATACAATGAGCGAAGCTACGAGAGAAAAATTACAATGGCTGCGGGATGAGGATATTAAAGGAAACTTTGAGAACGGCGTACCAAGAGACTGGAAAAAAGTATTAGAGAGCTGGAAATTAAATTAATTGATGATACGGGAAATGATCAAGTAGAGAGGAGTGAATGCCTTGAAGAAAATTAATGTTCCATTTACAGATGGAGAATGTAACCTTAAGGCCGGAGAACTTGTGGAACTGACAGGGAAGATTTACTGCGGACGTGATGCAGTACTTCCGCATGTTGTTAAAATGGCACAGGAGGGCACATTGGCGGATGCAGGAATTGATCTGAACGGAGCAGTCATATTCCATACCGCTGTCAGCTGCGCAGGGATTGCACCGACTACATCCAGCAAACCTGAAATTGAGGGCTCTATTGTTCCGTTATCAGAAAAAGGCGCGAAATTTCACCTTGGAAAAGGACTGGTAAAACCGGAAACAGTTGAGGGAATGAAGAAGAATCATTCTTATTTCTTAATTACTCCACCGGTGGCAGCTCTTTTGACAGCAACTATGAGCGAATGCCGCGCGGTGCTGCATCCGGAATTCGGAATGGAAGCGTTCTATGAGATTACTGTGAAAGATTTTCCTGCAATCGTTGCGGTTGCTGACGGAGAAACGATTTTTTCAAAATAAGGAGGTTCCTATGATTTCTTTAGATCAAATAACACAGGATGTGGCGGAAGTGGTAGTAAAAGCCAGTTCCCACTGGAGAGAAGACCAGGTTGCCTGTTGGAAGACGGCGTGTGAATGCGAATCAATTCCTCATGCAAAATGGGCAATGGAAAACTTTATAAAAAACGCGGAAGCTGCGGATGAGCATCATTCAGCGCTTTGCGACGATACCGGAACTGCGCATCCATTTTTGGAAATCGGGGATGAAGCCATTCTTCCGGCAGGTTTCCTTCAGGCTATGGAAGCCGGAATCAGAAAGGGATTGAATGATCTTCCGGCACGTCCTATGGGAGTTCGTGGTAATGAGTTAGAAAGAATTTCACAGTGTCAGGGACTTTATGACGAGCCGGGAATGTTGATGCCTGCGCCGACGCAGATCAGGCGGATACCCGGAAGCAAGATCCGTCTGACAGTGCTGATGCTTGGCGGCGGGCCTGAGATTCGAAGCAAGACACAGCCGATTTTCCACATGCACTCATTGGATCATGTAATTGAGGAAATGATAAACTGGGCCATTCCGCAGGTTGCGGCGCTGGGATGTCAGCCGTGTACACTTTCTTTTGGACTTGGTCGTACTGCGTGTGAAGCATCCTCACTCTCACTGGAAGCAATGAAGGACGGAAGATATGACGTACAAAGCGATATAGAGAAGAGGATTACAGATGCAGTCAATGCCAGCGGCATCGGACCAATTGGTCTTGGAGGCAAGAGTTCTGTACTGGCTACCTTCATTAAGATTGGAAATATGAGAGCCAGTGGATTCCGTGTAGTATCTATGAGACCTAACTGTTGCATGGAGATCCGCAAATCTACCTGTGAATGGGAAACGAAATAATAATATATAACAATGAAAGGAGGAAAAAAGGATGAAAGAGTTGATCAAAGGGGCATATGACTTACATATTCACTCAGCTCCGGACGTATTACCTCGCAAACTGGATGATCTGGAACTGGCTCAGAGGATTATTGACAGCGGGATGGCAGGATTTGCCATGAAGTCTCATTATTTCTGTACCGGGGAGCGCGCTCAGATCACCAGAAAGCTGTATCCGGAATGTGATGCAGTGGGCACAATGACATTGAACGGTTCTGTCGGAGGTATCAACCCGACGGCGGTAGAGATGGCTGCGCGTGCAGACACAAAACTTGTCTGGTTTCCGACATGTGATTCCGCGCATGAGAGGGCGCATACTTTTGATGGGAATCCGAATAAGAAGCTGCCATACTGGGCAAAGGTTGTCATTGCCATGAAAGAAGAAGGGATCGAGACGCCGCAGATTGACATTGTGGATGAAGATGGAAAGCTGACAGAGGCTACGCATCAGGTCCTTGATGTGATTGCCAGACATGATATGATTCTTGCTACATCGCATATTTCACATAAAGAGACGTTTGCTCTGGTGAAAGCAGCAAAAGAGCATAAGGTTGAGCATATCATTATCACTCATGTAGATTTTCCGACAACATTCTATAGTGTGGAAGAACAGAAGGAGTTGTTAAAGTACGGGGCATACATGGAGCATTGCTATACAACCTATGCAACAGGCAAAGTTGACTTTGAAGTGACATTGGATCAGATCCGTCAGGTTGGCGCAGATCATGTGATTCTGTCTACAGATTTAGGGCAGGCAACAGGTATTTACCCGGACGAAGGTCTGGAGAAATTTGCAACGAGATTGTATGAGAATGGTTTTAGCGAGGAAGATGTCCTTAAGATGACAAGACGTAATCCGAGAATCTTGTTAGGAAAGGAGTAGGCGCGGTATGATAGCAGGGAAGAAAATGCTGGTTGTCAGCGCACATGCTGCCGATTATGTATGGAGGGCAGGAGGAACAATAGCAAAATACATAAAAAACGGCGCGGAAGTACATGTTGTTGTCCTCAGTTTTGGAGGACGTGGAGAGTCCAATGACTTGTGGAAACAAGAGGGAGCCACTGCTGAATCAGTAAAGGATATTCGTAGAACGGAGACAAAGGCAGCTGCAGAGATACTTGGAATTCAGAACATTGAGTTCTGGGATCTTGAAGATTATCCGATTGAGCTTACAAAGGAACTGGAAGATCGAATGGTAAGAAAGATCAGAGAGGTGAGGCCGGATATTATTCTTACTCATGACAGAAATGGCGCGGATATTTTAAATCCGGATCATAATAATGTCAGTCAGTTTGTATTCCGCTGCAGTATTATGTCCAATTCCGCGGGAGTGCGGATAGAGGGCTTGAAGCAGACGAAACAGATGCGCTTATATGGATTTGAACCGCATCAGACGGAATTAAGTAAATTTGTACCAGGTTCTTTTGTAGATATTACGGAAACCTATGAACAGAAGGTGGCGGCGATGAAATGCTTTAAAGCACAGAGCCATCTGATTCAGTATTACACGGATCGTGCTTTCCTGAGAGGAAATCATGCGCGGCGTATATCGGGGAATCAAAGTTATAAATATGCAGAGAGCTTTTCAAACTTTTTCCCGGTAGTAGGAGAAGAATTATATTAAATCAGGAGGAAATACATTATGAAAAAAAGATTACTCGCAGTGTTGCTGGTTATGGCAATGGCAATCAGTCTTGCTGCATGCAGCGGCTCGGATAGTTCAGACAGTGGTTCGGATAGTTCAGCCAAAGCATCTTCAGAAGGCTCGGAATACTATAATCTGACTCTTGGAACAGCAGGAACAACAGGTACTTACTATGTCGTAGGCGCGGCAATGGCTAATGAAGTGAACAATTCGAATGATAAGTTAACAGTTGTAGCTCAGGCTACCAGCGGCGGCGTGGAAAATATCAACCTGTGTATGTCGGGGGATATGGAGCTTGGATTTACAAACGCAGACGCAGCATACTGGTCATGCTATGGCGGAGGAAGCGGATACTATGAGGCATATAAAGAAGCAGGAAATATCAAAGGTGTTATGCGTCTTTATGAAAGTCAGGGACATATGATCACTACGGCAAAATCAGACATTGAGACTTATGCAGACCTGAAGGGTAAAAAAGTATGTCTTGGACCTCCGAGCAGTACGATTCCGGCAATGTCTATTGCTATTCTTGAAGCATATGGAATTACTTTAGATGATATCGAGGAGTCTTATATGGCTATTGATGAAGGACTTGAGAAGCTGACAGATGGATCTATTGATGCAACATTCTTTGCAGCATCTGCTCCGGCTTCAGGACTTACAAGCGCAGCGGCAACCTCAGATCTGAAATTCGTCGATGCAGATCCGGACATTCTTGCAGAAGTTGTTGAGGAATATCCTTACTATGAAGTAACTACTACGAAAGAGGGAGCTTATCCTGATCTGAATACAGTTAATACTTTGAAGATATATACAGAGATTATTGCCAATGGTGATGTGCCGGAAGATGCAGTTTATGAATTTGTAAAATCAGCATTAGAGGGTCAGCCGAACTATGTTGACGCACATGTTGCTTGCCAGGAGATTGTACCTGAGACTGCATGTGAGGCAACTGCAGAGCTTCATCCGGGCGCGGAACGTTACTATCGGGAAATAGGAGTTATTGAATAATTAAAATTCAATCAGCTGTGTAAACTTTTTTGGCTGGAACAGAACGGCACGGTAAGTGCCGTTCCTGCCAGAACATAAATAATAGGAGAAGGAAATTATGTCAAATGAAGTGACAAAAACCAAATATCAAAAAGCGATTGATACGCTTGTGATCTGTATAGCATTGGCTCTCGGAATATTCCATATGGTTTCTGCAGCCTATGGAACATGGACTTCATTCGTACTATCTTCTGTTCATTGGGGACTTATCGGAAGCTATATAGTATTAAGGAATCCAACAAAAATTAAAATCATTGGACCTATATGGGATGCAATCATTATCCTGCTTACCGTATTTGTGTGTTGCTATCAGGTCATTTTGCAGGATAAATTAGTTGCGATGGCAGGATTTTACTCGTTAAGGGACATTATTGTGGCTGTTATCGCAGTACTTGTTATTCTGGAAGTCGGAAGAAGAGCGGTAGGTCTTATTCTTCCGGCGATTGGAATTATATTCCTGATATATTGTTATTTCGGGAATATGGTACCGGGTCTTTTGAAGACAACGCCGTTTACTATTAAACGTATTGCAATTTTTATATATACATCCAGTGACGGCCTTTTCGGGCAGACATTATATGTAAGTGCAAAATATATTTTCTTATTTATCTTATTTGGAGCTATTCTGGAACTCACAGGCGCCGGAGAATTCTTTGTAGATCTTGCCTACGCAGCAGTAGGAAAGGCAAGAGGAGGACCGGCTCAGGCAGCTGTATTTTCCAGTATGCTTATGGGAACCATCAATGGTTCAGGAGCCGCTAATGTAGTAACAACCGGTACATTCACGATTCCGCTTATGAAGAAGATCGGGATCAAACCGGGCACAGCCGGAGCAATAGAGGCAGTTGCCTCATCGGGAGGACAGATCATGCCGCCGGTTATGGGAGCTGTTGCGTTCCTGATGGCGGAAATGACAGGAATAGAATATGTTAATATTGCTATTTCAGCGTTGGTTCCGGCGGTTCTTTACTATGTAACGTTATCGGCGTCCGTATACCTGATAGCACGCCGTGACAACATTGCTGCAAGTGATCCAAAGGATGTGAAAAATGTCTGGATTGTATTAAAAGAAGGATGGCTGTTTGCAGTTCCGCTTATTGTACTTATAGTAATGATCGTTATCGGTATGAGCGTTCAGCTTGCAGCATTCTACAGCATTATCATTACCTTTATTGTAGGATTCATTAAAAACAGGCCGCAGATGACCCCGAGAAAGATTGTAGGAGCATTCGAAAATGCAATAAAGAGTATTGGTCCGGTAGCGGCAGCCTGTGCATTGGCAGGTATTATCATGGGTTCTATGAGTCTGACCGGTTTTGGACTTAAGATCAGCAGCTTGATAGAGCAGCTGTCGGGCGGGAATCTGTTATTTGCATTGATCCTGTCTATGATCGCAAGCGTCCTTCTTGGAATGGGGCTTCCTACTTCTGCAGCTTATATGGTGCTTGCGATTCTTGTAGCGCCGGCGCTTACCAATATGGGTGTCAGTACGATGGCGGCACACTTGTTCCTGCTTTACTTCGGAGCGCTCTCTACGATTACTCCTCCGGTTGCATTGTCAGCCTTTGCCGCTGCCGGCATATCAGGCGCGGGCGTCTGGGAGACTGGATGGGAGGCGATAAAGCTGGCCTCCGCAGGATTTATCATTCCGTTTATCTTCTGCTTTGACAATAGTCTGCTCCTGATGGGCGACCCCATTGTGATTGCGTATGCGATCGTGACTGCTATTGCAGGCTGCGCGGTATTGTCGATGGCAGTATCCGGATGGATGATGAAAAAGCTTAATCTGGTATTCAGGCTTGCATTGGTTGTAGCAGGTGTGTGTCTGATCATTCCGAATCCTTTATGGATCAATGGAGTAGGAATTGTTATTACAGCAGTAGTAATTTTTATGAATATGGTAGCAAATAAAAAAGTACAAAATGTTTCATAACATATAAAGGAGAGGATAAATTATGGAGAACTATTATGAATTTCCGGAACTGATTCCAGAGGAGATTATCAAGCGGGCATCTAAGCTGAGTTCGGCAAATATTTGTGATGGTCTGAGTAAACTTGGATTACTTGCCGGACGCGGTATGGATGCAGACATCAAACCAGTATCGGATGAGATGAAGCTTGTTGGAACGGCTTGTACCGTAGAGACAAAAGATGGAGATAATCTTCCGATTCATGTGACTATATACGGCTGCAAACCTGGATATGTTATTATCGTCAGCGGAAAAGCATATGAAGGAACAGCATATATGGGCGACCTGATGGCTGGCGCAGCGAATGCAATTGGTGTAAATGGAATCATTGTAGACGGATATGTACGTGACAAAACAGGTCTTGCGGAAATCGGGATGCCTGTTTTCAGCAGAGGCTTCAAGCCGATGAGTCCTGCAAAAAAGGGGCCAGGCGGACTTAATGTTCCGGTAGTATGTGGTTCTGTTGATGTTCAGCCGGGTGACCTGATCGTGGGTGATTACGATGGCGTCGTAGT
Source organism: uncultured Lachnospiraceae bacterium (assembly GCA_964590945.1). Lineage (GTDB taxonomy): Bacteria > Bacillota > Clostridia > Lachnospirales > Lachnospiraceae > CAZPXF01. The sequence continues at coordinate 16,591 of CAZPXF010000016.1, read as the reverse complement.
TGTTCCGAGAGACAAGATTGAAGCTGTACTTGATGCGGCTGAGGCTAAGATTGCATATGAAGAAAAACGTGTGGCTGCTATTGAAGAATATAAAAAGTGCCGTGAGGAAGGCACAGAGCTTCCGGATCTGACCCCAGGCTGGGTAAAGGATATGATGGCTTAAGACAGCGGCAGGGAGAATTTACTATGCCAAGAATTCAGATTCAGATGTTAAAAGGACGAACAACAGAACAAAAACGTAAGCTCGCAAGAGGCGTGGTAGATGCAGCAGTTGATGCGCTGGGAATACCAAAGGAGCGGTTTTCAGTTATTATCTTTGAGGTTGGGGAGGATCAGCTTGCGCCTGCCGGAGAGCTTTGGTGCGATAAGGAGGAGAAACCGCCGATTTAAGCCATGAAAAGTTTTATATATAGTCTGAATGTTACGATTCCGGTATTTGCAATATTATTATCTGGCTACATACTGAAAGCGAGAAATATCGTCAATACAGAATATGTCATCGGATCGAATCAATTGACCTTCCGCGTGCTGCTTCCGGTCATGCTTTTTAATAACATGCGGGACAGTGATTTTGCTAAGGAAATGGATTTAAAATTATTTATTTTCTGTTTTCTTGTACTGCTTATATACCCATTGGCTGTCTGGGCAGTCGCGCGGATATTTATAAAGGATTCCCGTAAAGTAGGTTCCTTTGTTCAAGGTTCGTTTCGCGGGAATTCTGCTGTAATTGGGGTGTCTCTGGCGCAGAATATCTACGGTGCGGATCTGGGACCGATCCCGGTTATGCTGGGTGTTGCCATGTTCATGTATAATGCCATGTCAGTTGTTATCTTAACCTGTAATGGAAGTAAATCAGAAAACATGAAAAGCCAGCTTTGGAGTATTGTAACGAAGATTGCACGAAATCCGATCATCTGGGGAATTATTCTGGGACTGGTTTGTTCATTACAGAATATTGCGTTTCCGGTGATACTGGAAAAAATACTGGATAGTCTGGGAGGAGTTGCTTCGGTTGTTTCCCTTTTGGCAGCAGGCGGAGGATTCTCCTTTGAGACATTTCGTAAACAAACAGTTTTAATTTGTACGGCAACAGTGATGAAGCTTTTCGTTATGCCATTTTTGTGTCTGACCGCAGGTTATATATGTGGTTTTAGAGGAATTTCGCTGTTTTCCCTGCTTGTCATGGGCGGTGTTTCTACTGCCACAACAAGCGCCGTAATGGCCCGGGAATTGGGATGTGATGAAGAGCTGGCAATTAATATTTTGGCAATGACAACACTTTGTGCTGCGATATCACTGACTTTCTGGGTATTTGTACTGCAGAGTATGGGATTGTTACAGCCGTAAAATCAATAGCGTAAAATCAATAGGGTTTGCGCAAAAAAGATACAATAGGGTTTGCGCAAAAAAGATGCTTGACAAATTCCGGCTCTTCCCGTAAAATACTCCGTATATTGATTTGGCGTTGAAGAGGGCCAGTAAATACAGGAGCGAGCCCCAGAGAGGGGACGGCTGGTGAGAGTCCCTGCGAGTAATGTATTGAACCTTCCTTGGAGCTATCGCGTGAAAGCGCGGCGTTGGTCAGCGTTAATGACTTGAGAGAGAACTGTGATGGCAGTTAATTAGGGTGGTACCGCCGAGATGATCGGTCCCTTTGTGGGAATGATCGTCCCGGCGTTTTTATTTGCCGCTGGAAAGGATTTCCCAAACGGATAAAAGCGGAGCAAGGGGCTTCGTAAATTTATTTAAAAGAAGGAGACAAGAAAATGGCAAAACAAAAATTTGTAAAATCAATCACATCCCGTGATGAAAATTTCGCACAGTGGTACACAGATGTATGCCGTGAGGCAAAGCTCTGTGATTATTCGATCGCAAAAGGATGTCTGAACTATCTTCCGAACGGCTATGCGATCTGGGAGATGATTCAGGCAGATCTGGACAGACGGTTTAAAGAGACGGGCGTTGAGAACGTGTATCTTCCGCTCCTGATTCCGGAATCGCTTCTGGAGAAGGAAGGAGAGCATGTTGAGGGATTTGCGCCGGAGGTAGCGTGGGTAACGCATGGCGGCATGGAGAGATTGCAGGAACGTTTCTGCATCCGTCCTACATCAGAGACGCTTTTCTGTGATCTGTGGGCAAGAACGGTTAAATCTTACCGTGATCTCCCAAAGGTATGGAACCAGTGGAATTCGGTTCTTCGCTGGGAGAAGACGACAAGGCCGTTCCTCCGTTCCCGAGAGTTCCTGTGGCAGGAAGGACATACGATCCATGCAACCTATGAGGAGGCTGAGCAGCGAACGATCCAGATGCTCCACGTATATGAGGACTGCTACAGGGAGACGCTGGCGATTCCTTTCGTATCCGGAAGAAAGGCCGAGCATGAGAAATTTGCAGGCGCGCAGGATACCTATACGATCGAGGCTCTGATGCACGACGGCAAGGCGCTCCAGTCCGCGACCTCCCATTTCTTCGGAAGCGGATTCCCGGATGCGTTCGGTATCAAATATGTAGATAAGAACAATGAGCTCCAGAGCGTATACGAGACGTCATGGGGATGGTCTACAAGAAGTATCGGCGCGCTTATCATGGTTCACAGTGATGACGATGGTCTTGTCCTTCCGCCGCACGTAGCGCCGACAGAGGTAATGGTCATCCCGATCGCGCAGCACAAGGAAGGCGTTCTGGATCAGGCAAATAAGCTGTATGAGGAGCTGAAGGCAGCAGGCTACAGAGTGAAGATCGACGATTCCGAGAAGACGCCGGGCTGGAAGTTCGCAGAGCAGGAGCTGGTAGGCATTCCTGCACGTATCGAGATCGGACCGAAGGATATTGAAAAGGGACAGGTTGTTATCGTCCGCCGTGATAATCGTGAGAAGATCGTGCTTCCTGTCGATGAGGTTGCGGAAAAGCTTCGCGGCGTCCTTGAGACAATCCAGAGCGATATGTACAACCGGGCAAAGGATTTCCTTGATTCTCATATCGATACGGCTACAGATATAGAGGAAATGAAAGAGAAATTCGCTCAGAACCGCGGATTTGTAAAGGCTTGCTGGTGCGGCGATCCGGAGTGTGAGGGCGAAGTAAAATATGTAACAGGAGGGGCGGCTACAAGATGTCTGATCGAGGATGAAGAATTTATCTCCGACAAGTGTATCTGGTGCGGCAAACCGGCTAAGCATATGGCTTACTGGGGCAAGGCATATTAAGAACAAGATGTGTTTGCCAAAGGAAGTCAGAATAATTATACAGACCCTGCAGCAGCATGGCTTTGAAGCCTATGCTGTGGGCGGCTGTGTCCGCGATTCCATCCTTGGCCGCACTCCGGAGGACTGGGATATCACAACCTCTGCAAAACCGGAGGAGATGAAGGAGATCTTTCCGCGGTCGATCGATACGGGCATTGAACATGGTACGATCACCGTTCTGATGCGCGAGGGGCAGTATGAACTGACCACCTATCGGATCGACGGGGAATATGAGGATGCAAGGCATCCGAAGGAGGTTCTGTTCACCTCAGATCTGCACGAAGATCTTCTGAGAAGAGATTTTACGATCAATGCGATGGCGTACAATGATCAGGATGGACTTGTAGATATCTTCGGCGGTAAGGATGATCTTGACAGCGGGATCATCCGGTGCGTGGGGGACGCCCATGAGCGGCTCACCGAGGACGCCCTGCGGATCATGCGGGCGGTACGTTTTGCGGCGCAGCTTGATTTTAAAATAGAAGAAGAGACAAAAAGAGCGATACGAAAGCTGGCGCCGACGCTCAAAAAGATCAGCGCCGAGCGTATTCAGACGGAGCTTGTGAAGCTTTTGCTGTCTCCGCACCCGGAGCGCATCCGGGAGGCATATGAGCTCGGGATCACAAAGGCCGTCCTGCCGGAATTTGACCGGATGATGGAGACGACACAGAACAACCCGCATCATATGTACACGGTGGGCGAGCATACGATCCACGCGCTTATGGAATCGCCGGCAGACCGGATGGTGCGGATCAGTCTTCTTTTCCACGATTCCGGCAAACCGCTGCAGAAGACGACGGATGTGGAGGGGATCGATCATTTTAAAGGGCACAACGAGGTGAGCTGCGATATCTGCCATAAAGCGCTTCGGAGATTGAAGTTTGACAATGAGACGATCCGGACGACAGAGAAGCTCATCTACTATCATGATTACCGGGTTGCCTTAAAAGCGTCCAGCGTCAGGAAGCTTATTTCCAGAATCGGAGAAGAGCTGTTTCCGATGCTCCTTGAAGTTCAGCGGGCGGATCTTTTGGCCCAGAGCACGTTCATGAGGGAAGAAAAGCTGGAACAGCTTGACGAGGTGGAACGCATTTACCGGCAGATACTGGAGGATGCGGATTGTCTCACTCTGAAGGATCTGGCAGTGAACGGCCGCGACCTCATCGATGCAGGCATGAAGCCGGGGAAACAGATCGGAGAGGTTCTGGATCATCTGCTGGATGTGGTACTGGAGGATCCTCGCAAGAATAAAAAAGAATATTTGCTAACGTTAATTAAGTGATGCATAACTCCCCCTGGCGTTTCATAAGATGAAAAGAATATGAAGCGACAGGGGGAACGTTTTTATGAGGGATAATGGAGTAAGTGTCCTCGAACAGTATGATTTTGAGGTCAGGAGCACCAGAAAAGTCAGAGGGGCGGTGCTTGTGGATACAGACCGGGGACTGATGCTTCTGAAAGAAGCCGCCGGAATGGAAGGAGGCGTCCCTGCCCTGTATTGTCTTCAACAGATTCTGGCAGAAAAAGGATACAAAGCCATCGATATGCTGCAGAAAAATCAGGAAGGGCAGTTTATCAGTGAAAATGAAGACAGGGAAAAATATTTGGTGAAGAACTGGCCGTCTGGCCGGGAATGCGATATCCGGGCAGAAGCAGAAGTGATGCGCGCGGCGAAAAATCTGGCGGGTCTGCACCGCCTGATGATCTGGGAGGAAAGGGAGGAGCTGCCGGATCTCAGACTGCGGATGGGGCGCAACCTTGAGGAGACTTACCGGCGGCATAACCAGGAATTAAAGAAAATCCGGAAATTTATCCGCAAAAAGCCGGATAAAGGCAGGTTTGAGACTATTTACTTAACGGAATTTGAGCGGATGTACGCTTCGGCGGAACGGGCGGCGGAGAAGCTGACGGAGTCGTCATGCAGAACCTTGTGTGAAAGGGAGTGCGGACGGGGAATGCTTTGCCATGGCGACTACAATTATCACAACGTGATGATCTGCGGCTCCGATACGGCAACTGTAAATTTTGAACATTTCTACAGGGGCGTCCAGATGGATGACCTGTATTATTTTCTGCGGAAAATACTGGAGAAATACAACTGGAAGCAGCGGATGTGCGATGGCATACTGAACGCCTACGCAAAGGTCAATCCTCTGGATGAAAGGAAAATGGAGTATCTTGCGATGCGCCTTATCTATCCGGAGAAGTTCTGGAAGACAGCGAATGCATACTACTGTATGAACAAGGCGTGGATCTCCGAGCGAAATGCTCAGAAGCTTGAAATATGTATCAGGCAGCATGAGAAGAAGAAAAAGCTGCTGGAGGATGTGTTCGGAGCGTGAGCAGAGCGCGGGCAATGATCCTGACCAATGGAACTTTGGCATGCAGAACGAAATACCAGAGACCGGGCATTGCCGTTAAAATGTATTTTGCTTACAATAGCGCAATTCTCCTTGACAAAACTGGTAAAGTATGTATAACATATTCTATGGAAATAAAATCTGATTTAGATATTTCTGTATAATTATAAGATGTAAAGTGTATCGAGCACGGGCAAGGAGGAAAACGAATGAACAAAACAGAATTAGTAGCAGCAATCGCTAATAACGCAGAAATTTCCAAAAAAGATGCAGAGAAGGCTCTCAAGGCTTTTGTTGAGGTTATTACTGAAGAGCTGAAGAAGGGCGAGAAGGTTCAGCTCGTTGGATTTGGAACATTTGAAGTATCCGAGAGAGCAGCAAGAGAGGGCAGAAATCCTCGAACAAATGAGACAATGAGCATTCCTGCATGCAAGGCTCCTAAGTTTAAAGCTGGAAAGCCATTAAAGGATGCTGTTAACCAGTAATTATGAGACTTGACAAATTTCTGAAAGTATCCCGTCTGATCAAGAGACGTACCGCAGCGAATGAAGCCTGTGACGCCGGGCGTGTATTGGTAAATGGGAAACCGGCGAAGGCTTCGGTTAAGGTTAAGATCGGCGATATTATAGAGATTCAGTTCGGAACAAGAACGGTGAAAGCAGAAGTGCTTGATTTGCAGGATACGACAAAAAAAGAAGAAGCAAAAGAATTGTACCGCTACATTTAGTAGCGGTACTTTTTTTCAAAATCCGTGCATAGAATAAATGGAGACTATAATTTCGGGAAGGGTTGTGGATTCGTGGAAGAGAGACAGGTTCAGAAGAGCCATAAGCTGGTGGTCAGTAACCGTAAGACAAGCACAGTGACGGGAGTGCTCGACGTGCTCTCCTTTGATCTGAATGAGATTGTGCTGGAGACGGAGCAGGGAATGCTTGTGGTTCGGGGGAACGATCTGCATGTAAACAGATTGAGTCTGGAAAAGGGAGAGGTCGACCTCGCAGGGAAGATTGACAGCATTACATATTCAGATGTGAACCAGAAAATGAAACAGGGGGAAAGCTTCCTTACGAAGCTTTTTAAGTAGATGTCAGGAATACCGGGGGAAATCCGGACATTTCTGACAGCGTTCTTCACAGGGGCAGGCCTTGCGGCGGCCTATGCGATACTCATCGTGCTGCGTCGGATCATAAAACACCGCCTCTGGCTGGTGCAGCTGGAGGATTTCATTTTCTGGATCGGGGCAGGATTCTTCATTTTTCTGCAGATGTTCCGCACAAGTTACGGAAATATACGATGGTATTTTCTGGTGGGAGGAGCATTTGGCGCGCTGGTTTGCGGAAAGCTTTTGTCGCGTGCCTACAAATATGCGGAAAAGAGAATAAAACTCTTGAAAAAAGGAAGAGAAGAGAATAAAATAAATTTATCTGAGTAGGTTTATGGTGATGACATGAGCAGTAGAAGTAATATCAGCAGGATTCGCCGCAGACGTAGACGTGCTAAGAGGAACAAGCGGAATATTCTTCTGTTGACGATAGTCATGTGTATAGTGTCTGCAACGATTTTGTTTAGCGGGTTTGAATTAAAAAAGAAGATGATGGTTTATGCGGCTCAGGAGCAGGAGATCCAGCTCAAACTGGACGCTGAGCAGGAGCGCACGAAGGAGATCGAGAAACTGAGGGAATATACGCAATCGGATGAGTATGTCGAGGAAGTTGCCCGCGAGAAACTGGGACTTGTATATCCGAATGAGATTATTTTCCGGCAGTCAGAATAATATTTACGAATGAAAGCTTCAGGATAGACGTTATCCTGAAGCATTTTTTTCCGGTTCGGCTATTTTTCCGGACGGATTTTAACAAAAAGAGCCGGGAGGTGGAATGGAATATGGAAGCGAATCCATACATGATACAGATTGAACATACATGTCAGGCGATGCGTCTGTTTTCCAGCCTTTTGGGAAGTCTGGAGGAGTCGGAAGCGGATACATACCAGAGGGTATCTGAGAAGCGGAAGGAGGAAGTCTGGAACCGCAGGATGACAGAGTGCCGCAGGGCGTGTGCGGGAAGCATGGAGTTCATGGCGGATATTCTGAAGATGTCGGCGGAGACGGCCGGGAAGGATGTCATAAAGGATTCCAGGACGGTGAAGGCTCTTCGTCATATGCTGAACAAAAGAGGGGTACGGATGCAGTCGGTGCAGATGCAGCTTCTGGCTCATGACAGGGTCGGTATGGAATTTCTTCTGAAAAGCCAGAAAGGGAAGAGCATCCCCGCCCGGGATCTGTGCCGGTGGCTTTCGGAGGCGCTGGGGCGTCAGATGATCAATGACCTGGACAATCCGCCGGGCGTTGGCGGGACGGTTCAGAGTTTCCGCTTTATGGAGAAACCGAAGTTCCATGCGACCTATGGGATTGCGCGGATCGGGAAGGAATGCGCGAAGACCTCCGGGGATAATTTCTCGTATCTCGATCTGAAAAATGGCTGGCAGGTGGCGGCGGTATCGGACGGCATGGGATCCGGGGAGGCTGCGGGTCTTGAGAGCGCCCGTGTGATCGATATGCTGGAAGAATTTCTCCGGATCGGTATGAAGCCGGAGGACGCGGTGAACCTCATCAATACAGCGATCGTTTTGGGGCGCAGCCAGGTGAGATTCTCGACGCTGGACATTCACATGTGGAATGTATATACAGGGGAATGCAGGAGCTTTAAGGCGGGCGCTTCCATGACGGTCCTGAAGCGCGGAGATGAGATCCGGAGATTGTATTCGGACACCCTTCCCGTTGGAGTTATCACCGATCTGAAGATTGCCATGCAGGATATGCAGCTGCAGAACGGCGATTTCCTTATCATGATCACGGACGGGATTCTGGATGCGCTTCCGGTCATGGAGCAGGATTTTCTTTTGGATGGTATTATAAGGGGCAGCCATACGGGGAATCCCACGGAGCTGGCTCATCATATTCTTCAGCAGGTGCTCGAGTGGCAGGGCGGAGAGCCGAAGGATGATATGCTTGTGATGGTGACGGGAATTTGGGAAGAACCGGAGAAGTGACTTGCAATTTACAGGGAATTCAGCTATATTGAATCCATGATTACAAAGGTAGAACATTTTATAAGACAGCAGAATATGTGGAAGTATGGCGCTCACATTGTTGCAGGCATATCCGGTGGCGCGGATTCGATATGCCTGCTTTTGGTGCTTCTTGAATTGAAGGAGAGCTGGGGGCTTCATCTGACGGCGGTACATGTTCATCATGGCCTGCGCGGCGAGGAGGCGGATGAGGACGAGGCTTTTGCAGAGAGATTCTGCGCGGAAAATGGCGTCGATTTCCGCAGCTTTCATGCGGATGCTGCCGCGGAAGCTGCGAGAAGGCGGATTTCCGGGGAGGAGGCCGGACGGGAGCTGCGCCGGGAGATATTGGAGCAGGTAAGAGAATCGGTGGGAGCGGATGTGATCGCTCTTGCGCATCATGAGAATGACAATGTGGAGACGTTTCTCTTCCGGTTGTGCAGGGGAAGCGGACTGGAGGGGCTGTGCGGGATCCGGCCGGTGAACGGAAGGATCGTCCATCCTTTGCTGTGCGTAAACAGACGGGAGATCGAGGCGTATCTTCATGAGAGGGGTCAGGGGTACTGCACGGACCGGACGAATTTTGAGAATGAATATTCCAGGAATAAGATCCGCAACAGGCTGATCCCGTTTTTGGAGGAAGAGATCAATGCCGGGACCGCGGCTCACATTTCCGGTACGATGAGGCAGTTTTTGGAAATTCAGGAATATCTGTCCGAAGAGCTGGCTAAAATAGAAAAAGATTGTGTCATAATTAAAGGAGACAATTTTTATATTACAGAGGAATTTTTTCGGCAGGCGCCTTATGTTTTGCAGAATATGCTGCTGAAGGACTGCCTGATCCGGGCGGCGGGAAGACAGCGGGATATCGGAAACGTTCATGTGGAAGCGCTGAGGGATTTGATGAACCTGCAGTGCGGCAGGCAGCGGCATTTGCCGTATGGCGTTTTAGCGGAACGAACCTATGACGGAATCGTACTCCGGAAGAGCGGGCAGCCATCACAGGAGAAATGGGACGCCCTGACCGGGGAACTGACGGTCCCCTGTGACCGCGGATGGATCCGGACGCGTGTCTTTCCATGCCCGGAAAACAAGCATATTTTGGAAAAAACATACACGAAGTGGTTTGATTATGATATAATCAAATATACTCTGCGGGTTCGTACAAGGCAGCCGGGCGATTATCTGGTTGTGGATAAGGACGGAAGCAGACAGAAACTGAAATCTTATTTTATCAATGAGAAGATTCCAAAGGAGGAACGGGACAGAGTTCCTCTTTTGGCGGACGGAAGCCATATTCTCTGGGTGATCGGTCACCGGATGAGCATGGCGGGGCAGATCACGGAACATACGAAAAGAGTTTTGGAAGTACAGGTAACGGAGGAAATGGAAAAATGGCTGAGACAGTTAGAGTTTTAGTATCGGAAGAAGATGTTGATGCGAAGATTGCGGAGCTTGGAAGACAGATCAGTGAGGACTATGCCGGCAGACAGGTGCACCTGATCTGTATTTTAAGAGGCGGAGCGGCTTTCATGTGTGAGCTTGCGAAGAGGATCACTGTGCCGGTTACGATGGATTTTATGAGTGTCGGAAGCTATGGGGACGGCACCAAATCCAGCGGGATCGTCCGCATTAAGAAGGATCTGGATGATGCGCTGGAGGGAAAGGATGTTCTGATCGTTGAGGATATTATCGATTCCGGCAGGACATTATATTATCTGATGGATATTCTAAAGGAAAGAAAACCAAACAGCATGAGATTATGCACGCTTCTGGATAAGCCGGAGAGACGTGTAAAGGATGTCCATGTTGATTATGTTGGTTTCTGCATTCCGGACGAATTTGTCGTAGGATATGGCCTTGATTACGCACAGAAATACAGGAATCTGCCTTATATCGGTGTGGTAGAGGGCGTTGAATAGAAAGTAACCGGGTGGAAAGGAGATCATTTTGAATAGTAGAAACAGAGGAATGAACAATTTTTCGTTCGCCGCTTTTTTTGTGATGCTTCTGATCGTCGTGTATTTTGCAACCAGAATGCAGACGCAGAGTACGGAGGTTACGTTTCGTGATTTTGAAAAAGCTGTTGCGGACGGACAGATTGAGAGTGTCGAGGTGTACCAGAACAAGACGCCTCCGACCGGATATGTAGATTATCAGGTAAAAGAGGCCGGTGATGAGGAGAAACGGCAGAAGCTTTATGTGTCTGATGTCAACGACATTCAGGATTACCTGCAGGATCATGGAATCGAATATCAGCTGGCGGATATTGCGGAGGAGTCATGGATCGTAACGGTTCTTGTGCCGATGCTGCTGACAGGCGGTTTTATTCTGTTCATGTTTATGATGATGAACAGGCAGATGGGCGGCGGGGCAGGCAACCGTACGATGAATTTCGGGAAGAGCCGCGCCGTAAAGCATGATGATAAGAACAATCCGATCACATTTGCCAATGTTGCAGGTCTTGAGGAGGAAAAGGGCGAACTGGAGGAGATCGTGGATTTCCTGAAGTCTCCGAAGAAATATATTCAGGTTGGCGCGCGTATTCCAAAGGGCGTGATACTGGTGGGTCCTCCGGGAACCGGTAAGACGCTTCTTGCCAAGGCGGTTGCCGGCGAGGCGGGCGTGCCGTTCTACAGCATTTCCGGTTCGGACTTTGTCGAGATGTTTGTCGGCGTCGGCGCATCCCGCGTGCGGGATCTTTTTGCGGATGCAAAGAAGGACGCCCCGTGTATTGTATTTATCGATGAGATCGACGCCGTAGCGAGACGGCGCGGAACCGGTATGGGCGGCGGACATGATGAAAGGGAGCAGACACTGAATCAGCTTCTTGTTGAGATGGATGGTTTCGGCGTCAACGAAGGGATCATTGTCATGGCTGCTACGAACCGGGTAGATATTCTGGATCCTGCGATCCTGCGTCCGGGCCGGTTTGACCGCAGAGTTATGGTCGGCTCGCCGGATATCAAAGGGAGAGAGGATATTCTGCGGGTTCACGTGAAGGGCAAGCCGCTTGCCGAGGACGTGGATCTGAAACAGATTGCACAGACAACCGCCGGATTTACCGGGGCGGATCTTGAGAATCTGATGAACGAGGCGGCGATACAGGCTGCAAGAGCCGGACGGCAGTTCATTATCCAGAATGATATTCAACGGGCGTTTGTCAAGGTTGGTATCGGTACGGAGAAGCGGAGCCGTGTGATCTCCGAAAAGGAACGCAGGATCACAGCGTATCATGAAGCGGGACATGCGATCCTCTATCATGTGCTTCCGGATACCGGACCTGTGCATACGATCTCCATTATTCCGACCGGCGGTGCAGCCGGGTACACGATGAAGCTGCCGGAGAAGGACGAGATGTTCAATACCCGCAGCAAGATGCTTCAGGAGATCACGGTGGCGCTGGGCGGCCGTATTGCAGAAGAGATTATTTTTGACGATATTACGACGGGAGCTTCCCAGGATATCAAACAGGCGACCTCGATCGCGAAATCTATGGTTATGAAATTTGGTATGTCCGAGGCGCTCGGCCTCATCAACTATGACAATGAAGGGGACGAGGTCTTTGTAGGACGTGACTTCGGCCATATGTCCCGCGGGTATGGAGAGGAGACGGCGTCCAGGATCGATGCGGAAGTAAAGAAGATCATAGATAAATGTTATGCAGATGCACGAGCGATCATCACGAAATACGACTATGTGCTTCATAGCTGCGCGGATCTGCTGCTGGAAAAAGAAAAGATCACAGGGGAAGAATTTGAAGGACTCTTTGCTGCGGAAGCATAAAGCTGAAACAGAACTCCCGCATGAAAAGTGCGGCGGATGCGTGTGAAAAGTGCACAATTTTTTTAAAGAAAATTGTGCATGTTTGTGCACACTTGAATTGGAATCGATGCTATTATAATTACTGTAAAACCCCCCAATACATTATATAGTTTTTTGCTACACCCCATAAGAAGAAATACCTTCTCCGAAAAAAGGCAGTAATCGCAATACTGTCTTTTTTCATGCGCAAAAAAGAAGATAAAAATGATTTAGCGTCTTTTATTTGGTGAAAATATATGGTAAAATTTTTAAGTGTGTGCATCAATTATATATAAGTTTTATAGGAGTGTAAGAATAAATGAACAGGGAGGCTTTATTTTCTGATGGGACTGTAAACTTTGTAAGACCGGCGGAGCCTGAGAAGAATGAAAAGATAAAGATATTCTTTCGGACGGCCAAGGATGATGTAGATCATGTGTATCTGGATGATTATTCGACGGAATATAAGATGGCAAAGGAACGTACCGAGGGCGGATTTGACTACTATTCGACAGAGTATCAGCTGGGCGAAGAGGCCGTACATTATTGGTTCCGGGTCTGTTCGGGCGGAGAGATTGTTCATTTTAACCGCTATGGAGCGATGGACTATCCGCAGGATCAGTATGATTTTGAGATCATACCGGGATTTTCGACTCCGGACTGGGCAAAAGGGGCGGTCATGTATCAGATCTATACCGATCGTTTCTGTAATGGGGACAGGACAAACGACGTAAAGGACAGAGAATATTACTATCTTGGAGATTATGTAACAAAAGTAAAGCAGTGGGATAAATATCCGGAACCGTCTATGGGAGTACGTGAATTTTATGGGGGCGATCTTCAGGGCGTTATGGATAAGCTGGATTATCTGCAGGAGCTTGGCGTCGAGGTTTTGTATTTCAACCCGATCTTCGTATCGCCGTCCAACCATAAATATGATATTCAGGATTACGATTATGTTGATCCGCATTTCGGAAAGATCGTTGTGGATAAGGGAAATCTGCTCCCGAAGGGGTGTACGGACAATTCCAAAGCTATACGCTATAGAACAAGAGTGGCGGATCTTCGCAATCTTGAGGCGAGCAATCAGTTTTTCGCGGAGCTGGTGGAGGAGATCCACCGCCGGGGCATGAAGATCATTCTTGACGGCGTATTTAATCATTGCGGCTCTTTTAATAAATGGATGGATCGCGAGCGTATTTATGAGGGGTATAACGGTTACCCGGCAGGCGCCTATGTATCCGGAGACAGTCCGTATCATTCCTTTTTCCGTTTCCACGGAGACGGACAATGGCCGTACAATAAGAGCTATGACGGCTGGTGGTCGCACTCTACGCTGCCGAAGCTGAACTATGAAGGATCAAAGGAGCTGGAAGACTATATTATAGGTATCGGGAAGAAATGGGTTTCGCCGCCGTATAATATTGACGGCTGGCGGCTGGATGTTGCTGCCGATCTTGGTTACAGCCAGAAGTATAACCATGAATTCTGGCGGCGCTTCCGCAAAGAGGTCAAGGCGATCAATCCGAATGTGATCATCCTCGCAGAGCACTACGGCAATCCGCAGTCCTGGCTTGGCGGAGACGAGTGGGATACGGTCATGAATTACGATGCGTTCATGGAGCCTGTGACATGGTTCCTGACAGGTATGGAGAAGCACAGTGATCGTTTCGATGGGAATCAGCTTGGCAATGGGAACAGTTTTATGGGTGCGATGAAGCATCATATGGCCAATATGTCTGCTTCGTCGCTGCAGACGGCGATGAACCAGCTTTCCAACCACGATCATTCCCGTTTCCTCACAAGGACGAATCATATGGTCGGGCGTTCGGTTGATCTCGGATGCGAGGCGGCGTCTCAGGACGTCCATCCGGAGATCATGCGGGAGGCGGTTATCATGCAGATGACCTGGATCGGAGCGCCGACGCTCTATTATGGGGACGAAGCGGGGCAGTGCGGATTTACGGATCCGGACAGCCGACGGACATATCCGTGGGGCAACGAAGACCCGGAATTACTGGCGTTTTATAAAGATATGATTCAGATGCATAAGGATCATCCGGTTTTCTGGACGGGATCAACGATATTCCTGAAGGCGGAGCAGAACCTGCTTGCCTACGGCAGATTCAATGATGATGAGATCATCATCGTGGCGTTCAATCATTCGCCTGAGCTGAGGACGGTTGAGATTCCGGTATGGCAGGCGGGCGTCAAAGATTACAGCAAGCTGAAAAGGCTGGTGTACTCCTATGACCGGGGATATACGACGCTTGAGGATTATTTTCTTGTAATGAACGGAACCGCGGTAGGGAACATGGGGCCGTATTCGGTGATCGTTGCGACAACGAAACAATAGAAGAAAGCCGTGAGAAGAATAAAGCGAAATGCAAAAAGGCGCAGCCGGAAGGTTGCGCTTTTTTTGAAATTGTGGTATATATAATAGGTGCATGGGTGGATTCCTGAGTGATCAGAGGACAGACTGTTCATCTGCAGCAGCCTGCTTCGGCGGTTCGAATCCAACGCTGCATATTGTTTAGCGCCATGTCGGCATTGCATACGCGCGTGTGGCGGAACAGGTAGACGCAAGGGACTTAAAATCCCTCGGTGGCGACACCGTGCCGGTTCGAGTCCGGCCACGCGCATGAAAAGGAAGCTCCACCGGAGCTTCTTTTTGCGTGCCTTAAAGCAAAAAACTGGTCAGATCCGGCCGGTCTTTTCAGCAGGGTATCCGCATATGCAGGGATTCTTATTCGCCGCTTTCCGGCTTTGCCTCCGGCAGAATTACCTGAATCGTCTCCGCACGGTTTTTGTCGACCTTGCGGACAGTCAGGAGAATACCATCCTTCGTCTTAACGCTGTCGCCGGTCTTTGGAAGCCTGTCCAGGCGTTCGATCATATATCCGCCAAGAGAATCGTAATCGTCAGAATCAAAGGAAGTTCCCAGTTCATCGTTGAGATCATCCAGATTGATGGAAGCCTCGACAAGATATTCCCGCGGACCGACCTTCTGAATGAACCGATCCTCGTATTCATCATACTCATCGTGGATCTCTCCGACGATCTCTTCCAGAAGATCCTCCAGGGTGATAAGCCCCGATGTCTCGCCGTATTCATCGAGGACAATAGCGATGTTGTAGGAGGACTGACGCATTTCCACAAGGAGCTCGGAAACCTTCTTGTACTCATAGGTGAAAAATGGTTTCCGCAAAATATCACGAAGCCGGAATTCCTTTGTATTATCGTACAAAAAAAGATCCTTCATATTGATCGTACCGATGACGTTGTCCGTGGTCTCCTCATATACCGGAAGACGGGTAAATTTGTCTTCGCGGAAAATATCAATAAGCTCATCATACGTACTGTCAACGTCGGCGAAAGTCACATGCACACGCGGCACCATGACGTCTTTGGCGTTGGCGTCGCCGAAGTCGAACACGTTGTTGATCATTTCCTTTTCATCGGATTCAATATTGCCGTCCTCATGGCTTGCATGGACAATCGTACGGATCTCGTCCTCCGTGTAGCTGTCGTTCTTCTTATTCGGGTCGATACGGAGCAGAAACAGTACGCCGAGCGAAAAATGATTCACAAGGAAAATGACCGGCGTCAGAACCGTCATCAGTACATAGATGATCCTTGCATAACCCAAAGAAAGCTCGTCCGCATAGAGCGTCGCCAGTGTCTTAGGCGTGATCTCTCCAAATACGAGGATCAGAAAAGTCAGTATACCGGTAGCAAGTCCAACAATGTACCCTCCGAAGCCGTAGGCGATACTTGTGGTCAGCGATGAAGCTGAAAGATTGACAATATTATTTCCAATGAGGATCGCGCTCAGCATCTTTGGAGAATCTTCGATTACATGAAGAACTGTCTGCGCCCTCTTATTGCCGTCCCCGGCAAGCTTTATCATACGAAATTTATTTACGGTGGTCAGTGCGGTCTCCGCGGATGAAAAAAATGCAGAGAGCACAAGCAGGATAATCAGCGTGACCAGCTGCACGGCGTCACTTGTATCCAAGATTAACGTCACTCCTTTTTACATATTATAATTTGCTCATAACTATATCTTATTTTACTGAAAAAAGCAAGTTGAATTAGATTTCCTTTTCGTGT
>CAZPXF010000015.1:0-31105 GCA_964590945.1 uncultured Lachnospiraceae bacterium | reverse complement strand
TTCACTATCATCAAATGTCTCTTTCAGCTTATCCATAAAGCCTTTTTTCTTCTGCTTCGCCGACGACCTGGCATCTTCCTGCCTCGTATTGCCCATATTGCGGTTCAGGGAATTACCCGACAGCTCATCGAACCTGCGAAGAGCCTCTTTCGCTTCCGCACTTAAATTCTCCGGCGTCTGGATCACCAGCGTCACATAATGATCTCCAAGCACATTTTTATTGCGCACAGAAGGAACTCCCTTACCGCGCAGACGAACCTTTGTATCGGTCTTTGTCCCCGGCTTCACGCTGTACACGACATCGCCGTGCACCGTCGGAATACGGATATCCCCGCCAAGCGCTGCGATCGCATAGGAGATCGGTACAGTGGAAAATATATGCATATCCTGTCTCTGGAATACCGGATGCCTGGAAACCGTCACTTCCACAAGCAGATCTCCTCTTGGCCCTCCGTTGACGCCTGGCTCGCCCTTCTCGCGGATACGAATACTCTGTCCGCTGTCGATCCCGGCCGGGATCGTAACTGCAATCTTCTTGCTGTTTGCCACAAAACCTGTTCCGCGGCAATCCGGACATTTTTCCTTAATGATCTTACCGCTTCCCTGACAATCCGGACAGGTCTGCACATTCTGCACGGTTCCAAAAAAGGACTGCTGCGTAAATACAACCTGACCGCGGCCGCCGCACTTCGGGCAGGTCTCCGGCTTTGTCCCCGGCTTTGCACCGGTTCCGCCGCACTTCGGACACAAGTCCTTGATCACAACATCCAGCTCTTTTTCACAGCCAAATACAGCCTCCTCAAATGTAATGCGGACGCCTTTTCTTATATTCTGGCCTTTCATCGGCCCATTGCTGGCAGAACGTCTGCGTGTCCCGCCCCCGAACATATCTCCGAAAATGTCACCGAAAATATCACTGAAATCCGCACCGCTGAAATCAAAGCCGCCGAATCCGCCGGCTCCGCCTCCATTTTCGAAAGCAGCATGACCAAACTGGTCATACTGTTTTCTCTTCTCGGCGTCGCTCAGCACTGCATAGGCCTCGGAAGCTTCTTTAAATTTCTTCTCGGCTTCCGCATCGCCTGGATTCATATCAGGATGATACTTCTTTGCCAGTTTTCTGTATGCTTTTTTTAATGCGGCGTCATCGGCGTCCCTTCCGACGCCGAGGACCTCATAATAATCTCTTTTCTGCTCTGCCATGAAACCTCACCTTAGACTTCTTTATAATCTCCATCTACAACATCGTCGTAGCCTTCCGGTGCAGGACCTGCGGAAGCTCCTCCCATATCAGGACCTGACTGAGCGCCCTGCGCGCCCTGAGCTGCCTGTGCCTGCTCATAAACCTTAGCAAATACCTTCTGGGCGCTCTCCATCAGCTTCTCTTTTCCTGCTTTGATCTCTTCAACCTGCGCATCTGTCATGTTGTTCGGATCGGATTTCTCAAGAAGCTCCTTCATAGAAGCGATCTCAGCCTCGACAGCAGACTTATCCTCCGCGCTGATACCGTCTCCGACTTCCTTCAGAGCCTTCTCTGTCTGGA
Source organism: uncultured Lachnospiraceae bacterium (assembly GCA_964590945.1). Taxonomy (GTDB): domain Bacteria; phylum Bacillota; class Clostridia; order Lachnospirales; family Lachnospiraceae; genus CAZPXF01. Next base: position 29,562 of record CAZPXF010000015.1, on the reverse strand, counting down.
ATACCATAGCATCCGCATCGTTTCTTGCGTCAACAGCTTCCTTACGCTTCTTATCCTGTGCCTCAAATTCTGCTGCTTCTTTGACAGCTTTATCGATCTCACTGTCAGACATGTTGGAGCCTGCTGTAATCGTAATATGCTGCTCTTTGCCGGTACCAAGATCCTTAGCGGATACGTTTACAATACCATTTGCATCGATATCAAATGTAACCTCGATCTGCGGTACTCCGCGCATTGCCGGCGGGATTCCATCCAGCCGGAACTGTCCGAGGGACTTATTGTCTTTCGCAAACTGTCTCTCACCCTGGACAACGTTGATATCAACTGCTGTCTGATTATCTGCTGCCGTAGAGAAGATCTGGCTCTTCTTTGTAGGAATCGTCGTATTTCTCTCGATGAGCCTTGTCGCAACTCCGCCCATGGTCTCAATGGACAGTGAAAGCGGTGTTACATCCAGAAGAAGGATGTCGCCTGCGCCTGCATCTCCTGCAAGCTTGCCGCCCTGTACGGAAGCTCCAAGCGCTACACACTCATCCGGGTTCAGTGATTTGCTCGGCTCATGTCCCGTAAGCTGTTTTACCTTATCCTGTACAGCCGGGATACGTGTGGAACCGCCGACAAGCAGAACTTTACCAAGCTCAGATGGCGTAATTCCGGCGTCGGAAAGCGCTCTTCTTACAGGCTCTGCCGTCATCTCGACAAGATCACTTGTCAGCTCATCAAATTTTGCCCTGGAAAGGTTCATGTCAAAATGCTTCGGTCCATCAGCAGTTGCCGTGATGAACGGCAGGTTGATGTTTGTTGTTGTTGCGGAGGAAAGCTCCTTTTTCGCCTTCTCAGCCGCCTCTTTTAATCTCTGGAGCGCCATCTTATCCCCGGAAAGGTCTACGCCCTCCATCTTCTTGAACTCAGAAAGCATATAATCTGTGATCTTCTGGTCAAAATCATCTCCGCCCAGCTTGTTATTTCCTGCTGTTGATAATACTTCGATGACGCCGTCGCCGATCTCGATAATGGAAACATCAAATGTACCTCCGCCAAGGTCATATACCATGATCTTCTGCTCTTTCTCATTGTCAAGACCATAAGCAAGCGCTGCCGCTGTAGGTTCGTTGATGATACGCTTTACATCAAGACCTGCAATCTTGCCTGCGTCCTTTGTTGCCTGACGCTGCGCATCGTTGAAATATGCAGGTACTGTGATCACTGCTTCAACTACCTTCTCGCCAAGGTAATTTTCAGCGTCGGATTTCAGCTTCTGAAGGATCATAGCGGAAATCTCCTGCGGAGAATACTTCTTGCCATCGATCGTTGCCCTGTAATCAGATCCCATATGTCTTTTGATGGACGAGATCGTCTTATCCGCATTTGTAACCGCCTGACGCTTTGCAGGCTCGCCGATGAGTCTTTCACCTGTCTTTGTAAATGCTACAACAGATGGTGTTGTCCTTGCTCCCTCTGTATTCGCGATAACGACCGGCTGGCCGCCTTCCATTACTGCTACGCAGCTGTTTGTTGTTCCTAAATCAATACCAATAATCTTGCTCATTATAAATTCCTCCTGATTTTATTAAAAATAATTGACCTGTTCTGATAAATTACTTAATTGGCTACCTTAACCATACTGTGTCTTACGACACTGTCACGATATGTGTAACCCTTCTGGAACTCTTCTGCGATCACATTCGCGCCGAGTTCCTCGTCCTCCACATGCATCACTGCATTGTGAAGATCCGGGTTGAACTCCTGACCCACGGCCTCGATCGGCTTCACGCCAATCTCTTCCAATGTCGTCATAAGCTGCTTATATATCTTATCCATTCCCTGGACGAAAGGATCCTCCCTTTCTTCCTCAGGAACAGCGCCCAGACCCCTCTCAAAATTGTCTGCCACCGGAAGCATCTTCTCGATGATGTCCTTTGCACCGATCTCATACATCTGTGATTTCTCACGTTCGGTGCGCTTGCGGAAATTATCAAACTCGGCCATCTGCCTCGTAAGCTTATCTGTCAGATCAGCGATCTTCTCATCCTTCGGGTCTTTCTTCTCTTTTTTCCCGAAAAATCCTTTCTTCTTTTCTTTTCCGGGTTCTTCTTTCCCTTCTGCTGCGGAGGCTTCTTCCGCCGTCTCCGTTCCGTCTGCTTTCTCTTCTGCTTCAGCCTCTTTATTATCCGCTGTCTGAGGCTCTCTGTTGTCTGCCGCAGGAGACTCGCTGTCAGTCTCAGGCTCTTTATTGTTCTCTGTCACAGCCTCTTCTGTATTCAGATTCTCTTTTTCCTCTTCTGTCATATTCTCCTTCTCCAAATCAGCCGCCACCTTTCCTAATCCTTATGAAATATATCGTCCAATTCCGCTCTCAGCGTATCTAACGTCTTCATGACATTCTTATAATCCATTCTCTTCGGACCAATGATACCTATTGTGCCCTGCATACCCTCGCCCAATTCGTAGGTTGCCGTGATCACGCTGCAATCCTTCATCTTGTCATCCGGGTTCTCGTCGCCGATGTATACCTGGATCCCATGCTTATCTTCATCCTTCAGCGTCTCCGTAACCATCTTGGCAAGCTGCTGCTTTTCTTCCAATCTGCTGATCAGCTCATGGGCGCTCTGGCTGTCCGTCAGTTCCGGATATTTGAAAATATTTGTCGCTCCGCTTGTATAGATCTCAATATCGTTGTCAAGCTGGATCGTATTCGCTACCGCATCCAGCACATCGCTGATCACTTCACTGTGGATTCCTGCCTGCTCTTTCAGTCTGGCGATCATACCGAGATTGATCTCTTCCGCCGACATACCGTTGAGCGTAGTATTCAGAAGCATGTTGAGCTTCAAAAGCGTCTCATTGTCAAGCGGTTCTGCCACAGTCACCAGCTTGTTTTTGATAATATTACCTTCCATGACGATCACGGCGACAAGCTGCGTCTCATCGACCACGGACAGCTGGATAAACTTGAGCCTGTTCTGCCGGATACTTGGAGCCGTAACCATAGAAGCATAGTTCGTATTCACAGCAAGAACCTTAGCCGCCTGCTGCAGGAGCTGTTCCAGACGGTCCGCTTTCTCGAGTATCTGCTCGCGCATCTCTGTGACTTCCTGCTCCTTCTCCTCCATCAGCATATCCACATACAGGCGATAGCCCTTGTCAGAAGGGATTCTTCCAGCCGAGGTATGCGGCTGTATGATATAGCCAAGCTCTTCCAGATCCGCCATCTCATTCCGGATCGTCGCAGAACTGAGATTCAGATCCGAACTCTTGGAGATTGTTCTGGAACCGACCGGCTCGCCAGTCTGTAAGTAATTCTGGATGATGATGTACAGAATCTTCATCTTTCTCTCACTTAACTGCATCGGCTTACCTCCCTTCTCGCTTTATTAGCACTCAAATCTTACGAGTGCTAACATCTTCTGTGTATAAGATATCACCCGTTTTTTTATTTGTCAACACACTTTATAAATTTTTTTCAATTTTATTCGCGAGTGCATCAAAAACAGCGCATATTGAAAACCCTTTCAATATACGCTGTTTTCCTGTCCTCATCCGGCACTCGTCCGCTAAGTCTGCTTATTTCTCAGCGTCCGCCGTCCCGATGCGGCAAATCTGCAGATCGCTCAATCAGCTGCAGCGAAAGCTTGCACATTCCGTCTCTTTGCAATCACAGGCGCTGTGCCCCTCGACACTGATCTTACCAGCCTCGCAGCGCTTATCATTGTTGTATACACAGTCACATGCTTCACAGCAGATGCTGCTGAGCGGACTTGGCGTACCCGTATCCATCTTGTTGGTGTAGCCAGTCCCGCTTCGCTCCTCGAAGCTCTCACAGCATGTCTCCTGTGGTTTCTTCGCGTCGTTTCCGCCTACATGGATGGAATCCAGCTGACAGTAAAACTGTTTGTTGTGTGCACATGTGTCTACACTACATCTTAATTCCGGCATATCTGTACCTCCTTAATCTGCCGCCGGATTGGCAGCCAATCCGGCAGACTGTTTTGCATACGCGGTAATAGTATGCCCGGAATAACAATTACAATTCACATGCTGCAAAAGCATTTCTTATAATCAGGGCGGCAAAAATCCTGCCGCCCTGACTCACTCTTCAAATATACTGTTAACAATTATTCTTCCACTTCAATTTTACGGATTTCTTTTGTACGGATCTCCTCGCAGATCTGATCGATGAATACGGAAAGCTCCCTGACTCCTTCATCTCCTGCATATCTGCTTCTGACAGATACTGTTCCCTGCTCTTCCTCCTTTGCTCCGACAACAAGCATATAAGGAACTCTCTTCTGTCTTGCGTCGCGGATCTTAAATCCGATCTTCTCGGAGCGGTTATCTGTTGTGACATCTACGCCGTTTTTCGCAAGCTCAGCGCGAACCTTCTCCGCATAATCCGCATATTTCTCAGAGATCGGAAGCACGCGTACCTGCTCCGGGCAAAGCCATGTCGGGAACTTGCCGGCATATTTCTCGATCAGCCATGCAAGGGTTCTCTCATAGCATCCGATGGACGTCCTGTGAATAATATAAGGACGAACCTTATCGCCGTTCTGATCAATATAATACATGTCAAACTGCTCAGCAAGAAGCGCATCCCACTGGATCGTAATCATGGTATCTTCTTTACCATATACATTTCTGGCATTGATATCCACCTTCGGCCCATAAAAAGCAGCCTCTCCGACATCCTCCACAAATGGAATATCCAGCTCTGTCAGCACTTCACGGATACTCTGCTCCGTCTGAGCCCAAACCTCCGGCTCACCAATATACTTTTCCGGATTCTCCGGATCCCACCTGGACAGATGGTATGTCACATCCTCTTCGAGCCCCAGCGTTTTCAGACAATGTCTCGCAAGCGCCATACATCCTTTGAACTCCTCCACCATCTGATCCGGTCTCACGATCAGATGACCTTCGGAGATCGTGAACTGACGCACACGTGTCAGTCCGTGCATCTCGCCGGAATCCTCGTTTCTGAAAAGTGTGGATGTCTCGCCGTAACGCAGCGGCAGATCACGATATGATTTCTGACTTGCCTTATATGCATAATACTGGAACGGACATGTCATTGGACGAAGCGCGAATACCTCTTTGTCCTTCTCCTCGTCGCCCAGCACGAACATTCCTTCCTTATAATGTCCCCAGTGTCCGGAAATCTTATACAGATCACTCTTTGCCATAAGCGGAGTCTTTGTTCTGACATACCCCCACTCATTGTCCTCCAGATCCTCGATCCATCTCTGCAGCTTCATGATGATCTTTGTTCCTTTTGGAAGGAGGATCGGAAGTCCCTGTCCGATAACATCAACCGTCGTGAAAAGCTCCATCTCACGCCCAAGCTTATTATGGTCGCGCTTCCTGATATCCTCAAGATAAGCGAGATAATCTGCAAGCTCATCCTTCTTATTGAATGCTGTTCCGTAAATTCTTGTCAGCATCTTATTTTTCTCGCTTCCTCTCCAGTACGCGCCGGAGGAGGAGATCAGCTTATAAGCCTTAATATTCTTCGTGCTCATCAGATGCGGACCTGCGCAGAGATCGACAAATCCTCCCTGATCATAGAAGGAAATCACTGCATCCTCCGGAAGATCCCGGATCAGCTCCACCTTATACGGCTCGTTCCTCTCTTCCATGTATTTGATCGCTTCCTCTCTCGGAAGCTCAAATCTCGTGAGTTTCTCGCCCTTTTTGATGATCTTCTTCATCTCTTTTTCGATATTGTCCAGATCTTCTCTTGAAAATGGATCGCACTCAAAATCATAGTAGAATCCGTTATCGATCGATGGCCCGATCGCAAGCTTTGCCTCCGGAAACAGATTCTTCACCGCCTCGGCAAGCACATGGGATGTCGTATGGCGCAGAACTGCAAGTCCCTTTTTATCGTTTGCTGTAAGAATATTAAGCTCGCAATCCTCCGAAAGCTCTGTGCGCAGATCCTTTACTTCTCCGTTTACTTCTCCTGCAACCGCAGCTCTCGCAAGTCCGTCGCTGATCTCCTTTGCGACGTCATAGACAGTCTTTCCGCTTTCCATTTCCAAAACAGAGCCGTCCTTTAATGTTACTTTCATCACTTTTCTCCTTTTCTTTCATTATTATTATCGGCATCCTGGGCAGATAATTTGTATTCTGCCAGTAAAATATCATAGATCCGCGGCGCTGCCTTTTTCAGTGAGACCGGAATTCCTTTTGCATTTAAAAAGCAATGCCTGGATTCCCCGGTGAATTTCACCTGCTTTGTCTCCTTATCCATGATCTCGTATCCGATCGTCATTTTGATACCGTTAAAGTGCCGGATCGTGATATCGATCAGCACCGTATCCCCGAAACGCACCATCTGTCTGTATTTTCCATACACTTCTACTACCGGGCTGACCACGCCGTTTTCCTCCATCCGCTCATAGCTGATCCCAAGCTGGTCGAGAAAATAAATCCTCGCTTCCTCCATCCAGCGGATATAGTTTGAGTGGTGGATAATGCCCATCTGATCTGTCTCATAATATTGAGCTTTATGCTCATATGGTTTGAAACCCTTCAAAATACGCGCCTCCTATTCAACGATCCATCTCCGGATATTCTCTGCCCCGGCATATTTTTTCAAATAGTCTTCGCCGTAACCCATCGCCGCTTCCAGCTCCTTCTTATCGGAAAATGAGTAGATCAAGGTAAGAACTTCGGTCGTCTCCTCCGTGATCATCGCCCGCTCAGAATCGCTGGTAGAGCTTCCGAGCGCGCCGATACGATCGGCGATCAGCGGAAGTCCCTCTATATTCAGCTCGGATTTGCCGATTCCTTTATAGCTCTCCCCCTTTTTCCCGACACGGAAGATCAGATCGCCCTCTATATGTGCAAGATCATAGGAGCCAGCCGAAAACCCCGACTGGATGGAAATAAGATTGTTGACGTCCACAACCGTATTCACCTCATACAGGCCTTTTCCCTGACTGATCCTGCGGATGAGCGCCTCGGAGGATACCCTGTATCTTCCTGGATCTTTTCCAAATTTCTTATATGCCGCACGGGACTCCCTGACATTCGGGATCCCATTGACGCCATAGTCAAAAACAGCATCCCTTGTCCTCTTGAAAATATCCCTTTTCAGATATTTCCAAAGCTCCTCATTCTTATTTCCCACTTTCACGGAATACTGAAAGCATCCTGCTCTCGTCTCCGGCCAGAGCGCTTTCATCTCTGCGTCAATACTGAGATTTACCTTATCCAAAATTACACCTGTACCCTTTCCCGATCCGGATGAAGTCCCGACCATCCGGCCTGCGGCATGGAAGAAATGCGGTACATATCCTCGTTGCTGATCTCGAAATCAAACAGGTCCAAATTCTGTTTCATACGTTCCATGGATGAGGACTTCGGCAAGACCGTAATTCCTCTCTGTATTGCATAACGCAGGCAAATTTTCGCTGCGGATACGCCATATTTTTCAGAAAGCTCTACAACCAAAGGTTCTTCCAGCACTCTTCTGCGGCCCATAGGACTCCATGCCTGAACGAGAATTCCTCTTTCCTTGCAATACTGCACTGTAGCCTCCTGCGTATACCCCGGATGGAACTCGATCTGATCCACCATCGGCTTCATCCTGCAGTTCTGTATCATATTTTCCAAATGATGCGGAAGGAAGTTGCTGACGCCGATCGCCTTTACTACACCATCCCCGTATAACTCCTCCATCGCTCTCCAGGTATCTATATCAAGCTGCTTCCAGTCCGGATTATCAATCTGATCCTTTGGCCAGTGGATCAGATAAAGATCCAGATAGTCCGTCTGAAGGCGTTTCAGAGTTCCCTGAATTGCTTTCTTTGTATTATCATATCCCATCTCCGGCTTATCGATCTTGGAGGTGATAAAAATTTCTTCCCTCGCAATCCCGCTTGCAGCGATCGCTTCGCCGATCGCCGGTTCTGTTCCATAATAAGACGCCGTATCAAAATAACGATAACCGGCTTCCAAAGCCATCCTGTTGACGTCCACACTCTCGCGCCCTTCCGGCTTCCATGTGCCGAAGCCTATCATCGGCACCTTAACTCCATTGTACAATACTGAATATTCCATAACAGCCTCCTTGAAACTTAAAAAGTCCCTCACAGTATCAACTACTGTGAGGGACGAGAATCTCATCTCGCGGTTCCACCCTGCTTGCTGCGGCAATCTGCCGAAACCACTCATTTACGATTATAACGGAATCACCGGACAGTTTTGCTGCCGCTCCGAGGTAGTCTTCAGATGCTGCCGTGATAAGAAGCTTCCAGCCGACGACTTCTCTCTCTGTATCCTTTCACATCCTACTCGTCTCATCCACGCTTTGTCTCTTTTATAGTCAAAAATTATTATAAACACCAAAAAAACATTTGTCAATCCTCACTTTAAAAGCACAGGTTCTTTCACCGCTCCAAAAGCAGGAAATTCTCAACAATCTCAGCCGCCGTGCGGACTGCCGAAACGCAGGGCCGGCTCTGATAGTATTCCTCTGTGCGCACTGCCGGCTCCGGCAAATCCTCTCCCGGCTTCAGATTCAGCATATCGCGGCAGATGATCGACCCCTGCGCTTTCTCAAATTCCGCCGCCATATCCTGAACCAGATGGTAGACTGCAATCTTCCCTTCGCGGTCTGTCGGACTTGAGTAACCCTTCAGGTAACCCGCCAGCATCGTCATCCCGCTGACTGCCCCGCACACTTCTCTTAGCTTCCCAAATCCCGCGCCAAACGGGCTTGCGTGGTTCATAGCCGTCTCAAGATCCAGCCCCGTGACATCTGTAAATGCCCCAAAAACGGACTGACAGCAATTATATCCTTCCCGAAACAATTCTTCCGCTCTATCTGCTCTGTTCATCTGTAACACCTGCATCCTTTCTTCTTCTGCCGCCTGCAGCTATCTGTACCGCCATATGCATGATAACTGCAAAAAACTCTCTCACCATATAATTCAAAAGGGATACCGCCTCCGAATCTGCCGGAACCCCGTAGCAGTTAAGGTAGCCAAGCTCCTTTGCAAAGCAAATGCTTCTATATATATGGAAATCATTCGTCACGATCCCGACGCTCAGCTTCTCCTTATCCAGCATCCTGCTGCAAAACCGGAGGTTCTCCTCCGTGGAAGTCGACTCATCCTCCATAGCGATCCGGTCTTCGTCAAATCCGTACTCCACAAGAACCTTTTTCATGGCTTTTGCTTCCGTCAGAAATTCACCCGGGCCCTGCCCGCCGGAAACGATCACCTTCGTATCCGGATTCCTTCGCAAATACCACGCCGCCTTATCGAGTCTCCTTCTGAGTGCAGCCGACGGGCGGCGTCCATTCACCCGCGCCCCAAGCACAAGCAGATAATCCAGATTCTCCGGATCTTCTCTTTGAAAACCCATCAATATCTTCTTCTCTATGTACAAAAACACCAGGAGCGATACGGCAAAGCCAAGCGCCAGTATCTCCTGCGGTCTTCCGCCCCTCCTGCAGATAAATCCCGCCAGAAAGCAAAAGATCCCAAACACCAGCCAAAAGGAGGCAAATGTCGGATTCCATCTCCTGCTGTCCACACAGAGAACCGGAAAATACAGTATTGAAATAATTCCCAAAACAAAAAAGACTGCCGCCATACGTAAGCGTTTCCCTTCCAATATCTGTTTAAAAAAGCAGCCACCTCCTGATGGCTGCCTTAGAATATACGAATGCGCTATGCATTTCTTCCGCAACACTTCTTGTATTTCTTCCCGCTTCCGCACGGGCACGGATCGTTGCGTCCAATCTTCTTCTCCTTGCGGATCGTTCTCATATTCTTCGCCTCTTTGTAGAGTTCTTTTCTCTTCTCCTCATCAAAGATCGCGTCCCACTGAGGGAGCTCATAGAGCCAGTCGGCCCTGGCATCTACCATGTTCTTATAAAGCAGTTCCTTATCAAATACAAGATTGACCTGCGTATCCGCCTCCATATCGTCGATCGGATTGGCCTCAACAAGGCTGTCATTGATCCCGTCTAAAAATCCTGTCATTGTAAAAACTTCAATGTCATACTTCTCTGCCAGTTCCTCAACAGTACCCCTGACTTCCTCATCCGGATTGCTCAGAAGCTGCTCATATATTCCCTTTTCAATCTGAAAGTAACTGGCCCAGAATCTCTGAATCTCATCTCGTGATCTTGTCTGATCGTATGCGGCATCGCGCCATTCTTTCAATAATGCCATCTCCGTATTCTCCTTCGTTCAAATTCTCCTGTAATAATATGCACATTTATGCGCTTCTCATTATATAACATTTCTTTTTGGATTTCAACCGCGGTGAAAAGAAGCTTTTTCAGGCTCCCCCAGGCTTTTCTCAGGCAGCCTGCCTCTGTTATATCAAAAATCCGTTTTATTTGTAAAATGTATATCCGCCAGGTTGCATGACCTCTGCAAAATCTGTTATAATTCTAAGGAAAATAAAGGAGGGCGCTATGAAAAAGGCAAGACGAATATTGGCGACAATCATGATTATCCTGCTTATCGGCATGTATGTTCTTACATTCATATTTGCAATCACCGATCACACGGAAACTATGGGACTTTTCAAGATTTCCCTGTGCTGTACATTCTTCTTTCCGATCATCCTGTATGCCTGCTCCCTCGCCTACAGGGTCACGCACAGCGATGACGCAGAAAATACGGATAGCATAGACAGCGACGAGTAGATCTCCGGCTGTTCCCCGCTGTCTTCTTCCTGTTCCCGCAGCATTTTGCGCCTTCTCAGATACTCTTCAACACTGATCGCATCCATTTCATTTCCTTTTGCTTCTTCCATATCACCACCTCCATTTCTGCGGATTCCGACTTTACTATTTTATTCCCGGCTTTATTCAAATATTCCTGTTTTTTTTAAATTTCTATTTTTATACCCGAAAACATATGCTACAATATGATTTATGCGAAATGAATGGAAAGAGAGGATTTCAAAAATGGAACATTTACAGATTCCTGAAAATTATGTTTCTCCCCTGAGTATTCGGGAGACGGAAGTTGCGATCAAAGAGGTAAAGGATCACTTTGAGCGCTCACTTGCAAAGGCGCTGCACCTCACCCGTGTCTCCGCGCCGCTTTTTGTAAAACCGGAAACAGGATTAAACGACAATCTGAACGGTGTTGAGCGCCCGGTTTCTTTTGGGATTCGGGAGCAGGGGGATACCAATGTTGAAATCGTACATTCACTTGCAAAATGGAAGCGTTTCGCTTTGAAAAAATACGGTTTCCATTCAGGTGAAGGCTTGTATACAGATATGACGGCAATCCGCCGCGATGAGGACACGGACAATCTTCATTCCCTCTATGTGGATCAGTGGGATTGGGAAAAGATCATTTCCAAAGAAGAGCGAAATATCGAAACTTTAAAATATACAGTCCGCAAGGTTTACTCTGCAATCAAAGAGACCGAGGATTATATCAGCCGCAGGTACAATTACATACAGCCGCTTCTTCCGGATGACATTTATTTTATTTCCTCCCAGGAGCTTGAGGATATGTACCCGGATAAGACTCCGAAGGAACGCGAATATCTGATCTCCAGGGATAAAGGCTCTGTTTTCGTAACGCAGATCGGTAAAGAGCTGCATTCCGGCAAGCCGCATGACGGCCGCGCCCCGGACTACGATGACTGGGATCTGAACGGAGATATCATCGTGTATTATCCGCTTCTTGATATCCCATTTGAGCTTTCCTCTATGGGTATCCGTGTAGACGAGGATTCCCTTGCCCGCCAGCTTGAGATCGCAGGCTGCCCGGAGAGAAAGGATCTGGATTTCCAAAAGGCTCTTTTGAACCGCGAGCTGCCGTACACGGTAGGCGGAGGAATCGGCCAGTCCAGAATCTGTATGTTTTTCCTGCGCAAAGCGCACATTGGAGAGGTACAGTCTTCCATTTGGCCGGATGATATCTGCTCCGCTGCAGAAGCCGGCGGAATCCAGTTATTATAAAAATATTTTCGAATACTGCAAAGACCGGCTCTCCCTCATTGGAAACGCCGGTCTTTTGTATTCTATTTTTCACGGAAGATAATGTCGTGTCTGCCCGGTCCGTTCGATATCATCGTGATCGGATAGCCGATCTTATCCTCTACGAACTCGATATACTTCCGGCAGTTCTCCGGAAGATCCTCATACTTTTTGATTCCGCGGATATCACATTTCCAGCCCGGAAGTACCTCAAGGACTGGTTTCGCTTTCTCGAGCCTGCTTGTTGTAGGAAATTCTGTTGTGATCTCTCCATCTATATCATAAGCCACACATACCGGAATCTCATCCAAATATCCAAGTACGTCCAGCACTGTAAATGCAACATCTGTTGTTCCCTGCAGACGGCAGCCGTATTTGGAGGCAACCACATCGAACCAGCCCATTCTCCTTGGTCGTCCTGTCGTAGCTCCGAACTCTCCGCCGTCGCCGCCGCGTCTACGAAGCTCGTCCGCTTCATCGCCAAAGATCTCGCTGACAAACGCTCCCGCTCCTACCGCGCTCGAATATGCCTTACATACCGTAATGATCTGCCTGATCTCATACGGCGGAATGCCGGCGCCGATCGCACCGTATGCTGCAAGCGTGGAGGAAGAGGTAACCATTGGATAAATACCATGATCCGGGTCTTTGAGTGTCCCAAGCTGACCCTCAAGGAGAATATTCTTTCCGTCCTTCAATGCCTGATCTAAATAAGAAGAAACATCACATACATACGGCTCAACCATCTCCTTATAGCTTTTGAGTTCCTTATAAATCTCCCCGGGATCAAGAAGAGGCTTATGATACAAATGCTCAAGCAGAACATTTTTCTGCTCGCAAACACGCACCGATTTCTCTTTCAAAAGCTCATCATCGAAAAGCTCGCTGACCTGAAAACCGATCTTTGCATATTTGTCAGAATAAAACGGTGCAATTCCGGACTTCGTGGAACCGAACGACTTTCCCCCAAGGCGCTCCTCTTCATACTGGTCAAACAAAACATGATACGACATAACGATCTGAGCTCTGTCGGAAACCAGAATCTTCGGCATCGGTACGTTCCTGTCCACGATCGACTGGATCTCATCAAAAAGCACCGGGATATTCAGCGCAACACCGTTGCCAATAATACTTGTTGTGTGATCATAAAACACGCCCGAAGGTAATGTGTGCAGCGCGAACTTCCCATAATCATTTACAATCGTATGGCCAGCGTTTGCACCGCCCTGGAAACGGATAATGATATCCGACTGTTCTCCAAGCATATCTGTTATTTTACCTTTTCCTTCGTCGCCCCAATTAGCGCCAACAACTGCTCTAACCATTTGTATCCTCCTGTATGACTCATTGTTCTTTCATTGATTTGAACACTATTACCAATAGATTATACAATATTTTCAGTCATAAGCCAACCATTATTTTCAATGCCCTGTTTCAAGTACGCGTCGGTAAACGGCCGGACTTCTTTGTCGTATGCAGGAAAGTAAAAACGCTGCCACATATGTGACAGCGTCCTTCCTATTATCTCGAGCACATCTAGGCGGATTCGAACCGCCGCACCTGCCTCCGGAGGGCAGCGCTCTATCCCCTGAGCTATAGATGTATCTGCATAACGAGATAATTGTATCACACTTTTATTTTCTAGTAAAGAATTCTTTTGGATTTCCTCTCAAAAAAATACACATGATTTGAAAGGATCTCTTCCTCATCAAGCTGCGTTTCATTGATCTCCCGCACCATCTCTTCCAGCTCGGCTTTGCTGATCTCCGCCCTGGCTGTAAGAATGATCACTTCATGGATACTGCTTGGAAGAATATAAAAATCATTTTCAACAATATCGCCGATCATTTCCAGAATATGCGGGTACAGCAGTACCGCCGCCCCCTTATTCTTCACATGATTGGACAGAATAAACATTCCTTTCATACACTCTTCGGCATCCGGTACGGCCGGAATATACGGCAGACCTGCGATATCGCGCTGAAGTTCGCAGATCACCTCGTCAATCCCGCCAAAGGATGCGTGGAGAAGCTTCGGCGTATTTTCCATCGCATTTTGGCAGATATCCTCCAACTGCACGCCCCACAGCTTCAGATGGGAATTATCGACTGTAAAGGTCAGCATTCCCTGCTCTTTTACATCGACCAGAACATAAAAGCAGATTGCGAGGTCATGGAACATAAGATACGGCATATCCTGAAGCCGTTTCTCGTTTCTCCGATAATTCACCAGTTGAAATACGATGCGCGGTTTCATCGCCTCATAGTCGTTCAACATGCTCTCATCAAAATCGTTTTGAAACCTTACCTGTTCAAAAAGCTGCACGATCTCCCCTGCGAGCCTGTCAAGCGCGATCCCTTTCCGGTATTTCTGATAATATTCCTCCAAATAGATTGCCGGGGAAATATTGATTCCCGGAGAACGAAATACCAGTCCTTTCCTGCTCTTCCCATTATTTCTGACTACAGTATGTTCATGAATTACAGTGCCATCGCTCACCTCCTCCCCGATCTTTTTCATCATGACATTTACAAATGTACAATAATCCATACGAATACTTCCTTTCAATGCAAATGCCCGTCTGATGGAATCATGCACGATATGTGCGGATTTGAATTAGATATTATGTGAGATTATTATAAAAAATATGCCGGAAATGTGCAAGACTTTTTTTCTGATCTCCGCAACTTTTGAAAACCTTTTAAAAAAGGACACCACCCTTCCGGATGATGTCCCATATGAATTGCCTTTATATCTTCGCCCCCTGCATCACAGCAGCCTTCAGAATGAAAGCAGTCAGGTCTATACGCGCTTCAGATAATCTCCGGTACGCGTGTCGATGGAAATCGTATCTCCCTCATTGACAAAGAGCGGAACAAGAACCGTTGCGCCTGTCTCAAGTGTAGCCGGCTTTGTAGCTCCTGTCGCTGTGTCGCCCTTAACGCCCGGCTCGCACTCTGTAATAAGAAGCTCAACGGTAATCGGCGGCTCGATCGCAAATACATTGCCCTTGTATGAGATCACCTTAACATTCTCATTCTCTTTGACATATTTCATAGAGTCGCCGACAACATCCGCCGTAAGATCGATCTGCTCATATGTTTCATTATCCATGAAATGATAAAAATCATCCGCATAGAGATACTGCATCTCTTTTCTTTCGATATGGGCGTTCTCAACCTTCTCTGTAGGTCTGAAAGTCTTCTCAACAACACCGCCGCTGACAATATTTTTTAATTTAGTTCTTACAAAAGCCGCGCCCTTGCCGGGTTTAACATGCTGAAATTCGATGATCTGGTAAACGTTACCTTCATACTCAATTGTAACTCCATTTCTGAAATCGCCTGCTGAAATCATATAAATCCTCCTTAATATACACATTAACTCATGTGCATAATCTATTCGCTGTTAATCATTCTATAATAAAATGCGACTTTTTTCAACCGTTATTCAGGAACTTTTGTCAACAGAATTACAACGAATCACGCACAATCAGAATTATAATGAATTATGTATAATCTGAAGCGCCGTATACAGATCTTCACTTGGGATCTGTCCCGGTGCGGAACTCTTTCCGCCGGAGCCAAATGTCAGGTCAGAGCCAAATACTTCACCTGCAAGGCGGCTGATCGCTCCTGTCCCGGCCATTGACATCGTGATGATCGGCCCGTCGATAAAATCTGTTTTGGCTTCCTCTGTTGCACAGAGAAGTGTCAGCACATCGCGTCTGCTCTGTGGCATAACGGCGATCTTTGGAATATCTGCTCCCATATCCTGCATCTTACGAAGACGGTAAATGATATCCGACTTAGCCGGCGTCTTATCAAAGTCATGGTTGGATGCGACAACCTTAGCGCCCGCAGCGTGTACGCCGTCGATAATCTTTCTTACGATCTCATCTCCTGTAAAGATCTCAACATCCACAAGATCTACAAGACCGGTCCCGGCCGCCTTAATATTCAGCTCTGCGTAATCCTCATCGGAGATCGCTGCATTTCCGCCTTCCTTCGATGTACGGAATGTAAAGAGAAGCGGCGTTCCGTCAAGAACCTCTGTCACTTCCTGAAGGACGTCCTCAACCTGGGCAAAATCATTCACACCCTCAAACCAGTCAATACGGAGTTCCATGATATCCATATGCTGCGTCTTGAAATTCTTTGTAAATGTCAGGATCTCTTCCTTCGTAGTTCCGACATTGGCAATACAGATCTTCGGAATCCCGCTGCCAATCTCAATATTTTTTACTTTTACTGCTGCCATATATGTTCCTCCTCTTTCTTCTGCTATGCCAAAACAATTTCAACATGTTATCCATAGCAGGTACTGTATTCATTCTACACGAAAAACAGCCTGATTTCAATGAGTAAAACAGGCCATTCATTCTGTGTAACAAATGGCCTGTCATATAACGTATGTAATTATTTCTGAGACAACGCGCTTACGCCGAATATCTTCTTGTACTGAGCGATCAGATACAGAGCTGCAACAACAGCGAGTACTGCGATTACAAACATCAGGATCATCAGTGTATAAACAGCTGCTGACTCACCGGAAATCTTTGTCAGACGTCCGACAACAACCGGCATCAGGTAAGAAGCCGCACCCATGAATGTGTAGTAAATACCTGTGTTACGTCCCTTAGGACCCGGGATGAACTCCTGAACAGTTCCAAGACCGGTCTGGAGAGCGCCGCCCGCTGCAAAGAATCCGATTGCGAGAACTGCAACGTAAACAACTGCTACCTGGTGGATGAAAAGCACCGCTAAGAGAGCGATAGCAACTCCAATCATATCCACAAGTACAACCTTCAGAGGTTTCCATCTCAGCTTGGACATCATAACAGCCCAGAATACTACGGCTACAATGGAACCGATCGTGTACATGGTCGTCATACCTGCCGCCTGCATCTCGGAAACGCCGCAGTATGCCAGACCGAACGCCTTTGTATACTGCTGTGCACCGTACATGATCGCCATGATAAAGAATGCATAGAAGTAAGCGAGGAACTGAGCTACCTTTGACGGCGGGTTCACCATTCTTGCCTTAGCCGCATCGATCTCAGCCTGGTCTACCTTCTTGCCTGCCTTTGCTGCGCCGCTTGCCGCCGCAGCTTTCTTCTCGTCGTCATATACGAACGGAGCAATTACTGCAAGGATGAGAACTACTACAGAGAGAACAATCGGGATCATGATATTGAGCTTCCAGTTTCCATTGTCAGAATTGATTACCGCGATAATCGGGTAGAAGATACTGGACAGGGAAACGAAGAACTTGATCATGATCAGCGCCGTACCAGGAGCAGCCGGATAAGCTTCCTGTACCGCCGGGTATCCGGATGCATCCCAGAAACCGGATGTAGCAACGCCTGCAAGGAATCCGGCGAATGCGGATACTGTAGCATTTGTCGTTGTAAACATCGTTACAAAACAGATCACGTAGAGGATCGCTCCGCCGATCATCAGTTTCTTACGTCCTACACGGTCGGAAATCTCTCCACCGATCCATACTGAGATGAACTTACCAAAACCAGTCCAGGCAATTGCCGTGGAAACTGCTGCCGCACCTGCCGCATAAGCTGCGGAATTAGGATCTGACATATCAAATCCCCACTGTACAGCAAAGTTCACCTGGTTCTGGGAGAAGATCAACGCCTGCATACCATGTGTCAGATACGCCATGTATACTGTCAGCATGGAAAGAAAATACTTTTTAGCTTTCATGTTTCATTTCTCCTTCTTTTATATATATTTTATATCGTTAATTAAATAATAAACAAACATATCTAAAAAGTCTAATTGGTTTGAAAGGAGGAATCTATCGATTTTTTTCATGATTTATTCATGAAACCGTCCGATAAATTCCTTCGTTTCAATGAATTCCATCTGTTTTCCGGACTTCTTTATTTCCCTTGCTCAGCCTGGAATTTCTGGTACTCCTCTACCGGCATTTCCTTTCCTGTAAACAGCTCATAATTTACAGCGCCCTGCCACAGAAGCATTCCCTTGCCGCCGATCGCCTTCGCGCATCCGGCGTCCTCCGCATCCAGGATAAGCTTTGTCTTCTCCGGATTGTAGACCGTATCAGCAACAACAAGATCTTTCCTGAGAAGCGCCGTATCGATCAGCGACTGTCCGTCCTGCGGCTTCATGCCGACGCTTGTAGCATTGACAAGAATATCGCAGGCTTTTACTGCTTCGCTGAGTTTGTCTGACTCTTCCAGCTTTGTTACGCTTACCTTGCAGTCCGGGCACTCTTTTGCAAGCTTTGCTTTCGTGCCTTCCGCCCGTGCATAAAACTCGTCGTCACGGTTGAAAATCGCAACCTCGGAAGCGCCGTCAAGGGCAACCTGAACCTGAATAGCCGTTGCAGCTCCGCCAGCGCCAAGAACTACCAGCTTCTTTCCTTTTACTTCAACTCCGTTGACGTTTAAATTCTTAACAAATCCCACGCCGTCCGTCACATCGCCGAAGATTTTCCCGTCCCGGTTGACAAACACGTTGCAAGCGCCGATGATACGTGCTGCAGGCGAAAGATCGTCTACAAGTTCAGCTGCAATATTCTTGCATGGCATTGTGAAGTTTCCGCCTCTTAAATTCCACAGCTTCACTGTGCTGAGTGTCTGCTCCATATCATCGATATTCACATCAAACGCCATGTAAGCAAGATTCAGGCCGTCATGCTGAAAACAGAAATTATACATTGCAGGTGATCCTGAATGTCCGACAGGTGTTCCAAAAAGTGCTAATAAACCAGTGTGTCCATCAATTCTTTTTTCCATTTTGAATTACCTCCAAATAATTTTCTAATAGGAGGGATCCGCGCATGGATCCCTCCGGTCATCATACAAATTAAAGCTCCATTGCTGCTTCGTATGCTTCCTTTGTAGCGTCCAGCGCACGGCGTGCTCTCGTAGCATCACCTACAAGGTATGTCTCAGGTACGATCTCCTGGATTGCGTCTCTGAAATCATATACCACGTTGCGGTCCGCATCGCGGCTTGTATATCGGGAAGCGAATCCCATAGAGAGAACGACTGTATCAAAGCCTCTTGCCTCATAAAGTGTCTCATCGGACTTATCTGCTGCATTCTTGTAACTTACTCCGTCAGAGAAGATCTCAGATACCGCTGCACTTGTGATCTGTTCGATATGATACTCGTCGAAAGCTTTCATCAGGAATACGCGATGCTCATGGATGACATCCGGTCCGATCGCATCTCTCATCTCAATGACAGATACTTCATGTCCCTGCTCAGCCAGGAATTCAGCAGTCTCAGCTCCTACCATACCGCCGCCGACAACGAGAACCTTGTGCCCGATCGGACGCGTTCCTTCCAGACAGTCAACGCCATGAACAATGTCAGGGTTATGAATGCCCTTGATAAATGGAAGGATCAGTGTCTCAGAGCCTGTTGCAACGATAACAGCATCCGGCTTGTCAGCTTTGATCATATCAAGAGTAACTTCTGTATTCATCCTGATATCCACTCCCGCTTTCTCACATTTCACAATGTAGCTGCGGATCATGTTTGTGATATCTCCTTTTCCCGGCGGATAAGCAGCCAGTCTCATATTTCCGCCAAGCTTATCTGTTTTTTCAAATAATGTGACCTCATGTCCGCGCTGCTGCGCTGTAAAAGCTGCGCACATACCGGCAACACCGCCGCCGATAACATATACCTTCTTAACCTTTTCTGCTTTCGGGAATCCTTCGGACTCGCGTCCAAGCTGCGGATTGGTCAGACAGCAGATCGGTTTGCCCTGATACATATTTGCAACACATCCCTGCAGACAGGCAATACAAGGAGTCATATCTTCAAGTCTCTCCTCCAGAGCCTTCAAAGGCATTGCCGGATCTGCAAGAGACTGACGTCCAAATGCAACCAGATCTGCATTTCCACGCTTAACCATCTGCTCAGCAAACTGCGGCTCTGTGTAACGTCCAACTGTAATAACCGGAACCGTTACGGATTTCTTAATATTCTCTACGAGTTCTGCGGAGAATCCGCCGTGAATTCCCGTAGGAGCCCACATATACTCGTCCTTCAAATGTACGGCACGGGATACATGAAGCGCGTCGATACCGCAATCCTCAAGATAAGCAGCAATTGCGCACATATCATGGTTATCAAGGCCTCCGAACATATCCTCCTCGCTGTTGATACGCGCCAGAACAGCGATTTTCCCTTCTGTTGCTTTCTTAACTTCCTCGATGATCAGTCTGGAGAAACGCATTCTGTTCTCAAAGGAACCTCCGAACTCATCGATACGTTTATTGGTTCTCGGAGACAGGAAGGAGTTGACAAGATAACCGTGAGCCATATGGATTTCAACGGCATCTGCGCCTGCTGCTACCGCTCTCTTCGCTGCCTCGCCGTATCCCTTGACCATCTCGTATACCTTCTCTGTCGGTACTTCTTCCGGAATATCTCTTCCATCAGCTGCTGCAATCGCTGTCGCTGCCTCGATCGGAGCTCCTGCGTTCTTTGCATTTCCTTCCGGACCTGCATTCTGGAGCTGAATGGAAACCTTTGCGCCTTCTGCGTGACATGCATCAATTACCTTTTTAAAACTCTCGATGGAACTATCATCATAAAGGCATGGCTTCCTTGGGCCTCCCTTTGCTCCTTTGTGAACAACCGTAGCTTCTATCGTAATCAGACCGAATCCGCCTTTTGCTCTTGCACTATAATATGCTACTGACTGATCGCTCATCGTGCCATCGGTATTCGCAAAGTTATTCCCCATAGGCGGAACAACAAAACGGTTTTTAACAGTAATCGGGCCAATATCGATTGGCTGAAACATTGCTTTAAATTTCATATTAAATATCCTCTCTTTTATAATTTGAACTTATCGCGGCTATATTGTGTTGTTATTTATTTAACACGCCGGCCGTCTCTGCATACGCAATCGGAACTTCCGCTGCAAAAGACTGCTGAATCATATAACCGGATAAGTCCGCAATCGCATATCCATCTATTCTTTCCATTTTGTTTTCATGCGAAAGGAAACCATGAATACGTCTCCTTTCGCTTCCGCGCGGCTAAAGCTTCTCACCGTATCCGCGCAGTTAAAATATGTATGAACCGATTAGTCCTCAAGCGCCTCCGGCCAGCCGGCTTTCAATGCAGCTATCGCTCCGTCGAAAGTAACCTTTGCTGCCGACTCGATGCCTTCAGCCAGAATCGCATCTGAGATAACCTCAACGCCGATTGCATTTGGCTCGATTCCTTTTTCCTTGATCATCTTCACCCACTCTGCTGTACAGCCAACGCCCGGGCCAGGTACTGCTGCAGGCGCAAGACGGTCATGCATGGACTCGTCTCTTAAAATAGTCTTTGCATAATCACGCTCCCAGACATCGTTGATCTGGATCGATACAACCTTGTCAGCCGGAACATCCTTTAATACGTCAAGATCGATCGGCTGATGAGCTTTCATCCAGTGCCATGTATCCAAAATCAGCTTGGCATTGTCGCATCCGGATCCTTTCACTACTGCCCATCCCTTTGCAACATCCGGGATTCCTGAATACGGCATCGGCTCCACGCCAATAATCCATTTGCCTGCTCTCTGGCATAACTCTTTCAGCTTCTGCGCTGTGTGCTCTACAGAATAGGTCTCCATAAGGCCGCAGTTGATCTGCTCAACGCCAAACAGTTCGCACATATGGAAGCAGATCTGCTCCTTGTACATCTGCTCATAAGAACGATGATCCTCTGCCCACATCGTGATATACTCAACTTCTGTACATTTCATATCATGTTTTTCGAGAATCGCGAGGATATCTTCATCATGAAGTCCCTCCGCAAGTGCGTCTACATACGTCTCTGCACGAAGACCGATTCCATCATATCCGGCTTTTTTTGCTGCGATAACACGATCTTCAAATTTGCACTGATCTCCCAGTGTCCAGGAGCTTACTGTAATAGGATACTTTTTAGACATTTCTATTGTCTCCTTTCTCGTGATTAGTCAGATTGCACAGATTCCAACCGCAATCTACTTTGTTTTTGTTAAATTAATTATAGTACATTGTGAAAAACAAAACAAATTGTTAATATTCGACAAACTAATAGATTTTGAACATGAATTATGCTATATTATTGATGTAGGGAGAAAGAGTAGTGATTTTATAGTTAACGACCTGATATTTCATGTATTTACGTATCGTTTTGTCTGTTTGAAAGGGGAATGGAAATAAATGAATCTGTATCACTTAAGGTATTTTGTAACACTGGCTCATCTGGAACATTACACAAAAGCAGCTGAACAGCTATCCATCACGCAGCCAAGTCTGAGCCATGCAATTTCCTCTCTTGAAAAGGAACTGAAGGTTCGTCTCTTTGAAAAAGACGGGAGAAACGTTGTTCTTACCAAATGTGGGAAATCCTTTTTGAAAGATGTTGAAAATGTCCTTTCTATTCTGGATTTCAGCATAGCGAATCTGCAGATGACAGGAAGCGGCGAAGGCACAATGGATATTGCATTTGTCCGTACCCTCGGCACCACATTCATCCCGAATCTGCTGCGTGCTTTTCTTAACAATAATCCGGATAAGCAGGTTAAATTCTGTTTGCACAATGCAGGCGGCCTGTCCGCCAATATCATTGCCGGACTCAAAGAACGCAAATTTGACGTCGCATTCTGTTCCAAATACAAAGACGACCCTCTGATCGACTTTGTCCCGATCACCTCCCAGCAGCTTGTTCTGATCGTGCCACAGAACCATGCGCTTGCAGACCGGACAACGATCACGCTTCGAGAGGCTCTTCCCTATCCTCATATTCTGTTTGACCGCCGCAGCGGCCTGCGTTCAATTATTGACGGACTTTTTGACGAGATCGGAGAATATCCTCAGCCGGCCATGGAGATTGAAGAGGATCAGGTGATCGCCGGACTCGTCGCACAGAATTTCGGTATCGCCGTTGTCCCAAGGATGTATATTCTGGATACTCTCCCGCTGAAAATACTTGAAATTACCGATCCAAAACCGGAGCGCAATTTCTATATGGCAAGCCTGAAAGGTACTTATGTTGCTCCGTTGGTAACAGAATTTAAAAATTTCGCGGTCAATTATGAGAAAAATAAGCTGATCTGCTGATATAGCGCCGCGAAAAGGAACCTCCGCCGGATCTTCCTTTCGCATACATGGCAATTCAAAAAGCAGAAGGATTTTTGTCCTTCTGCTTTTAAGTTGCCATGCATACGGCATTTCATTCAACCATTATTCCCCGGCCATTGATGTGTAAGCCTCAAACAAATCGCTTCCGCACTGCGCTTCCACGCTGTCCCACACGGGTTGGGAAAGCTCGAGCATCTCTGCATAGTCCTCTTCTGACGGGGTGACAATCTCCATCCCATGATTTTCCAGATATTCTCTTGCCTCTGCATTGCTCTCATCCGAAAATACATAGGAATCCTGCTGTGCCTTTGCGGCCGCCTCATCGATAATATTCTGCTGATCTTCTGTAAGACCGGACATAAACTCATCGCTGGCAATCAAAGTTACGAGATCCGGAACCGCATTCGTCTCGATCAGGTATTTCTGCTGCTCATACAGCTTCGCTGTCACGATAAGCACAAGCGCATTCTCCTGTGCATCAATGGTTCCCTGCTGAAGTCCGATATATACTTCAGAGAATGTCATAGGAGTCGGATTCGCATTTACACATTTCCAGAACTGGATATGGAACTTGTTCTCCATGACGCGGATCTTCTGACTCTTGATGGAATCCAGATTCTTGTATTCTTTATTCATGGTCATAACACGAAAGCCCTGATCTGATATCCCGAGAAGGCGGTATCCTGCATTGGTATAAATCTTCTTAAAGTCATCCATCAATTCTTCTTTTGCCAGATTTTCACGGACGGATTCAATATCGCTATAGCAGCACGGCGTATCAAACACGCAGAGTTCCGGCATATAGCTTACCTGCGGCGATGGCGACTGCACAACAAACGGTATATCACCGTCCTTGCAGCTCTCCATCAATTCCGTATCTGTGCCGAGCGTACTGTCTGTATATACCTGGATCCTCATTTCCCCGTCACTGAGTTCCGATACATAGTCCGCAAACGACTGCGCAAATTCATTGGTCACCGTATCGCCGGAGCTGCAGGTAGCAAGAGGCCACGCATAAGTCTGACCGCCATCACTGCCGCAGGCAGTCCCAAACAGGCATATTCCGGTCAGCGCAGCAATAAAACCAAGCTGTCTAATCTTCTTCATCATAATGATACCTCCTCCCGCTAAACCAGCGCCATACTGATCGCCGGAACAAAGGTAATCAGAAGCAGCGCAATAAGGAACATCACAATCAGCGGCATCGCCTTTCTGGAAATCTCCATAACAGGAATCTCCGTCATTGAACTTGCCACAAATAAGTTTACTCCGATCGGCGGAGTCACATAACCGATCGCCAGATTTACAACCATCATAACGCCGAAATGAATTCCGTCCATTCCGAATCCCTGTACGATCGGAAGCAGGATCGGCGTCAGGATCAGGATCGCCGGCGTCGTGTCCATGAACATTCCAACGATCAGCAGGAAAATATTGATCACGATCAGTATGACGATCTTATTTGTAAAGTTAGCCAGAATCCATCCGCTGACTGTCTGCGGAACCTGCATCAGCGTCAATACTCTCGAAAACGCAATCGCCGCTCCTATAATAAACAGGATCGGAGCATATGTAGAGATTGATTCGATAAAAAGCTTGTAGCAGTCCTTAAACCTGATCTCACGATACACAAAAAGGCTGATCACTAATGCATAAAATACAGAAATAACGGCTGCCTCTGTAGGAGAAGCGATACCACTGTAAATACTTCCAAGGATAATGATCGGCGAAAGAACGGAAAAGAAGCTTTCTTTTAATACGCGTAAGAAGCCTTTTCCACGAAGTTTATCTATATAATTGCTGATCCTTTCCTTGTCTTCCCCGTTTTTCTTGCAGTAGTACACGGCATAAACCATCAGGAGCAATGCAACAAGACAGCCCGGAATAATTCCAGCCGTAAAAAGATCGCTTACAGATTCACCGGATGCAAGTCCATACATAATAAACGGAATACTCGGAGGGATAATAACGCCAAGGCTTCCGGCAACCGCAATAATCGCAACGCAGAACTTCTTGTCATAGCCAAGCTCCAAAAGTATCGGAAGCGTCATACTTCCAACTGCCGCAACCGTCGCAACACCGGATCCGGAGATCGCGCCGTAGAACAGGCAGGTAACGATCACCGCACACGGAAGCCCCGCAGTCCTCTTACCTATCAGGTAAGAAAATAAATCGAACAGCCGCCTCGAAATACCTCCCTTCGCCATGATGATCCCGGAAAGTATAAACATAGGAACAGCAAGCATAGGAAAGCTGTTAAGCGCATTAAACATTGCGCGTACAATATAGGTAGCGCTCGCCGTAAAAGAAGCATCAAACGCGCTCGGAAGCACGCACGCAACACAAAGAGAAATCGAGATCGGAACCGCCAGAAGCAGACAGATCGCGAAAATGAACATTACAACTCCTGCCGACATCTATTTCACCTCTTCTTTCTTTGCACTTCTGATAAGAGCAATACGCAAGATAAACTTCTGGATCAGCCTGATCTCACACAGCACAAAGCTTATGATCGTGATAGACTGGACCATCCACATTGGTATTCCACACGCCGGACTTGTAGACTGGCTTAAATACGACGAGTGTACATAGTGCCATGCAAACGGCAGCAGATACCCGAACAGAATAAATTCTACAATATAGGTAAAGAGCCGGATAAAGGATACGCCTCTTCCTCCGCCAAAATTCCGGAACAGATTGACAAACTGTTCAATCTTAATAGATGCACTGTTTCTGATACAGTAGCTGATACTCAAAAATCCCGTCCAGATGAAGCAGAATCTGGTGATCTCCTCCGACCAGGAAAGGGAATTCCCAAGGACATATCGGGCAGCAACCTGAATCCCCATGATCATCATCATAGCGAACAAAAGAATTGCAAGTATAGCTTCTTCCAAATGCCTGTCGAGCCATTTAATAGCTTTCATTATTCTTCCTCCTTGTAATTTTCGTTAATTTTTTCACGCCCTCCAATTATTTTACTCTAGCATTTTTTGTTTTGCAATATTCTATATTTTTTTCGTTTACTTGCACAATTTTTCTTTGAAATTTCAAATAAAAGTTCGGGCTTTTTTTAACATATTGATTAAATCCTCTTTATCTATGATTTAATTCTATCTTTTCACGATTATTTTTGAACCAATCCGCAATTATCCACAGCCTGTCGGCAATGTTTTGTTTTTGCTGATCGCAGGACGGACACGGATACCGGATCTTTCGTATGCCAGGCAACGAAAAAAGGCCGCACGCAATGCGCGCGATACCTTTTCATTGACAATCAGGAATACTATTGTTATGCATTTTGACTGTTCTGTTTCTTTAATTTCTGCACGATCTCCTCGCAGATCTCAAGAGGAGTCTTATTATCCGTATAGATAATGATATCTGCAGCCGCTTCATATTTCGGACGGCGCTTCTCCATCAGCTCGCTGATAAACGGAACGTTCTTGTTATTCTCTATAACCGGGCGGTCATGGCTGTCCTTGACACGGTCGTAAATCGTTTCCGGTGTAGCTGTCAAAAGAACGATCTTGCCGCTCTTTCTCATCTCATCTACATTGCACTGGCGCATAGGAGTTCCGCCTCCGCAGGAAATAACCGTATTTTTCATATCCTGCGCCTCAACAAGAAGCGTTGTCTCGAGATCGCGGAAATACGGTTCTCCATATGTAGCGAATATATCGGAAATGCTCATACCCTCTTTCTCAGCGATCACCTGATCCATTTCAAAATATTTCATTGCAAATAAGTCGCTGAAAAAATCGGAAATCGTTGACTTTCCGGAACCCATAAATCCAATCAGGAAGATATTGTAGCCGAACAGATTCCTTGACTGTATCCTCTTGCTGTTCTTATTTATAGAAGAAAACACGCTCAGAATTTCCTTCTGATGTCTGTCATTCGCAGTCTTTCGCTTCAATGCGGACATCTGTTTTTCTTCCTGCTCAGGCTGGAGGATATTCATGTGATACTGTTCCTTGCATCGCATAATCTGTTCAACCAATGCATTTCTCTCAAGCAAAGCGCTGAGGATCTTATCGTCGCACACTCCAAGCTGTTCCCTTAGTAATTCAAGTTCTGCACTTCCCATATCTCTTACCTCATTATTATATTTTTTGAATTTATTTATTATTTTTTTTGAACCAATGTGAGTATAGCACGAAATGAATATATTGTAAAGATTTTTTTTATGAATATTGTTCGCTCAAAAGAGTGCTCTGAATTCGAGTATTTTCTATTGGTTTTGTGCATTTTATCTATATTATTCGTTTTTCATGGTCAGGAACTATCAAATGTGCGCAAATTATGCATTAGTCTTTGTCAAACAATTATCGTATAATATAGTTAAAGTAAATGTTTTTGATATATTTGGAGGTAAAATTATGAAAAACAATTTCAAAAACCTTTTCAGTCCTATCACAATCCGGGGACTGACTCTTCCAAACCGTGTCGTTATGATGCCTATGGGAAGCGACCTCGCAGGTCATACAGGCGAATTATCAGACGAGCATATCAAGTATTATGAACTCAGGGCGCGCGGTGGTACAGGCCTTATCCTTGTGGAGAATGTCTGTGTGAAATATCCGGAAGGTTCCAACGGAACAACACAGCTCCGTATGGACAAGGATTGTTATATCCCGCGTCTGATGAATCTGTGTGAAGCAGTTCATAAGCACGGCAGTATGATCGGCATCCAGATTAATCACGCTGGAGCATCCGCTATGGGAGAACGTATCGGAATGCAGCCGGTTTCCGCCTCTACGCTTCCATCCAAACCGGGCGGAGAGATCCCTCGTCCGCTTACGAAGGAGGAGCTTGAGAGCATCGCAGTTGATTATGGAAAAGCTGCAAAGAGGGCGCAGATTGCCGGATTTGATATTGTAGAAATCCACGCAGGGCATTCGTATCTGATCAGCCAGTTCCTCTCCCCGACCATGAACGACCGTACAGATGAGTTTGGCGGATGTGCTGAAAACCGTGCGCGCTTCTGCCGCATGGTCATCGATGAGGTACGTAAGGCAGTTGGCCCGAGGATGCCGATCTCTCTCCGCCTCAGTGTAGACGAATTCGTAGAAGGCGGAAACGCGGTTGAAGACACTCTCGAATATCTGGAATATCTGGACGATGAGATCGATATGTATGACACTTCTTCCGCTCTGAACCCAACGATCCAGTATCAGATCGATGCAAACTGGCTGGAAGATGGATGGCGCGCATATATGGCAAAGGCTGTTCAGGACAAGTTCCACAAGCCTTGCGTTGCAATTGGCAACATCCGTAACCCGCAGATTGCAGACGACATCATTGCAAGCGGCACAGCAGATCTCATCGGTATGGGACGCGGTCTCATCGCTGACCCTGACTGGTGCAACAAGGCGAGATACGGCGATGTATGTACGATCCGCAAATGTATCTCCTGTAACGTCGGATGCGTCGGCAACCGTATCGGAGGCAACAGACCGATCCGTTGTACGGTCAACCCGGATATCATCAATGGCGAGGAATATAAAAAGAATAAAGTTAAGAAGCCTTGTAATGTAGTCGTAGTAGGCGCAGGTACAGCAGGTCTCGAAGCAGCCTGTACCGCAGCGGAAGTCGGATGTAATGTTACTCTGATCGAGAAAAAGGATGTCCTCGGCGGACTTTCCGCAGAGATTTCCAAGATTCCGGATAAGAAGAGATTATATGACTTCCCGAAATATCTGATCTACCGTGCAGAGCATCTTGACAATCTGAAGATCCTGACAGGTACGGACGCAACTGTAGAACTTGTAAAGTCCTTGAATCCTGACCTGATCGTGAACTCCACCGGTTCCGTTGCTCTTCTCCCGCCGATCAAAGGTCTCCACGACAACCTTGGCAAAGAGGACGCCGACGTTTATACCGTATTCGACATGATCGGCAAGATCGAGAACAATGAGTATCCGGAAAGCTTCGAAGGCAAAAAGGTTATCGTCATCGGCGGCGGAGCCGTAGGTCTCGATGTTGTTGAATATTTTGCTCCGAAGGGAGCCGATGTTTCTATCATTGAAATGATGCCAATCATTGGAAATGGTTTGGATGCTTCCTCCAAGGCAAGCACAAATGCATGTATGGATAAATACAATGTACAGCAGCTTACCAATACAGCTCTCCAGGAAGTAAAAGCTCACTCTTTCGTTGTAAAGAGAAATGGAGTTGAGGAAGAACTTCCATTTGATTATGGATTTATCTGCCTTGGTATGAGAGCCAATGCACCTGTCTATGCGGATCTCGTTTCATCCTTTGAAGATACGGATGCAGAAGTCATCAACATCGGCGACAGCGTTCGCGCAAGACGTATCATCGATGGAACATGGGCCGGAAGACATCAGGTTCTTGCAACTCTGGAAAGACTCGGATACCTCGACTGATCAAACAATCATGAAACTTCATGATATCCGGAGAGAGGCTTTCTCTCCGGATATTCTATGTTGCCATGCATGCGAAAG
>CAZPXF010000014.1:0-31482 GCA_964590945.1 uncultured Lachnospiraceae bacterium | reverse complement strand
ATAAACAGCGCCTCTACGCCTTCCGTCTCTTCAATCAGTTGCATTCCTTTTTCAAGTCCCAACGCAAAGCAGGTCGTGCTCAGGGCGTCCCCGGTGATCGAGCTGTCGGAGATGATCGTCACCTCATACAGTTCATTTTCCACCGGATATCCGGTTTTCGGATCGAGTATATGATGGTAAATCTTTCCGTCCTTTTCAAAATAGCGTTCATAATTGCCGGAGGAAACGACGGACTGCCCGGAAACCTCTACAGAGGTGATCGATGCATTGCGCTTATCAAATGGTTTCTGAATCCCGATATTGTAGGCGCTGCCGTCAGGCTTACTTCCGATCGTCAGAATATTCCCGCCAAGATTGATGATCCCGCTTTCGATTCCCTGTGAAACCAGATAGCGTTTGATCCGATCTGCAATATATCCTTTAGCAAGAGCGCCGAGATCGATCGCCGCTTCCGGATCCTTTAATGTAACCGTTGTCCCGTCCAATTCAACATTATCATAGCCGACATGGGAGCGCGCCTCGTCGATCGCAGCTTTTGAGGGAATTGTCCCGTCATTGTTTTTAAAATCCCAGAGAATACTGAGCGGAGCAATTGTGATATCAAAAGCCCCGCCGGAAATTTCACTGTAATGGAGTCCGGTCTGGATCAGCCTTGCAGTCTCAGCGCTGATTCCGGTGCTTTCACCTTTCGCATGGTTGATCCGGTATATGTCGCTTCCCTCCACCGTACGGCTGAACATATTTTCATATCTTTCACAGATCTCGAAGCAATGGTCAAGCTGCTCCTGCGCATCCGGGTCATAAATCTCAATGGATATAACTGTATCAAAATAGGTCCCTGTTTTCGTGATAGATGCGTCCTTTCGAGTACATCCGCAAAGGCTGACAGAAAAAATCAGGATAAGACAGAGACGTAAAATAGTTTTATACATAAACGCTTTCCTCCCATAATTCTTCTTTTGTTACGGAACTGTACTTATTATACATGACATGTATTTTATTTAAAAGGTAAAATGTTTTTATAAAGATTTCTTTGGAGGGAAAATCGAACATATGTTGCATTTCGGGTTTTCCTATGCTAAAATAACCCAGTGAGGTAATGCTATGAAGAGAAATACATGGATTTTAATTGCGGTGATCCTTATATTGGCCGGAGCTTTTTACCTCCTGAACAGATATGTTTTGCAGGAGGACGGTGCGGCTGCGTTGGTGACTGTAGATGATAAGGAGATCGGGCGTTATTCCTTATCCGAGGATCAGACGGTTACGCTTAACGGCGGGACGAATACGCTGGTCATCAGGGACGGCTGTGCGGATGTAACAGATGCGGACTGTCCGGATCAGATCTGTGTGAACCAGAAGAAGATTTCCAGGAATGGCGAATCGATCATCTGTCTGCCGAATAAGCTTGTTGTAAGTATTGTCGGTTCAGAGGAACGTGATTTCGACGCAGTTTCAAATTAGGAGGCGCACATGAAGAGCAGAACAGTATCTTTTGGTGTTTTTACAGCGCTGGCGCTTATTTTCAGCTATGTTGAGACATTGATCCCGATCAATTTCGGTATTCCCGGCGTGAAGCTGGGGCTTGCCAACCTGATCATCGTTGTCGGATTATATAAGCTGCGTCTGGCGGATGTTTATCTTTTGTCTGTTACAAGAGTGGTGCTGGCAGGATTTCTATTCGGCAACCTGTTCAGTATCGTCTACAGTCTGGCCGGAGGTATCCTGAGCCTTACAGTTATGGCGCTTGTGAAGCGTACCGGGAAATTTGACGTCATGGCAGTCAGTATCCTGGGCGGAATTTCCCACAATACAGGACAGCTTCTGGTTGCTGCGCTTGTACTTGAGAATATCAGTATTTTTAACTATATACCGGTGCTTCTGGTCGCGGGACTTGTAACGGGGGCTGTGATCGGCGTTGTCGCCGGAGAGATTTTAAAGAGACTGAAAAGTGTCCGGTTTTGAGGTGGAATATGATATCTTTTTTACATGGAATTCTGGATTCCAGGACAGAGCAGACTGCGATCCTGGAAGTAAATGGAGTTGGCTTTGAAGTGTATATGTCGGAGAGGGATCTCTCGTCGCTTCCGCATCCCGGAAGCAGTGTGAAGATCTATACATATTTGAATGTGCGGGAAGATGCGATGCAGCTTTTTGGATTTCTCGGAAGAGGAGACCGCAGGATGTTCAAGCTCCTGATCGGCGTGAGCGGAATCGGTCCGAAGGGCGGATTGAATATCCTTTCTGTTTTGACGGCTGACGATCTCTGCTATGCCGTCATGGGTAATGATATCAAGGCGTTGTCAAAGGCGCAGGGTATCGGGAAAAAGACGGCTGAGCGCCTTGTTATCGAGCTGAAAGACAAGCTGGATCTGAAGGGCTTTCTTGAGGATGGCTTATCACTGGAATCGGCTGATGAGGGAGAAGCTCCCGTGTCGGAGGATTCTGTGCAAAATGAGGCGATTCAGGCTTTGATCGCACTTGGATATGGAAGCACGGAAGCTGTGAAGGCGGTTAAGAAGGTATCCGGGAATGCGGATGATACGGTAGAAGCTGTTTTAAAATCAGCATTAAAAGAAATTTCCTTCATATAATATAATGGAGACTCTATGAAAAGCAGGATTATAACAACAGAAGTTTTGGAAGAAGACAAAAAAATCGAATATAGCTTAAGACCGCAGAAGCTGAAGGAATATATTGGTCAGGAGAAGGCGAAGGAGACGCTGGATATTTATATCCGTGCGGCAAAGGAACGTAAGGAGACGCTGGATCATGTGCTGTTTTACGGCCCTCCGGGACTGGGTAAGACAACCCTTGCCGGTATCATAGCCAATGAGATGGGTGTAAATATTAAGATAACTTCCGGCCCGGCCATCGAAAAACCGGGGGATATGGCCGCCATTTTGAACGGCTTGAATGACGGGGACGTTCTGTTTATTGACGAGATCCACCGCCTGAACCGTCAGGTGGAGGAAGTGCTTTATCCGGCTATGGAGGATTTCGCTATCGATATTATGATCGGTAAGGGCGCGAGCGCCCGCTCAATCCGTCTTGATCTGCCGCATTTTACACTTGTGGGCGCTACGACAAGAGCCGGAATGCTGACAGCGCCTCTTCGGGATCGCTTCGGGGTGGTGCACCGGCTGGAATACTATACTAACCGGGAGCTGCAGGAGATCATTGAGCGTTCTGCCAGGGTGCTGGATGTGGAAATTGATTCAAAGGGAGCTGCGGAGCTTGCCAGGCGCTCGCGCGGTACGCCAAGGCTTGCGAACCGGCTCTTGAAGCGTGTGCGTGATTTTGCCCAGATACGTTATGACGGTAAGATCACACTGGAAGCGGCCAATTACGCGCTGGATATTCTGGATGTGGACAGATACGGTCTGGATCATGTTGACAGGAGTATCCTGCTTACGATGATCGAGAGCTTTCAGGGCGGTCCTGTAGGGCTGGATACGCTGGCTGCTTCGATCGGGGAGGACGCCGGGACGTTGGAGGATGTGTATGAACCATATCTTCTGCAGAACGGGTTTATACAGAGGACGCCCCGGGGCAGGGTTGCTACGGCGCTTTCTTATCAGCATTTGGGGATTCCCTGTGAAAAATATATTTTGCATGAAAAATAACAAAAATGGTTGGCAATTATTAGAGTATCGTTTATAATGTTATTAGTATTCTAAAGTAAGGATGGTTAGTTTTATGGCAACAGGAAAGAATAATGCAGAAGTTCTAATTGATGGAAAGGTATTCACATTAAGCGGCTTTGAGAGTGAAGACTATCTCCAGAAAGTTGCTACATATTTGAATCATAAGATAGAGGATTGTAATGAGAATGATGGCTATCGTAAGCAGAACGCAGAGACGCGAAGTGTCCTGTTGGCGCTGAATGTTGCAGATGATTACTTTAAGGCGAAGAAGCAGGGGAATTCACTGGAGAGTGATATCGAACTGAAGGATAAAGAGATGTATGACCTTAAGCATGAATTGATATCTGCACAGATCAAGCTGGATTCAGCAGAACAGACTATCGAGGATTTAAAGAATAAGATTAATGAACTTCAGATACAGATTGTGAAGCTTGAGACGGAGAAGCAGAACAAATCTAACTAAATATGATTTATAAGGGCTGTCGAGGGACAGCCTTTTTTCAAGGAGTTATCTATGATAAAAGGCGTAGAATTACTGGCGCCGGCAGGCTCGTATGAGAGCTTTCTTGCTGCCGTGAACCATGGGGCGGATGCGGTATATATCGGAGGAGCGCGTTTTGGCGCCCGTGCGTTTGCACAGAATTTTACAACAGAAGAGATTTTACGTGCGATCGATCATGCACATTTACATGGAAGGAAATTGTTCCTGACAGTGAATACGTTATTGAAGGATTCAGAGCTGGAAGGTGAACTCTATGAGTATCTTCTGCCTTTCTACGAGCATGGACTGGATGCTGTGATCGTACAGGATCTGGGCGCCATTGTTTATATCCGCAGGTGTTTTCCGGATCTTCCGGTGCATGTCAGCACACAGATGACGGTGACGGATCTGGCAAGCGTTCGTTTCCTTGAGAAACTGGGTGTAACGAGGATTGTAACTGCAAGGGAATTGTCGCTGCAGGAGATCCGGGAAATCTCACAGAATACGGAGCTGGAAATCGAAAGCTTTGTACATGGCGCACTTTGTTACTGTTATTCCGGACAGTGCCTTTTGAGCAGCTTAATAGGAGGACGGAGCGGCAACAGGGGACAGTGCGCGCAGCCATGCCGTCTTCCTTATCAGCCTGACGGAAAGAGGAAGCAGTATGTGATGAGTCCGAAGGATATATGCACCCTGGGATTGATTCCGAAACTTATAGAGGCGGGCGTCTGTTCCTTTAAGATCGAGGGCCGTATGAAGAGTCCCGTCTATGTATCATCGGTTGTTTCCATATATCGCAAATACATAGATCTGTATTTTCAGTATGGGAAGGATAAGTACCGTGTTGACGAGGCGGATGTACAGCATCTGATGGATGTGTACAACCGCGGAGCGTTTACAAATGGATATTATGAACAGAGAAACGGCGCTTCCATGATTTCCCTGAACCGCCCGAACCATGCGGGAATCCCGGCGATACGGGTTACATCCGCAAGGAGCGGTACGGCGCTTTTGGAACTTCACAAGGGAGATACGCTTGAGATTCCGGAAAAGGATATTTCATTTTCTCTGAATCAGGATGTGCAGAAGGGAGAGAAGGTGCCGCTTTCACCGCTGCACCACATTTCCCCAAAAGAGACGAAGCAGCTCTACCGCACATTTAATAAGAAGATATCGGATGATTATACAGAAGATCTGAAAATAAGAAAATTAAAAGAAAGAATTAAGGGAAAATTAATTTGTTCAGTAGGGAAATGTGCTAAATTATGTATAGATTACGGCGATATACATATGGAACTGGAAGGAGATACGGTTCAGGCGGCGGAGCGTTCGCCGCTGTCGGAGGAAAGAATCCGCACGCAGATGATGAAGACCGGGCAGACTCCATTTGAGTGGGAGGAGCTGGACATCGTCTGCGAAGGGAACATGTTTCTCCCGATGCAGAGCCTGAATGAACTGCGAAGGAGAGCCCTGGCCGGACTGGAGGACAGAATCATAGAAGCTTACCGGAGGAAGGGGCCGCGGCGGATCGAATATCCAAAAGCTGTTCCGGCAAAGTCTTCCGGGCTTCGCTATTCTGCGCTCGTCATGAAAGAGGAGCAGCTCCATGCTGTGTTAAAATGTCAGGACATTTCAGAAATTTATCTGGATATAAATGGATTCGGGAACCGTCTCACTGGCCAGAAGCCTGCTTCCTGTGCAGAGCTGATACACAGCCACGGGAAGCTGGCGTTTCTTGCGCTGCCTCATATTATCCGTGAGGATGCAAAGGAAATACTCCGGAAGGGGATTTTACATTTGACGGAATGCGGCTTTGATGGTATCATGACCCGTAACATAGAAGGATATATGCTTCTTCGTGAGAGCGGTTATCAGGGGAAGACGCTTACCGATTCCTCCCTCTACATGTTTAACCGTGCGGCGCGAATGTATTGGCAGGAGGAAGGTATTTTCCGCGGGACGATCCCGGTCGAATTGAACCAGAGGGAGATCCAAAGACGCGGCAGCATGGGGGATGAACTGGTCGGATACGGCTATCTTCCGGCGATGGTCAGCGCACAGTGTGTGAACAAAACGATTTACGGCTGTGATAAGAGATTCAGGGCAATCTCCCTGACAGACCGTCGAAAAGAGCAGTTCCAGGTAGAGAATTACTGTGATTTTTGCTATAATATCGTTTATAATTCAAAACCGCTCTATCTGCTGGATCAGATGGAAGCGATCCAGGATATGGGAATATCATGTGTCAGGCTTCAATTTACAATCGAAAGCGCGAAGAAGACACAACAGGTTTTAGAACATTTTGAGAGAATACGCGCCGGACAGAAGGAATCATTTGACTGTGACTATACAAGAGGTCACTGGAACCGGGGCGTAAAATAGGAGATAATATGTCAAATATTGTTGCGGAATCGGCGAAATATATAATGGTCATCTGTATATTGCTCTATACGGTCAAGTGCTTTACCGTATTTTCTCATGATGATCCGAAAGTGAAAAAGAAATTATATGGTCAGCAGACGCGTATCATGTTTTTTATGCATTTTGTCGGGTACATAGCGCTGTTTGCGAAGACGCTGGACGTAAATGTCATGGTGCTTTATGCCGCCGAATTTGTCCTGTTCGCCCTGATGACATTTTTATATACGCACATTTACCCGAAGCTTTCACGGCTTATCGTTAATAATATGTGTATACTTCTTGCGATTGGAATGATCATGATCACAAGGCTGAATTATGATAAGGCGTACCGGCAGCTCATT
This sequence comes from uncultured Lachnospiraceae bacterium, assembly GCA_964590945.1. Classification (GTDB taxonomy): domain Bacteria; phylum Bacillota; class Clostridia; order Lachnospirales; family Lachnospiraceae; genus CAZPXF01. The sequence goes on along the minus strand of CAZPXF010000014.1, from coordinate 24,592 downwards.
CTTGTCACTGCAGCGTTTGCTTTATCGATCTTAGTGCCTGTGATCGTGAGGAAGATGAAGGTCTTAAAGAGATGGACATATCTCTATGCAGTTATCGGTATCGCGGCGCTGCTTGCGGTTGCGGCGATCGGGCAGACGTCCTACGGCGCAAAGCTTGGATTTACCATTGCAGGGATCAGCGTGCAGCCGTCAGAATTCATCAAGATCGTATTTGTGTTTTTTGTGGCGTCCAGCTTTAACCGATCCACAGAGTTCCGGGATGTTGTAAAGACAACGATCGTAGCGGCGCTTCATGTTCTGATCCTTGTGGTATCCAGGGATCTCGGGGCGGCTCTTATCCTGTTTGTTGTGTACCTGGTCATGCTTTATGTGGCGACGAGGAATGTATTGTATATGCTGAGCGGTGTGGCGGCCGGTGCGGCAGCGTGCGTTCCGGCGTATTTTTTGTTCAGCCATGTAAGGGTACGGGTGCAGGCGTGGAAAGATCCGTTTGCAGTATATCAGAACGGGGGATATCAGGTCGCGCAGTCGCTTTTTGCGATCGGGAGCGGCGGATGGTTTGGAATGGGATTATATATGGGATCCCCGGATAAGATCCCGGTTGCCGACGAGGACTTTATTTTCTCGGCTATCTGCGAGGAAATGGGACTTGTACTTGCATTTTGCCTGATCCTGATCTGTCTGAGCTGTTATCTGGCGTTTTTAAATATTGCCATGCAGCTTCGCGACCCTTTTTATAAGCTGGTAGCGCTTGGACTTGGAACGTGTTATATATTTCAGGTGTTTCTTACCATAGGCGGCGCTACAAAATTCATACCTTCCACGGGTGTAACGCTGCCGCTTGTCAGCTATGGAGGAAGCTCCCTGCTTAGCACATTTATTATGTTTGCGATCATACAAGGACTATATATTCTGAGAGAGGACGAGGAAGAAGATATTGAGAGAAAGAAAGCAGAGCAGGAAAGAAAGGAAGCAGAGCGGCTTCGATCTCGTAGACGAGCTGAGAGTGGACAGTCTCGGAGAAGAGCAGGAGTCGGAGCCAGCGAAGCGGATTCCCGCGGAAACAAAAAAAGAACAAAAACAGCTTCGAAAGGGACAGAAAAAACAGCCAAAACGCAAAAAAAGAGTTACAAATAAGGAATTTGCAAGGATCACCTATGCTTTTGTGGCGCTGTTTCTGGTTATGCTTGTTTATATTGGATATTTTTATGTAGTGAGGAGTAAGGATATCATTACGAGCGCCTATAACACAAGACAGGAGACGCTTGCCGACCGGGTCATCCGGGGGGAAATCCTGGATAAGAATGGAAATGTTCTTGCGCAGACAAAAGTTTCCTCGGATGGAACGGAGACAAGAGAGTATCCGTATGGTAAGGTATTTGCGCAGGTGGTCGGATATTCCGCCAAAGGACGTACAGGCATAGAATCCGTACAGAATTATCAGCTCCTGACTTCAGATTCCTTTATTCTGGAAAAGGTGATACGGGAACTTCGAGGCCAGAAGAACTATGGGGACAGCATTGTCACTACGCTGGATGCAGACCTTCAGTCGGCGGCATATGATGCGCTTGGGGATAATAAAGGCGCGGTTGTCATCATGGAGCCGGATACGGGAAAGGTTCTGGCGATGGTTTCCAAACCTTCCTATGATCCGAACGGGATTCTGGCAAACTGGGATACGCTGAATTCGGATGATGAGAATACGCCCCTTTTGAACCGTGCGACGCAGGGACTCTATACGCCCGGTTCGACGTTTAAGATCGCGACGACACTGGAATATATGCGTGAGAATCCGCATTATAACAACTACACGTATGAGTGTAAAGGATCTATTACGGAAAATGACGTGACGATCCACTGCTACAACAGCAGTGTTCACGGCTCGGAGGATCTGGTCTCATCCTTTGCAAATTCATGTAATTCTTCCTTTGTAAATATCGGACTGGGGCTGAAAAAGAGCTCATTTGCGGAAACCTGCGCGGATCTGTTGTTTAATAAGACCCTGCCGGGAGATTTTGCGAGCAGCAAAAGCCGCGTCAGTATTTCCAGAAATTCCACGGAGAATGAAATGATGATGCTGTCTATCGGGCAGGGGGATACAATGGTCAGTCCATATCACATGTGCCTTATCGCTTCGGCTATAGCCAACGGCGGCCTTCTCATGAAACCTTATCTCGTATCGGGCGTACAGAATCATGCCGGGGATGAGATTTCCGCAGTTACGCCGGAAGAGTACGGACAGCTTATGTCTTCTGAAGAAGCGTCTTATCTGACAGAATGTATGAAAGCGGTTGTTTCACAGGGGACGGGAGCTTCTTTATCCGGGGCATCCTGCTCTGTAGCAGGGAAGACAGGAACCGCCGAAGTCAGCTCCGATAAAGAAAAGACGCATTCATGGTTTGTCGGATTTTCCAACGTGGATAATCCGGATCTTGCATTCAGCGTAATTGTAGAAGGATCAAACGGAGGGACAAAAGCGGTATCTGTAGTAAAGTCAATTTTGGATTCTTATTATTAAGGTGAGAATATGCGGTTCAGACGGCACTTGTATGTCAGCGGTTCGCTGGAAGGAAAAGAGAAAAAAATAATACGGCGCATCCGGCATGGAAAATATCCATTGAATGTATATCTTCTGACAGTGCCGGAGAATACGGAAAGACAGCTTGAATTTTATGATTCGCTTATGCTGATGCAGCCTCTTTTTCGTGAGGCGGAGAACTGTCTGGTCGTCGGACTGGCGGCGGGGTATGACGAGGCGGTACAGCTTACGATGAAGATTGTAGAAGAGACACTGGAAAAAAACGGTGATGTGAACATCCGGAAATATCTTCTGGAATCAGGGAGAAAATAAGAATGCACATTGTTTTTTTGATCTTGAAAATAACAGGAATCATAGTATTGATACTGCTGGGCGTTCTGCTGCTCTTGATGGGGATCGTCTTCTTTATGCCGTTTCACTATCAGACGGAGGGCAGTTACCGTGGGAAACTGCGGTTTCGTATCAGAGGAACATGGCTGTTTCATCTTCTGCGCATAAGAGCGGAGTACGATCCGGAGAATGGACTAAGATGGCAGGCGGCCTTTGCGTGGATCAGGCGTCCCAAAAAAGGAAGACCGGATGGAGAGCCGGAGGAATCTTCCGATACTGCCGATACCGGGAAAGCGGAGACATCTTTACAAATGATGGAATCCCCAGAAGAAACGGAAGATGACGAGGCGCATGGAAATGGCGGGCCGACCCGCAGGAGCAAAAAGAGGATGCCGGGGATTCGGAATGGGATTCGGGGATTTTGGAAAAGAATCAAAAGAATCAAATATACTTTCCGGAATATCTGTGATAAAATAAAAAAAGTGAATGATAAGAGAACGGCAATTTGCAGTTTTCTTCAGGATCCGCAAAATCAAAGGATTTTCCAGTATGTATGGAAGCAGATACGGTTTCTCCTGCGCAGGCTGCGTCCGAAGAAATGCTGTATCAGTGGCAGGATCGGATGGAAAGATCCTGCGCTTACAGGTCAGGTTTTCGGTGGGATCGGCATTTTATATGCATGGCTCGGGCCTGTCATTCAGGTCTCCCCGGATTTTGAAGAAGAGATCATAGACGTGGAATTTTTTGCTAAGGGGCGCTTCCGTCTGATCTATGTACTGATCGCCGGGATGCGTCTGATGATGGATCGTGAAACACGCAGATTTATGATGAAGCTAAGGAAGCAATTTTCTTAAATGAGTGAATATAAGGAGGAGCAAATGATGGCAGATAATAATTTTCAAAATTCAATCGAGGCGCTGTTTAAAGGGATGAACAGCGTTATTTCAACAAAAACGGTAATCGGGGACGCTGTTCACATTGGGGAAACGATCCTTCTTCCTCTTGTGGATGTTTCCTTTGGCCTCGGCGCCGGTGCATTTCAGGGAGACAAGCGTAATAACGGCGCAGGAGGTCTCGGCGGACGGATCACTCCAAGCGCTGTTCTCGTGATCCAGAACGGAAATATCCGTCTTGTGAATATTAAGAATCAGGATACCATGACAAAGATCCTGGATCTGGTGCCGGATGCGGTAGATAAGATATCTTCTTTTGTGAATAAAGATAAAAAAGATGGAGAAATCCGTACGGAGGAGGATATCGAAGAACTTTTGAAAGATCAATAGCATATAATAGAATAAGAGAGATTCCGGGAGGCGGTGAAGATGAGGCAGGCGATTGCTGTAGCATTGTTTTTCATCGCGATCGGCATGATCCTGATGATGCTTTTGCCAAATCTGTTTCTTGGGATTCTTATTGTGATATTGTTTCTGCTTTTGAGCTACAATTTTTATTGCAGATAAGAGACTATTGTACAGCGGGTGATCATATGTCTGCTGCCGCAATAGTCTTTTTTCAGGAAAGAAGACCTCTGCTATATGCAGGAACAGCAAAAAAGACTGCTGGATAGCTGATAAATCAGTCATCGCAACAGTCCTCTTAACATCTGTCATACATCAATTATGCGCGCTCAACTTTTCCGGATCTCAGACAAGCTGTACATACATACATCTTCTTAGAGCCGCCTTCTGTCTTAACTCGTACAGATTTCACATTAGACTTCCACATTTTTGATGTTTTTCTATTAGAGTGGCTGACATTGTTTCCAAAATGAGCACCCTTTTCACAAATAGCACATTTAGCCATGATTGCACCTCCTAACAAACAAAATAGTCATTAGACCCATAACAGTTGATATTTTATCAGATAAAATAAGTCATTGCAAGAGTAAATCAAAAAAAAATAAAAGAAAGATTGTCAGAGAGGTCCAAAATATGTATAATATAATCGTTGTATTATGGGATTAATTAATCAGGAGGTAATAGATATGCGTGGAACAATGAATACCGATTATGGAACAGTAACCATTGATTCTGATGTTATTGCAAAATATGCCGGATCTGTTGCAGTTGAATGCTTTGGTATTGTAGGTATGGCGGCAGTCAGCATGAAGGACGGTCTGGTTAAGCTTCTGAAGAGAGACAACATCGCAAAGGGTGTTGAGGTATCCATTTCCGAAGAGAACAGGCTGACTCTTAATTTCCATGTAATTGTTTCTTACGGGGTGAGCATCTCCGCAGTTACAGAGAATCTGATCAGCAATACGAAATACAAAATCGAGGAATTCGCCAATATGGCCATTGATACGATCAATGTGTATGTAGAGGGCGTAAGAGTAATTGATTAAGGAGGAACAAATCGTGTCAGTCAAAACTTTAAATGCGGAAATGATTGCGAAGATGTTTTTGTCCGGAGCCCATAAGCTGGAATCCGAGAAAGAATATATTAACGAATTAAATGTATTTCCGGTGCCGGACGGCGATACCGGAACGAATATGTCTCTTACGATCATGTCCGCAGCAAAGGAAGTCAATCATATTGCCCATCCGGATATGAAGTCGATCGCAAAAGCTATTTCATCCGGCTCCCTGCGCGGCGCCAGAGGAAATTCAGGAGTCATCCTTTCACAGCTTTTCCGTGGATTTACAAAGGTGATCCGGGAGTACAATGAGATTGATGTTGTGATTTTAGCTGATGCTTTCCAGAAAGCAAAAGAGACGGCGTACAAGGCTGTAATGAAGCCAAAGGAAGGAACGATCCTTACTGTAGCCAGGGGAATGGCGGAGAAAGCCGCTGAGCTTGCGGAGGAGATGGAATCGCTGGATGAGTTCATTCCGGCCGTCCTTTCCTACGGCGATGAAGTGCTTGCAGGTACGCCGGAGCTCCTTCCGATTCTGAAAGAGGCCGGCGTTGTAGATTCCGGCGGACAGGGACTTATGACCGTTCTTCGCGGGGCGTATGACGCCTTTCTTGGAAAGGAAATGGAATATACATTTGAAGTTTCCGACACGCCGAAGACAGCGGCATCCGGCGGAGCGTCTGTTAAGACACTGGAAGCGGCGGATATTAAGTTCGGATATTGTACAGAGTTTATTATCATGCTGGAGAAGGAATTTACCGATCAGGACGAGGCGGATTTTAAGGCTTATCTGGAATCGATCGGCGACTCTATCGTATGTGTCGCAGATGACGATGTAGTCAAGATCCATGTCCATACCAATGATCCGGGTCTTGCGATTCAGAGGGCTCTGACATTCGGACAGCTTACACGTATGAAGATCGACAATATGCGCGAGGAACATCAGGAACGTCTGTTTCAGAATACACAGAAGCTTGCGGAGGAACAGAAGGCTGCCGGGAATAAGCCGACGCCGCGGAAGGACGTTGGATTTATTACCGTTTCTATCGGCGAGGGCCTGAATGATATTTTCCGTGAGCTTGGCGTCGATCATATCATCGAAGGCGGCCAGACAATGAATCCAAGCACGGAGGATATGCTTTTTGCGATAGATCAGATCAATGCAGACCATATTTTCATCCTGCCAAACAATAAGAATATCATCCTTGCGGCAAATCAGGCGCAGGCGCTTGTTGAGGACAAGGATATCATCGTAATCCCGACAAAGACGGTTCCGCAGGGGATAACGGCGGTGATCAATTACAATCCGGATCTGGATATTCCGACGAATGTGGATACGATCACACGGGAGATCCGGAATGTTAAGACCGGACAGGTGACATATGCTGTCCGCGATACAAGGATTGACGATAAAGAGATCCATGAGGGAGACATCATGGGTATTGGCGACGAGGGGATCATGGCAGTCGGAACGTCTATTGCCGAGACGACAAAGAAGATGCTCTCTGAGATGGTAGATGAGGAGTCTGAGCTGATCAGTATTTATTACGGCTCGGACATTCCGAAGGAAACTGCGGAGGATTTTATCGCCGAACTTGAGGAGACTTATGAGGATCTCGATATTGACGCGCACTACGGCGGTCAGCCGATTTATTACTATGTATTGGCGGTAGAATAATGAATCTTAATTCCCGAATCACAGAGCTTAAGGGGATTGGAGAAAAAACTGCGGGATCGTTTGAAAAGCTGCATATTTTTACAGTGGGTGATCTGCTGGGGTATTTTCCACGAAGCTATGAGATCTTCGAAAAGCCCAAACCGCTCTCAGAATGCGAGAGGGACACAAGCGCTGCGGTTCGCGTTTATTTAAGCCGTCCGGTCCAGAATGTGAGCGGAAGACGCAGTATGGTCACAACGGCAGTATTTACCGATGAGAACGGAGAGAAGCTGCGTGCATCCTGGTTCCATATGCCGTATCTTCGGCATTCCCTGCAGCCGGGGCAGGAATTGATCTTACGCGGTAATATAGTGGAAAAAGGGGGTGTTCTTTGTATGGAGCACCCCGGTATTTTTTCTCCGCCCGAAAAATATTATGAAAAACTGAATACTATGCAGCCGATCTATCCGCTGACCTCCGGTGTGACAAATAATACGCTGATCAAGTCGATCCGGCAGGCGCTGGACGCGCAGCTTTTGAAGGATCCTCTGCCGGAAGAGGTGCGCCTTGACTATGGACTTGCGGGATTTGATTATGCGGTGCGCAACATTCATTTTCCAAATGATAAGGATGCATTTATCACCGCGAGAACGCGGCTTGTATTTGAAGAATTTTTTCAGTTTATCTTTGCGGTAAGACAGGAGAAAAATCAGGAGGAACGGAAGCACAATCTCTATAAGATCCATCCTGTTCAGGAGGTGGAGGATTTTCTTGAGAATCTTCCATATAAACTTACCGGAGCGCAGAAAAAAGCCTGGCAGGAGATACGGGCGGATCTGACGGGGCAGTACACCATGTCCCGGCTTTTACAGGGGGACGTTGGCTCAGGCAAAACAATCCTTGCAATGGCGGCGCTCATGCTCGTCGGACTTCAGGGGATGCAGGGAGCTATGATGGCGCCGACGGAGGTTTTGGCAAAACAGCACTATGAAAGCTTTCGGAAAATGTTTGACGAGTACAGGATTCCTCTTAAGCCGGAGCTTTTGACAGGCAGCATGACGGCAAAAGAGAAGCGCGCCGCCTGCGAACGGATCCGAAACGGCGAGGCGCAGATCATACTCGGAACCCACGCGCTGATCCAGGACGCGGTAGAATATCAGAATCTCGCGCTTGTCATCACCGATGAGCAGCATCGATTCGGAGTCAGACAGAGGGAGGTATTTGCATCCAAGGGCCTGTATCCGCATATCCTGGTTATGAGCGCTACGCCGATCCCAAGGACACTGGCGATCATTGTCTATGGCGATCTGGATATTTCAGTGATCAACGAACTTCCGGCGGAACGCCTGCCGGTCAAAAATTGTGTGGTTGGTACAGATTACCGGGCGAAGGCTTACCAGTTTATGCGCCGACAGATTTCGGAAGGACGCCAATGCTATGTGATCTGTGCGATGGTGGAGGAGAGCGAGTATATAGAGGCGGAGAATGTCATTGATTATGCAGCCCATTTGCAGGAGGAATTTGGTCCATCGATCCGGGTAGCCTGTCTGCACGGGAAAATGAAGCAAAAAGAAAAAGATGAGATCATGCAGGCGTTTGCCGGAAACCGGATACAGATACTTGTGTCTACGACAGTCATCGAAGTGGGGATCAACGTGCCGAACGCTACGGTCATGATGGTGGAAAATGCGGAACGGTTCGGTCTCGCGCAGCTCCATCAGCTCCGGGGACGCGTCGGCCGCGGAAAGCATCAGTCCTACTGCATCTTTATGTCGGAAAGTAAGAGCCGCGAGACGATGCAAAGACTCAGTATCCTGAATAAATCCAACGACGGGTTTTATATTGCCGGCGAGGATCTGAAGCTTCGCGGGCCGGGGGATCTGTTTGGCATACGTCAGAGCGGAATGTTTGATTTCCGGCTGGGGGATGTGTTTCAGGATGCTGATCTTTTGAAAATGGCAAATGAAGCAGTCATCAAATATGAAAAGGATCCGGAGATGAACCGGAAGATCACGGCCTATGTAGAGAGCTTTGGCGTGGATAAAGGGATGTTCCATATTTTATGACATGGAAAAGGGTGTACACAAACCGAAGCTTTTGTACACCCTCCGATCGATTGTCTGTTATTTACCAGACATCTGCTTTTCCTGCTGCTCGATCATTTTCTTGACCATATATCCGCCGACAGATCCGTTCTGTTTGGAAGTAAGGTCACCGTTATATCCTTCGGACAACGGCACTCCGAGCTCGTTTGCTACTTCATACTTAAATTTGTCAAGCGCACCCTTTGCTTCAGGTACGGCTGCTTTGTTAGATGAACGACTTGTCATAATGTTTCCCTCCTTTTGTAACGTGTTGTTCTGTTACGCTCATAGTATATGGAGAAAACCTTTTGTTACGCTGGTAAATTCTGTTACCATACATCAAATGGAATGGAACGAAATAGAACAGAGTCATTGACAAAAAATAAACGAGGTTCTATAATGAAACCGCATCATACATAACAGAAAAGGAAATATTAATTATGAGAGTAATTGCCGGAAAGGCCCGCCATCTGAAGCTTGAAACGATACCGGGCGACGCGACGCGGCCAACAACGGATCGCATCAAAGAGACGTTATTTAATATGATCCAGCATCAGATCGGCGGATCTGCATTCCTTGATCTTTTTGCCGGCAGCGGCGCTATCGGGATCGAGGCGTTGAGCCGGGGCGCGGAATCGGCCGTGTTTGTAGAGAAAAACCCGGCGGCAGTCCGATGTATCCGGAAGAATCTTTCTTTTACAAAGCTGGCGCCGCAGGCGGAAGTTTTAAGAGGCGATGTCTTTGACATACTCCGGAGGATGAATGGCAGTTACCGGTTTGATTATATTTTCATGGATCCGCCATACGATCATGAGCTGGAGAAGCAGGTTCTCAGACAATTATCGGAGTCGGAGCTTTTAAATGAGGGTGCACGGATCATTGTGGAGGCGTCGCTTGAGACCGATTTTTCTTATACGGAAGAATATGGATTTCATATCATCAAAAAGAAGGTCTATCAGACGAACTGCCATCTTTTTATTGAGAAGAGTGAGGTATGACAAATGATACGAGCAATCTATCCCGGGAGTTTTGATCCCGTTACATTCGGACATTTGGATATCATTGAAAGGGCAAGCAAAGTGCCGGATGAGCTGATAATAGGGGTGCTTTGCAATAAAGCAAAAACACCGTTGTTTTCTGTGGATGAACGTGTTAAAATGTTAAAGAGAATGACTGGGCATCTGGAGAATGTTCGTGTTGTACCGTTTGAAGGTCTTCTTGTAGACTTCGCGGAGAAAATGGATGCCAGCATTATTATACGTGGACTGCGGGCGATCACCGATTTTGAGATGGAACTGCAGATGGCGCAGACGAATCATATCATGTATCCAAAGGTGGATACGATATTTTTCACGACCAGTCTGGAATATTCTTATCTCTGTTCGTCCACAGTAAGAGAAGTAGCATCTTTTGGCGGAGATATCAGCAAGTTTGTACCTGCGGAAGTTGAAGATGCTGTGAAAAAGAAATTCGCAGATAAAGGAGAATAAGAACAATTATGGGAAGCCGGATTGAACAGATTATAGAAGAGATCGAAGATTATATTGACAGTTGTAAATTTCAGCCGTTATCCACATCAAAGATCATTGTAAATAAGGATCAGATCGATGAGCTTTTACGTGAACTTCGTATGAAGACTCCGGATGAGATCAAGCATTATCAGCAGATCATTGCAAATAAGGATGCGATCATTGCAGACGCGCAGTCCAAGGCGGACGCTATGATCGAGGACGCACAGCGACATACGACGGAGCTCGTCAGTGAGCACGAGGTCATGCAGCAGGCATATGCGCAGGCAAATAACATCGTAACTGCGGCGACAGATCAGGCGCAGCAGATCCTGGATAATGCGACAAGGGACGCCAATGAGATCCGTCTCGGCGCTATCCAGTATACGGATGATCTTCTTGCCAATGTGGAAGGTATTGTAGGTCATACTCTTGAGGGATATACCTCCAGATACGATGATCTTGTCAATTCTTTGAGACAGAGTTATTCTCTGATCCAGGACAATCGAAGAGAACTGCGGCCTCAGCCGGCGCAGCAGCCGGTTATGTCAGAGGATCCGGATACACCACAGGAAGCAGAGTAAACCGGCGATTCCGGCCTGTATGCATTTTGCTTCTATGTATGTACGGAGGCTAAGGCCGGATTCTGATATCATTCCCTGTGTCTGTATGATACTGCAGACGCCGCCGAAAGAGGTCAGAGCCATCAGAATCATATATTGAGTGATTGGATTCGGGATTTCCCTTATTACGAGGGGAATCCCGTTTGTTATTTCCAAAAAGCTTCCGGCAAAAAGCAGGACGGCGTTACCTGTAAGATTGGAAAGCTGAAAGATCAGAACAGAAAACAGAATGATATATCCTCCAATCTGTGTAATGCTTTCGATACTCTGTGCAATGGATATCTCGATCGTTTTCCAGAAGGAAGCCTCTCTTTTTCCCATACAGCCGCCCCTCCGGAGAGGCGCGGCAGGTAAATGCCGCCGGAATACCAGGCTTGTAAGGTATGCTGAAACAGAAAGAATACAAAGAAAGATAACCGCAAGCCCGGGTTCTTTTAATTGTGCGGCGCATAGATAGTTGATGATAAAAGCCGGACTTGTATTGTTTGTAAACGTGAGAAGATAATTTCCCTCCTCATGCGAGATCCGCTTTGTCAGGACAAGGTCGGCTGTAACTCTCGCACCCATTGGGTATCCGCATAGAAAGCCGCTGATGACGGCGAAGGAGCCTGCGGAAGAAACATGAAAAAGCTTCTGGAAAAGGCGTCCCAGAAAGCTTCCAAGATAATCAAGTCCCTTCGTGCGGACAATGAGAGCGGAGAATATCATATATGGAAAAAGCGTCGGAACCAGTGTCTGAAACCACAGGATCAGGCCGGAGGCGGCTCCGGCAAAGGTTACATGGGACTGGATCAGTGATAAAAAGAATAATAGAATGACAATGACAGAAAAAAAGGACATGGCAAAACCCGTTTTTAATATTTTATGAATCGCTTGCTTTTTTATACCATGTGTGTAAAATGAATATAACGGTAATATTTTAAAAGATTAGAGAGTTAAAGGAGAAACGGCATGGAAGATGTAAATATTCCCGGATTTGAACGGGTAATGTTTTATTTTGAAGAGATCTGCAAGATCCCACGTGGTTCCGGCAATATGAAGGGGATCAGTGATTATTGCAAGAATTTTGCGATCGAGCATGATTTGGACTACATACAGGATGAGTTTTACAACATCATTATCAAGAAGCCTGCTTCGGAAGGTTATGAGGATGCGGTTCCGGTGATCCTGCAGGGGCATATGGATATGGTATGTGTGAAGGAAGATGGATGCGGGCATGATTTTGAGAAAGATCCGATCAAGCTTGCGAAAGACGGCGATTATTTTTATGCAGAAGGGACAAGCCTTGGCGGTGACGATGGGATTGCGGTTGCCTATACATTGGCTATCATGGAGGATGATGCGGCAGAACATCCGGCGCTGGAGGCTGTACTTACAGTAGATGAGGAGATTGGCCTTGTCGGCGCGGATCAGATCGATCTTTCGTCTTTGAATGCAAAGCGTATGATCAATCTGGACTCTGAGGAGGACTGGCAGATCCTGATCAGCTGTGCGGGCGGGGCAAGACATACGATCTCTCTTCCGGTTCAGCCCGGGAAAGCGCTGGATGAAACAGTCAGGATCGGGATTTCCGGGCTGCTTGGCGGACATTCCGGTATGGAAATTGATAAACAACGCGGGAATGCGAATAAGATCATGGGACGTATTCTTTACCATTTGAGCCGTAATATGAAGTTCCGCATTTCGGAAATTTCCGGAGGCATCCGCGATAATGTCATTCCTTTTAGCGCGCAGGCATTGATACAGATCCAGAAGGCTGATGAAAAGGAGCTTCTGAAGGACTTCGGCGAACTGGCCGCTGTCATCCGTAATGAATTTGGGAAGGACGAGCCGAACCTGAGGATGGAAGCATCCGTTCTTGACAATGAGGGGAAACTGCCTGTGAGCGACGCCGCAACAGCCAATGTGATCCGCCTGTTAAATGGGCTTCCGTATGGTGTGGAGTGCTTCTGCCGCGATATCGATAATCTTGTTGAGACTTCTGTAAATCCTGGTATTGTAAGGACTTTGGAGGATACGGTTGAATTTGTCTCCATGGTAAGAAGCAATAAAGACAGCAAGAAGGACGCTCTGCTGGATCAGCTTGATATGTGGGCGGATATGGTCGGGGGAACTGCCTCTGTCAATGGGGAATATCCGGGATGGGATGTGAAAACAGACTCCAGTCTTCGTGAGATCGCAATAAAATCCTTTGAAAAGATTGCAGGCTTCACACCGGAGGTGCTCGGTATGCATGCTGGCGTTGAATGCGGGATTATCAGTAAAAAAATCGACGACCTCGACTGCATTTCTATCGGCCCTACGATGATGGATGTGCACTCGATTAACGAAAAACTATCGATTTCCTCATCTGCCAGGATGTATCAGATCGTGAGGGAGATTTTAAAGAACTGTAAATAGAATAGATTTTGATTCATAATGATCAGGGGCGGCAGGAACACACTTATGTATTAGGAGAGTGTTCCTGCTTTTTTATATATAATTTTTATCAATAAAGGAGATTTTTTCTCATGTATAAAACAGAAATAGAAATAATTGTAAACGCTGCCGCATAATTCAGGTATATCTTCAGCAGATCATTCATACTCTGAAAATAAAAATGAAAAAATATCTGGTTTTACTTTTCATCACTTTTGGATGCGTATATGGAATTCATTACCTGCATGATCTGGGAATGTTAAATTTATTGAATGATAATTCTATCAAAGACAAAGCAGTCCGAAGTATTCCTCTGGATGAAAAAACAATTGAATCAATGTCAAAAACAAATTCACCGGGAGAGCTGTGTGCGTTACAGACACTGAATCTGGTCTATGGAAAGAACGATTGGAAGCAGGCGCCGGAATGGCGTCATTTTTCCGGTTATTTTTTAAATCTGTTTAAAGATATGAAACGCTTTCCTCTTGACCTCAGGAATCATGATTTTGAATTTGAAAACAGTTGGGACGACGCGCGTACATATGGCGGAAAGCGGACGCACGAAGGAACTGATATCATGCCGCCGCAGCAGAAGCGTGATTATTATAAGGTCTATAGCGTCAGCGACGGGGTCATCTCCAATATCGGCTGGCTTGCGCAGGGCGGGTGGAGGGTAGGGATCACAGCACCAAACGGGACTTATTTTTATTATGCGCATCTTTCCTCTTATGCGGACGTTGCAAAAGGAGACGAGGTGAAAGCAGGGGATTTCATAGGCTATATGGGAGACACCGGATACAGCAGGATTGAAGGAACGACCGGGAATTTCCCGGTACATCTGCATTTCGGGATTTATTATATTGTGAACGGCGAGGAAGTGAGTGTAAATCCATACTGGATTTTGCGATATTTTCAGCAATGAAAATAGGTATGTCTTTTTTCAATGAAATATGCTATACTATTGAAGATTATGGAGGTTCCTGGCATGTTACCATCAGCATTTGAAAATAAGATGATTCATTTAATCGGCGAGGCGCAGTATCAGGAGTATCTTGCGTGTTTTGAGGATCCGCGTTATTACGGACTTCGTGTGAATACGAACAAGATTTCCGTTGACGACTTTTTAAAGATCTGCCCGTTTGATGTCAGGCCTGTTCCGTGGATTCCCAATGGCTTCTATTATGACGGCGAGAAGGAAAGCCCTTCCAGACATCCATATTATTTTGCCGGACTGTATTATCTGCAGGAGCCCAGTGCGATGACGCCTGCAAGCCGTCTTCCGGTCGTGCCGGGAGAACGGGTTTTGGATGTGTGTGCGGCCCCTGGCGGCAAGGCGACAGAGCTTGGGGCGAAGCTTCAGGGCGAGGGAGTCCTGATCGCAAATGACATCAGCAATTCCCGCGCCAAAGGACTTCTTAAAAATATTGAGCTTTTCGGCATCGGAAATGTGATGGTTTTGAGTGAAGAATCGGGAAAGCTGATCCCGTATTTCAGAGAATATTTTGATAAAATACTGATCGACGCCCCGTGCTCCGGAGAAGGCATGTTCCGCAAGGACCGTAAGATGATCAAAGGCTGGGAAGAGCATGGTCCGGAATTTTTCTCGAAGCTTCAGAGAAGCATCATCACGCAGGCGGCGCAGATGCTTCGTCCAGGAGGGATGCTCCTCTATTCGACCTGTACCTTTGACGCATTGGAAAATGAAGGAACTGTGCAGTATCTTTTGGAAACCTTTCCGGAATTTGAGATCTGTCCGATGGAGGGTTATGATGGATTTTGTGATGGATTTGCAAAGACGGATTATGCGGAAAATGACGCGCTGACCAATACCGTACGGATTTTCCCTCACAGGATGGAAGGAGAAGGACATTACCTGGCGCTTTTGAGGAAAGGGAAAGGAGACGCACTTTCAGAGCAGAAACATCTGAATAAAAAAGCTGTATTCCCCACGGGAAAAATTCCGGAAGAGCTGACGGCTTTCCTGAAGGATATCGATTATGATTTTGACTATTCCCGTTTGGAATTTCACGGAGAACGCGTTTACTATATGCCGGAGCACACGAAGAATCTTTCCGGAATCCGTTTCCTTCGTACCGGGCTTCTTCTTGGTGAAATAAAAAAGAAGCGCTTTGAGCCGAGTCAGGCGTTGGCCATGTGGCTGACAAAGGAGAACTATAAAAATATCATCAGTCTTCCGGCGGAGGATGAGAGAGTCGTCCGCTATTTAAAGGGAGAAACGCTGGACGTCGATGATCAGGCGGACGCAAAGGATAAAGGCTGGTATCTGTTTTGCGTGGATGGATATCCCCTTGGGTTTGGAAAGCTTGCAAATGGTTCTTTGAAGAATAAATATCTTCCGGGATGGCGGTGGATGCCGTGATGCGCCTGGATAAATATCTTACAGAGATGGGCGTCGGCACGCGCAGTGAAGTAAAGAAGCTGATCCGGCAGAAACGTGTCTGGCGCGGCGATGTGTGTATGACAAGGCCGGAGAGCAGGATCGATGAGAACAGGGACTGTATTTTTGTAGATGGAAAACAAATTGTCTATGAGAAATTTGTATATTATATGCTGAATAAGCCGGCGGGGGTCGTGTCAGCAGTGACGGATGACCGCGACCGGACAGTGATGGATCTTTTGAAGGATACAAGGCGGCGGGATCTTTTCCCGGCAGGACGGCTTGACAAGGATACAGAAGGACTTCTGCTCATTACAAATGACGGAGAGCTGGCGCATCGTATTTTAAGTCCGGCAAAACACGTGGATAAGAGATACTATGTCCGTGTGAGCGGGGCGCTTACCGATGAGATGATCGAACGGTTCGCCGCAGGACTTGATATCGGGGAAGAAAAGCTGACCCGGCCGGCACAGCTTGAGATTTTGTCAAGGGGTGGGATTTCCGAGGCAAATCTAACGATCCACGAGGGGAAATTCCATCAGGTGAAGAGAATGTTTTACGCTGTCGGGTGTGAAGTCCTGTATCTGAAACGGATTTCCCTGGGAAATCTGGCGCTGGATCCGCAGCTTTCCAGCGGAGAATACCGAAGGCTTACAGCAAATGAAGTAGAAGAATTAAGGGGTTTGGTATGAGACCGGGCTGATTCCGCAGCCACACCTGAAAAACAATTATGCAAAGAAGGGCAGATAAATGAGTAAAAAAATCGCGGTCATCACCGGAGCTTCTTCCGGAATAGGAAGGGCTTTCGCACGGGAAATACCGGATTTTTACCGGAATCTGGACGAGCTGTGGCTTGTCGCAAGGAATGAGGCTGAATTAAGGAAAACGGCCGAAGGATGCCGGATCCCGGCGCGGATAGTTGCGGCGGATCTTCTGGCGGGCGGAGATTCTTTACTGGAAACCCTGCTCCGGGCAGAACAGCCAGAGGTTTGCCTGCTCATCAACAGCGCGGGCTGCGCCGCGCGCGGAAGCTTTGATACGATGGCGCAGGCAGATATCATAAGACAACTGGATCTGAATTGCCGCGCGCTCACGATCATGACGCATCGTATTCTTCCGTATATGCCAAAAAGAGGCAGGATCCTGATGCTGGCGTCCGCAGCCGCCTTTTCCCCGCAGCCGGGACAGGCCGTTTATGCGGCTGCCAAGGCATATGTTCTGAGCTTTTCTGCGGCTCTTGGAGAAGAACAGAAAAGAGCCGGGATTATTGTTACAGCAGTGTGCCCGGGACCGGTAGATACCCCGCTTTTGAGACATTTGTACGATGGGGAAAAGCCGGGACTTTTTCGCAGACTCACCTGTGTTTCCCCGGAGCAGGCGGCAAAGAAAGCTTTGAAGGATTCGCTGAAATGCAGGTCCCTCTCCATTTGCGGAGCTGGTATGAAACTAACGTATGTCTTATGCAGATGCGTTCCGCAGAAACTGTTGTTTTCCTGTATGCGCTTATTTGGAATTTCGAAATAAAGGAGGAGAACTGGCTATGAAAAAAGGAATGCCAGGTTATCTGAACCGGCAGAAAAATATAGAAATCCTGAAGGTTTTCATCTCCTTTGGACTGGTTGCGGCGATTTTTTTAGTGGGTCTGTACACAACCGGAACGAGAAAAAATCTTTTTACATTTGTAGCGATTCTTGGATGTCTTCCGGCGGCCAGAGTTCTGGTAGGATTGATCACAAGATTTCCGTACCGCTCCATTCCGGCGGCAAAGGCTGAGGAGATCAGGGCGAAAGCGCCGGGAATCACTCTGATTTTTGATCTGGTATTTACAACCTACGAGAAAATCCTTCCGGTGGACTGTATTGCAATCTACAACAATACGGTCTGCGGATATGCTTCAAACGGAAAGACCGACCTGGATTTTACTGCAAAGCATCTGAAGAAGATGCTGCAGGATAACGGTCATCCGAAAGCTTCTGTAAAAGTTTTTCATGACTATAAGGCTTTTTTGTCACGCGCGGAAGGATTGTCCAATATCGCTGCGATCGAGAAGGATGATTACAGCAGAAAAGAAGCGCGCATGGTTTCCACGCTTCTTAGTATCTCACTTTGAGGGGTTTATATTATGGAAGAGATACAGATCAGTGCAAATGACGCGGATCAGCGTCTGGATAAGCTCCTTTTAAAATACCTGAGCCTTGCGCCGAAGAGCTTTATCTATAAAATGCTCCGGAAGAAAAATATTGTTCTGAATGATAAGAAGGCTTCGGGAAATGAGAAGCTGAAGGCCGGAGACCGGATCAAGCTGTACCTTTCGGACGAAACGATCCGGAAATTTTCAGAGAAGCCGGATCTCCCGGCTGAAATGGAAGAGCTGCCGGAGCTTGCCGTTGTATATGAGGATCACGATATCCTTCTTGTCAATAAGCCTGTCGGGGTATTATCGCAGAAAGCAAATGCGCGGGATATCTCTATCAATGAGCAGATCATCCGTTATCTGATTCAAAACGGCAGCTATACAAAAGAACAGCGGAGATTTTTTACACCGTCGGTCTGCAACCGTCTGGATCGGAACACGAGCGGACTTCTGGCGGCAGGGAAGACGCTGTCGGGATCGCAGCTTTTAAGCAAAGTATTCCGGGAACGTTCCGTCGGGAAATATTATATTTGCCTTGTAAAAGGCGAACCGCAAAAGCAGCATATGAAAGGATTTCTCACTAAGAACCCTGGTACGAATCAGGTGACTGTGACAAAGGAGAAGATTTCCGTGGATTCTTCCCCCATCGAGACGTCCTGCAGACCCTTTGCCGTTGGGAAATGCGGTTCCCTCCTGGAGGTTCACCTGATCACAGGAAAGCCGCATCAGATACGGGCGCACCTTGCGTCAGCGGGTTCGCCCATCGCCGGAGACTATAAGTACGGAGATCCCGTCTATAACGATTATTTTAAGCGAAGGTATGGCCTGAAATCGCAATTTCTCCACGCATACCGCCTGGAGATGCCGGAGATTGCGGATAAGTTTTCTTATTTAAGCAGGAAAATCTGGACAGCAGACCCGCCGGAGCTTTTCACAGAGATTTTGGAGAGAGAAAAATGGGAACTTGGAAATCCAGGGGACTTCGCGGCTCCACACTGGAAGAATTTGTAAATTATACAAATGAAGCATATCAGGAACAGGGACTGGCTCTGATGCAGAAGATCCCGACGCCGATCACGCCGGTACAGTTCGATAAGGAACACCGCCACATCACGCTGGCATATTTCGAACAGAAAAGTACGGTCGATTTTATCGGCGTCGTACAGGGAATCCCGGTCTGCTTTGATGCAAAGGAGTGCGCGACAGATACGTTTCCGCTTCAGAATATCCATCCGCATCAGGTGAGGTTCATGGGAGATTTTGAGAAGCAGGAAGGCGTCGCCTTTTTCCTGATCTATTTTACGAACCGTGACGAGATCTGTTATCTGCCGTACCGCCAGCTTGTAACCTTCTGGCAGAGGGCGGAAAACGGCGGGCGCAAAAGCTTCCGCTATGAGGAACTGGATCCCGGGTATTTTATCCGGATGCAGCATGGATACTTTATCCCGTATCTGGATGCAATTCAAAAAGATCTGGACGAACGGTAAGGAAGCAGTTCCGGAAAGCTGGAATATGGATTGACAGCGCATTTTAGATTGATTATAATGTATTTCATTGTTGTAGCACGCGAAAGCAAACGCCGCTGGAGGTAAAAATGGATTTGAAATTGTTACATACGCCGGAAGGTGTACGCGATATTTATCATATGGAATGTGAAAAAAAGCTGAAGGTTCAGGATCTGATCCACGAGCGCCTGAAATCCTTTGGATATCAGGATATACAGACGCCTATGTTTGAGTTTTTCGATGTGTTTGGAAAGGACATGGGAACCGTCGCATCCAAAGAGCTGTATAAGTTTTTCGACCGGGAGGGAAATACTTTGGTCCTGCGCCCGGATATGACGCCGTCTGTCGCCCGTGCGGCTGCGACGCTCTATGAGGAAAGCGACATGCCGGCCCGCCTCTGCTATATGGGAAATACATTTATCAATTATTCCAGCTATCAGGGACGTATGAAAGAGATCACACAGATCGGCGCGGAACTGATCGGAGAAAATAATGCCGATTCGGACGCGGAGATGATCGCTGTCGTTGCGGAATCCCTGAAATCCGTCGGACTTTCGGATTTCCGGATCAATATCGGACACGCGGATTTCTTCGGAAAGCTGTTGGACTGCGTGAATGCGGATGAGGAAATACTGGCGCAGATCCGCGATTTTATCGGCAACCGGAATTTCTATGGCGTTGAGGAAATATTATACGAGATCCAGGCTCCGGAAGAGGTTAAGAAATCCTTCGGGATACTCGCGGATCTCATCGGAAGCGAAGAGATCCTGGATCAGGCGATGGAGGTTGCGGAGTATACCGGAGCTGTCAAGGCTGTGAAGCGCCTGAAGAAGATCGCGCGGATTTTAAAGGTATACGGTGTGGAACAGAATATTTCATTTGACCTTAGTATGAGCGGAACATACGGGTATTATACCGGAATTGTTTTCCGGGGCTATACCTTCGGAACCGGCGATGCGATTGTGCGCGGCGGGCGATACGATAATCTGATGTCCAAATTTGGGAAGGACGCTGCTTCCATTGGATTCGGCATCGTTGTAGACCGGCTCATGGACGCTCTGAACCGTCAGAAGATCCATGTTCCGATGAATTACCGGAATTGTATGATCGTCTATGAGGCGCCGCATGTAAAAGCCGCCGTCGATCTGGCGCAGAATTACCGCAGGCAGCTTATCCATACCGAGTGCATGAGAAGGGATCCGAACCGGGAACTCGAAGTATATAAGGGACTGGCTAAGGATCGTAATATCGATACGGTGGTCTATGTGGAAGATGAGAAGAATATTCGTACGATTTAAAGGCGGGAGAAGACTATGAGGTATTTAACATTTGCTCTTTGCAAGGGGCGGCTTGCCAATAAGACGCTTGCTCTTTTGGAGCAGCTTGGCATCACCTGCGAAGAGATGAAGGATAAAGACACACGGAAGCTGATCTTTGTAAATGAGGAGTTAAAGCTGCGCTTTTTCCTTGCGAAAGGGCCGGACGTGCCGACCTACGTAGAATACGGAGCAGCCGATATCGGAGTGGTCGGAAAGGATATCATTCTTGAGGAAAACCGGAAGGCGCATGAGGTTTTGGATCTGGATTTTGGAAAGTGCCGTATGTGCGTATGCGGCCCGGCAGAGGCCAGGCAGCTTTTGAAGCGCCGGGAATCTATCCGCGTCGCGACAAAATATCCGAACATTGCAAAGGATTATTTTTATAATAAAAGACATCAGACTGTTGAGATCATCAAGCTGAACGGTTCCATTGAGCTGGCGCCGATCGTCGGACTTTCTGAAGTGATCGTGGATATCGTTGAGACAGGCACAACGCTCCGGGATAACGGCCTGGACGTGCTTGAGGAGATCTGCCCTCTCTCCGCAAGAATGATCGTCAATCCGGTGACCATGCGTATGGAAAATGAACGTATCCGGGAACTGATCTCCGGTCTCAGGGAAATTGTAAATGAAAAGAGATAGAACAGAAGGAAGGGAATCGGAATGGATATACAGAAGCTGACTGCATCGTCAAAGAAAAATCTTCTGGAGGAGCTTCTCAAAAGAAGTCCAAACCAGTACGGCGAATATGAAGAGAGAGTTGCTGCAATCCTTGCAGATGTCAAGGCGCGCGGCGATGAGGCGCTTTTTGAATATACAAAAGCATTTGACCGGGCGGATATCGACAAGGAGCACATCCTGGTGACAGAGGCGGAGATAGAGGAGGCCTACGATCAGGTCGATCCAAAGCTTCTTCGCATCATGCGAAAAGCTCTGCAGAATATCCGCGATTATCATCAGAAACAGGTAAAATACAGCTGGTTTGACAGCAAGCCGGATGGAACAATCCTTGGACAGAAGGTGTCGGCGCTTCGGCGCGTGGGCGTCTATGTTCCGGGCGGAAAGGCTGTGTACCCATCCTCTGTACTTATGAATATTGTTCCGGCTAAGGTAGCCGGTGTGGATGAGATTATTATGACGACGCCTCCGGGACCGGATGGAAAACTGAATGTCAATACGCTTGTGGCAGCGCATGAGGCCGGCGTAACAAGGATCTACAAAGTCGGCGGCGCACAGGCGATCGCAGCTCTTGCGTACGGTACGGAGTCCATTGAGAAGGCAGATAAGATCGTAGGACCGGGTAATATCTATGTTGCCCTTGCGAAAAAGGCTGTATACGGGCATGTAAGCATCGATTCAATCGCAGGGCCAAGCGAGATCCTCGTCATCGCTGATGAGACAGCAAATCCGCGCTACGTCGCTGCGGATCTTCTTTCGCAGGCAGAGCATGATGAGCTGGCGTCCGCAATCCTTGTGACGACAAGTGAAGAGCTGGCAAAGAGAGTTTCCGGCGAAGTGGACGGCTTTTTGAAGGAGCTTTCGCGGGCGGAGATCATCCGGAAATCACTGGATAATTACGGACACATTCTGATCGGCGAGACAATGGACGATGTGATCGATATCGCCAATGAGATCGCATCCGAGCATCTGGAGATCATGACGCAGAATCCGTTCGACGTTATGACAAAGATCCGGAATGCCGGAGCCATTTTTATTGGAGAATACTCCAGCGAGCCGCTTGGAGATTATTTTGCGGGGCCGAACCACGTCCTGCCGACAAACGGGACGGCAAAATTTTTCTCGCCGCTCTCCGTCGATGATTTTATTAAGAAATCCAGTATTATTTCTTATTCCAGAGAGGCTCTTGGAGAGATCCAGAATGATATCCGCGCCTTTGCAGAGGCTGAGTCTCTGACAGCACATGCAAATTCTATTAAGGTGCGTTTCGAATAGCGCAGCAGCCATTTGTTAAAAGAGGGAAACACTATGAACGAGTATAAACGACTGATACCATGCATTTTTATTAAAGATCGCTGCGCTGTGCAGTGGTTTGATGATACTGTGATCGACGATAACGTAGTTGAGATCGCAAAAAAATACAGCGATAATGGTGCGGATGAACTGATCATATTGGATCTGTCAGACTCCGATAAGGAGCACGACGAGGCGATCGACCTGATCCGCAGGATTTGCAGAAACGTCCGCATTCCGGTTATTGCAGGCGGAAATGTGAGACGCCTGGAGGATGTGAAAAAATTCCTCTATGCAGGCGTAAAGCGGGCGATCGTAAATTTTTCCAAGCCATCCTCCTGCGAGCTTGTCCGCGAGGTGGCAGCACGCTTTGGGAAGGAAAAGATTGCCGTTTCACTGAACGATTTTGATCAGCTTTTCAAGCAGCGAAGTCTGATCAGCGAATGCAGCAGCGAGATCATATTTATGCACAGGCTGGATCTCAATTCCATCACAGAGACGACGGATAATACGGTTGTCATTCTTACGGATACAATGGAGGAAAGCGAGATCATCCGTATTCTCAAGGCGTCGGGCGTCAACGGGATTTCCGGGAAATTTATCAGCCAGCCATCCATGGATTTTAATCGTTTCAAGGAGAAATGCGAACAGGAAGGCATCCAGATGACAACCTTTGAGAGCATGATGGATTTCTCGTCCTTCACGCTTAATTCCGACGGCCTTTTGCCGGTCATTGTGCAGGACTACCGTACCAACGATGTGCTGATGATGGCATATATGAACGAGGAGGCTTTTCAGGATACGGTAAAGACCGGACGCATGAATTATTACAGCAGAAGCCGGAAAAAGCAATGGCTCAAAGGAGAGACGTCGGGACATTTCCAGTATGTAAAATCTCTCACGATCGACTGCGACAACGACACATTACTTGCAAAGGTTGACCAGATTGGGGCAGCCTGCCATACGGGCAGCCGCACCTGCTTTTTCCAGCCGGTGGTCGGCGCTGATACGGAAGAACTCAATCCGCATCACATTTTCCAGTCGGTTTACGATACGGTGGCCGACAGAAAGGTGCATCCGAAGGAGGGCTCTTACACCAATTATCTTTTCGATAAAGGACTCGATAAGATCCTGAAGAAGATCGGGGAGGAGGCTACGGAGCTTGTCATAGCCGCCAAAAATCCGAATCCGGAGGAGATCAAATACGAATTGTCTGATTTTATTTACCATGCGATCGTCCTGATGGTTGAGCGCGGCGTGACATGGGACGATATCATTGCGGAGCTTGCAAACCGCTAAATGAATGGAATATAAAGAAAAACCGGGACGTATAATATGGTAAATTGTATGTCCCGTTTTTGAGGTATAAATGAACAAAAAAATGAATTCAGAAAGCAGGAGGGCGCTGCTGGACAGCACAAGGAAGCAGATGAGAAGAAATCACCCGGAATACAGTTCCGAAAATAAATATGACCATTTTGGAATTCCTGCGGTGCATCCCAGATACCGGGCATCCTACCGCTCCATTTATCCCAATGGATATGGAGAAGATGAAAATCCGGCGCCCCGATCCACTTTATACCGGAGAATTATCATAGCGCTGTGCCTGTTTTTTGCGTTTTTACTGTGTGACTATCAGCAGATAAGCTGGAATGGAATCGACGCATCCGTGGTGCAGGAAAAGGTCAGCAGCAGCGAAAGCTTTGAGGCTGTAAGCCGGATAGCGCAGGATATAAAGGACGGCCTGTAA
>CAZPXF010000013.1:26915-33303 GCA_964590945.1 uncultured Lachnospiraceae bacterium | reverse complement strand
GACCGCCGGATCTGTCGGGTCGTAATTTGTTGAACTGCTGATCTTGATCGTAGCCGGCTTGTCAAACGGCTGCGCACAGTTGTCCGAGATGACGACTGTTGTTTTCAGGCGGCAATTATCATAGATCCATTTTGCATCGCGCACACAGAGGCGCACGCATCCGTGGGAGGCCGGACTTCCAAGCTTATTGTATTCCTTTGCCGGAACACTGTAAATGGAGCGCCTGCTTCCGGATACGGAATGGAACAAAATACTTCCCGTGATCCTTGTCGCATATTGTCCGTATGTCGGCCCCATCAATGTCTTCCAGCGGTACTTTGCCATTGTATGGAAGGTTCCCTTCGGCGTCGCCGAGCCTGCCTTTCCGACAGAACATGCCATAGCTTTCACCGGGATCGTATATCCCTTGTTCCCATCCTTGGCATAGATCGTGACAACGCAGGTGCGGCGGTTGACCGTGATATAATAGCTGGACTGCTTACCGAGCTTACTGCTCACATCCTGTATCAGCTGTCCCTTGCTGTTAAAATAATATTTATATTTTCCAACATAATTCCATCCGGTCAGACGCGCGCCTGTCGATTTTTTCAGATAATATCTTTTCCCGCTCAGGCGGATCCATCCGGTCTGCGCCACGCCTTTTTTCAGAT
Source organism: uncultured Lachnospiraceae bacterium (assembly GCA_964590945.1). Taxonomy (GTDB): domain Bacteria; phylum Bacillota; class Clostridia; order Lachnospirales; family Lachnospiraceae; genus CAZPXF01. The sequence goes on along the minus strand of CAZPXF010000013.1, from coordinate 32,653 downwards.
AATAATATTTGCCGCTGACCTTTTTCCATCCCGAAGAGGTTATTCTGGCGCCTTTTGTCCCAAGCGACCCGCTGGCGCTGTACAGGTAGATCTTTCCGTTGATCTTCTTCGGCCCGGTCACCATTACGCCGTTGGATTTGAAATAAAACTTTTTCTTCCTGATCGTCTTTGCTCCGACAGTGACCTTGCCGTTCGATTTCAGATAAAAGATATTCCCATTGATCTTCTGGAAACCGATCTTCGTCTTGTCCCTTGTATAATCCTCTCCGAAATAATAATACTTCCCGGTATCAACCTTCACCCACGATGACTTCACCGCAGAGCCGTAGGAGCTTTTCGCCGGATTTTTCGCCCCACTCTTTTCAAAATAGTATTCTTTGCCCTGAACCGAAGCATACCCGGTGATCATATAGCCATTTTTGTCAAAGCCGTATGTATTCCTTCCGATCACAAGAACCTGATTCCGGACAGGCTCCGCCTCCGGATTCTCCCTGTAAGTCCAGTGCGCCTGATCCGAAGTCATGATCCACTGTCCTTCTGTCTGAGAAGTATCCGCGGCAAAAGCCGCCGCCGTAAAAAGCATACTCAGGCTGAACACTATCATTATAGTTTTCCAAAGCTTCTGAAACATATTCATATCCTCCTTTTTCCCTGCTTTATAAAAAAGAACGCTTCCTTTTACACGCAGGAAATCTTACATCCTTTACTTTACTATGTCAGAAAAAGGATTTCAATACTAATCTTGCCACTTCTTCCATTCCAATATTTGTAAAATCCAGATGTTTGTACTATAATCATCATATCTGTTTCATCTGAATCAGATACAAAATAAAACTGGAGGTGCTTTTTATGAGCAAAATAGATGAAGTACGTAAAGATATGGTCACTGCGATGAAAGCCGGAGACAAGGATACGAAGGCTTCTCTTTCCCTGCTGCTTGCGGCGCTGAAAAACAAAGCCATCGACAAGCGCGCGGATCTGACTCCGGAGGAGGAAGTTCAGGTGATCTTAAAGGAGATCAAGCAGACAAAGGAGACCCTGGATCTGACTCCGGCTGACCGCACGGATATCATTGAAGAATGCACAAAGAGAATCGAAGTTCTTGAGCGCTACGCTCCGAAAATGATGTCTGAAGATGAGATCAAAGCTGCTATTGAAGAAGTCCTCGCCTCCCTTTCCATCACCGCTCCTACCGGGAAGGATAAAGGCCGCATCATGAAAGAACTGATGCCGAAGGTAAAAGGAAAGGCTGACGGAAAGCTTGTAAATACACTTGTATCCGCTTATTTTGCATGATCATTTTGTCAGAATTATTGCATAAGACATTTTAAAATGTCAAAACTCAAAACAAGGAGGTAAGGCGACAACAGGAGGAAATCGAGAGGAGAGAAAAATGGATTGGAGTAAAGCATCTATAAAAAAGGCCCGGGAGCTTATCGTATTTACCGCACTGATCATCATTGTCTTTTGGAAATTCGATGTTGTTCTGGACGTATTAAAGGCAGCATGGTGGATCATTTTTCCATTTGTACTGGGTGGAGTTCTCGCATTCGTTATCAATGTGCCAATGAGCTTTGTGGAAAAAACGTTATTTGGAAAATGGAAGAAATGCAATAAAAAGGCGGCAAGGAAGCTTGCAAGACCGCTCAGTCTTCTCCTCACACTGGTGCTCGTCGTCGGAGTCCTTGCACTGGTCATGTTTGTGCTGATCCCGCAGCTGACTGACACGATCGTGATCCTGGCCGGAAGCATCACCGATTTTATTCCTGATATGCAGAACTGGATACGGGAATTTACACATAATAATAAGGAAATCATGCAGCTTGTCGATCAGGTGGAATTTGATCCTGGAAAGGCGATCCAGTGGGCAATGAGCTTTCCTGGAAACGGAGCCGGGAACGTCATGAATACTACCGTATCGGCAGTCGGAACGCTTGTACACGCAGTGGCGACCTTTTTCATCGCATTTTCCTTTGCATGTTATATCCTGATCCAAAAGGAAAAGCTCCATCTACAGGTAAGAAAAATATTCTTTGCATTTATTCCAAAGCGAAAGGCGGAGGTGCTCCTTGAGATCTGTTCACTGACCTACAAGACATTTGCAAGCTTTCTCGCCGGACAATGCCTGGAAGCGGTGATACTCGGAAGTATGTTTGTGGTCACCTTAACCGTCCTGAAAATGCCGTATGCACTCCTTATCGGGATCATCATTGCATTTACAGCTCTCGTCCCGATCTTCGGAGCTTTTATCGGATGCGCATTGGGCTTTTTCCTGATCTTTATGGTAAGTTCGCAGCAGGCATTTTGGTTTATTCTGGTATTTCTGATCCTTCAGCAGATTGAGGGGAATCTGATCTATCCGCATGTTGTCGGCGGCTCGGTCGGACTCCCGTCCATCTGGGTGCTGGCCGCGGTCAGTATCGGCGGAAGCCTGATGGGCGTCGCCGGAATGCTGGTATTTATCCCACTCGTCTCGGTACTGTACACCTTATTTAGAGAGGTCGTCTACCTGCGGCTCAAGAAGCAGCATATTAAGAACGTAACAACAACGGATGTGGAAGAATATTCGGAGGCGGAGGTTGCGCGGATGAATGCACTTTTTAGGGAAGAACATGCTTTAGATGGGAAAAGCTCTGCCAGATCAACATAACAGGAACCATGAAAACAGCCGTTGTCCGGAATACGATTTCCGGCAGCGGCTGTCCGTTTTACAAAGCTCCCGCTCATCTGGATGCATTCTGTATTATCTAACAAATCCTGGGAAGCAGTTCCCCTCCCGGCTGCGGAAGAAGCGTCTCCGCTCCGATCTCTGTCGTCATGACAACCTTTCCCGGCATCGTATCCGTGATCTCTCCGATGATCGCCGCATTCGCGGAATATTTCCCCTGATGCAGAGCGTCGACCAGCGCTTTCGCATGTTCCTTCGGAGCGATGACGACAAGAGTTCCTTCATTTGCAAGATACAGCGGATCCAGTCCGAGCATTCCGCACACACCCCGGACAGCCGGGTCCACCGGGACGGCTTCGGAATTCAGCTTAACTCCCACATGGCTCTCCGCTGCGATTTCATATAATACAGTTCCTACACCGCCTCTTGTGGCGTCGCGGATAACATGGATATCCTTTGTGACATTCAGCATGGATTCCACAGTTCCCCAAAGCGGCGCGCAGTCGCTCTTTACATCCGCCTCGATCCCAAGGTCTTCCCTTGCAAGCAGGATCGTGCAGCCGTGCCTTCCCACATCGCCGGTCACGAGGATCGCATCACCCGGTTTTGCAAATGCGCCGGACGTCTTAACCCCATCCTCAAGCTTTCCGATTCCGGTCGTCGTGATAAACACATGATCCACCTGACCCTTTCCGGCTACTTTTGTATCGCCTGCAACGATCCTGACCCCGGCTTCCGCCGCTGTCTTTTCCATATATGAAGCGATCTCCTCCAGCTTATCCAGCGGAAATCCTTCTTCAATGACAAAGGAGCACGTCATATACATTGGCCTTGCTCCCATACAGGAGAGGTCGTTGACCGTGCCGCAGATACTGAGCTTCCCGATGTTGCCTCCATTGAACTCATACGGAGATACAATAAACCCGTCTGTTGTCATAGCAATTTTTCCGTTTCCAATTTCCAAAACTGCAGCATCGTCTGCGGTAAATTCCGGATTTGAGAAATGCTTTTTAAATACTTTTTCAATCAGTTCTGCCGTCTGTCTTCCCCCGGCGCCGTGCGCAAGTGTTACTACATTTTCCATCTCTATATTCCTCCGTACTGATAATAAGCGGAACAGGTTCCTTCATTCGATACCATACAGGCTCCGATCGGATGCTGCGGTGTGCAGCCTTTCCCGAATACCTTACAATCTGACGGCCTGCATTTTCCCTGCAAAACGTCACCACAGCGGCAGGCCGGATTGCTCCGCCCTTCCACCTTCGGGAGCTGGTATTTAATCCTGGCATCATATTCCTGATATTCTTCCCGGAGCTTAAGCCCCGACCCCGGGATCACGCCAAGGCCTCTCCACTCTGAGTCGCAGGCCTCCATGACCTCATCGATCACCCGTCTTGCCGGGATATTCCCCTCCGGTTTTACCACTCTTGGATAGCAGTTTACAAAGAACGGCTTGCCCGTCCTGGACTTTTCAATGATAACCGCAAGAGCTGTCAGAAGCTCCTTTGCCGTAAATCCTGCGATCACTCCGGATACGCCTTCCTCTGCCAGTTTTCTGCAGCCTTCCTCTCCCGTAATGACATTTACATGTCCCGGATAAAGAAATGCGTCCGCGCTCCCCTTCAATGCCGCGTAGGCGTTCGGCATTGTCTTATTTGCCGTGAGGATTGAAAAGTTCTGAAGTCCCAGTTCCTTTGCTTTCTTTACAGAGAGACAGGCCGCCGGTGTTGTCGTCTCAAAGCCAACCGCCAGAAATGCAACCTGCTCGTCCGGATGCTCCTTCGCATAATCCACCGCATCCAGCGGCGTATAAACGACTTTGATCTTCGCCCCTTCCGCCCTCGCGCCTGCAAGGCTCATCTTTGTCCCCGGCACACGGATCAGATCACCGAATGTACAGACCGTCACCCCATATTCCAGCGCCAGCATCACCGCCTCATCGATAAACCCGACCGGGGTTACACAGACCGGGCATCCAGGCCCTGAGATCAATTCGATAGTATCCGGAAGGATCTTCCGGATGCCGAGCCTGAAAATCTCATGCGTATGCGTTCCGCACACCTCCATGATCCGGAGCTTCGGTCCCTCATAGGATTCGATGATCTCCTTCGCCGTCAGTTTTTTTTCTTCCATAAATATATCCGTCCTTTTCTCAAATACATTCGTCCCTCTTCTGAAATAGAAGATTTATAACAGACTCATCAATTCATCTGTTTCACTGGTATCGTCATCTGTGATCTTCGCGATCGCAATACCCGCATGAACCATAACATAATCGCCCGGCTCAAGCTCTTCGATCAGCTCCGCAGATACCTCCCGCTTTGCACCGGATGCATCCACAACCGCTGTTCCATTTTTAATTCCCACTACCTTTGCTGCCAATCCAACACACATAATCAAATCCTCCTTGTATCCTGTATTTGAAAGCTGTTTCTTCCGTCAGATGAATGACATGTTATATCTACTTTCGGTTCAACGCCGCCATCGCAGCTACCGCCTGACCAAGTGCAAGACCCCCGTCGTTCGGCGGAAGAAGGCGGTGTCTTATGACGGACAGGCCTTCCATCTCCAGCTGTTCCTCGCATAGCCGGAGCAGCAGCTGATTCTGGAACACGCCGCCGCTCAGTGCGACGGCAGGAAGTCCCGTATCCTTTGCGGCCCTTTGGCATCCTGCGGCAATCTGTCCTGCCAGCAGTGCGTGGAACAGATATGCAAGCTTTTCTGTCCGCTCTCCTGCAAGCTTTTTTTCAACCATATATTTCACAATCCGATCCGTCGGGAGGAGGAAGCATTTTTTATCCTCAGACAAGGTAAGCTTTGCAAGTCCTCCGTCTTCCTCTATGGCAGATACGATTTCTCTTTTGAGCTCTTCGGCGCTCGTTTCTTCCTCGTAGGCTTCCGCCCGAAATTCCAGCGTTGTGGAAGCTTCCCCTTCAAAGGTCGAACACAGGCGAACCCCAAGGATCGCGCTGACTGCATCAAAGAGTCTTCCAGCGCTTGTAGAAACCACACTGTTGATGCGGCGCTTCGCCATCTGCTCATGAACCTTCCGGTTCGGCTCGTCGCAAAG
>CAZPXF010000013.1:0-26815 GCA_964590945.1 uncultured Lachnospiraceae bacterium | reverse complement strand
TGATGCGGCGCTTCGCCATCTGCTCATGAACCTTCCGGTTCGGCTCGTCGCAAAGCCCGAGCTTCCGGACAATCTCAGACGCCCGCTCCGGATAAAGACTGTTGATCATGGACACCGCGATGCGCCATCCCTCTTTTGCAGATGCATCGCCGCCGATCTGCAGGAACGGGCGGATGCTTCCAAGCCTTGTAAAGGAATCAAAGGATGCCTCCATGATCTCGCCGCCCCAGATCGTTCCATCTGTTCCATATCCGGTTCCATCAAAAGATACACCGATCACCGGATCCGGATGATCATTCTCGGCCATGCAGGACAGGATATGCGCATAATGGTGCTGCACCTGCATGACCGGAATCCCCTGTTCATTCGCAACCAGTGTCGTGTTGTATTTTGGATGCATATCACACGCAACCAGCGTTGGCTTTGTCTCCAGAAGCTCCTCCATCCGGACAATAGACTCCTGAAGAGCCTGCACCGTGCGCAGATCCGCCATATCGCCGACATACGGCGACTGGTAAAATAATTGGTTTTTCCCGATACAGAATGTATTTTTCAATTCCCCGCCGACCGCGAGCACCTGTCCGCGATAGTCCTCCGATATCAGGAACGGCAGCGGAGCATAGCCTCTCGATCTGCGTATCATATACGGCTCGCCCCTGTAAAAATCCATCACCGAATCATCCGCCCGCAGCCGTATCTTCCGGTCGTGTGACAGGATAATGTCACAGAAGGATGAAAGCTCCTTTAAAGCATCCTCATCTGTCCGGCAGATCGGCGCTCCGGAAACATTGCCGCTCGTCATAACAAAGCAGTCCGTCGGCATCTCGATCCCGTCATTGTAATCGAACAGAAGCATCTGCACCGGCGCATATGGAAGCATCACGCCGACCTTCGGATTGTCCGGCGCCACCGATGGCGCCAGCAGGCTTTTTTCTGTTTTTTTCAGCAAAATGATGGGCTTCTGATGGCCGTCAAGGATCTCTTCACATTCCGGCAATATCTCGCATTCCCGCTCTACAGTTTCCAGATCGCGCATCATAACCGCAAATGGCTTCGCCGGACGGTGCTTCAGGATCCTGAGTCTTGCCACGGCCTCCTCATTTGTTGCATCACAGCACAGATGGAATCCTCCGATCCCCTTGATCGCGATGATCTTCCCATCGATGATCGCCTGACGGACACAGGTGATCGCCGCGCGTCCCCGCTCCTTTCTGCCAGGCAGATATACCTCCGGCCCGCAGTCATTGCAGCACACCGGCTGTGCATCGTATCTGCGCGTCTCCGCATGTGTATATTCATACGCACACTCCGGGCACATCGGAAATTCACCCATACTCGTTCGTTCGCGGTCATACGGCATGGAATCCAGGATCGTGAGTCTTGGCCCGCATGCGGTACAATTGATAAACGGATGCATATACCGCCGGTTTTTCGGATCGTACAGCTCCTTTTTGCATTTCGGACAGGTCGCGATATCCGGAGAAACGAAGATATCGCCCTCCTCCTTCTCGCTCTCAATAATGTCAAACTGCGAAAACGCCATGTCCTCGCACGCATGGATATCGATTTTCAGAACCGCCGCCCGCTCCGGAGGGTGGTGCTCCAGATCCTGAACGAACTCCTGCAGTTCCGACTCATTTCCGCGGGCATAAATTTCTACATAAGAACCCTTATTGGCGACACTTCCTGTCACACCCGCTTTATCTGCGATGCGGCTGACAAAAGGACGGAAACCTACGCCTTGAACAATACCATATACACGAATGATTTTTGTTTCTTTATTATCCATATCGTTTCCCTTTCCTTTTATTTCTCCTACTCGCATTTCCCCGAAACAGCAAAATGCGGAACGGGAATAAATATTCCTGAAAAATCCTTCACCGCACGGTGAAATAATTCATCTCCTATGATCACATCATAGCCGCCTTGTTCTACAGCCTCGATAAACTGATCCTCTGTATGCAGCTGAAAATCCTGTTCTTCTTTTAGTTCCTTCTTTTGCAGGAACCACGTCGCGGCGATCACATCCGCTTCTCCTGCCGACCGGATCTCCCTGCGAATCTCATTCGCCGCTACCTGCTGATGAACGACCAGCACTTTCTTCCCGGACAGCGTATGGAGCCGTTTTTTCAGTTCTTCTCCCAAAAGCGGCCAGGCTGTCTCGTATGGCGTCCCAAATCTTTCCTTCAGGTATTCCGCCGCCCGGATCCCGGCCGGAGATACTACGATATTCTTCTCCACAAGTCCCGCCTGCTCCACCGCATCGAGTCCATCGCCCATGCCGTAGCAGTAAACATTATCATATCCCAAATCATTATAATATTTCCTTAGCTTTTGATCCGCGGTTGTACTGCTCAGATCCAGCGGCGTTGTTCCGATGACGCCCAGGCTTCGCGCCATCCCCGGCTCAACCGCATCCGCCGAAGCGGCGGCAAATCTTTTGAAAAGCGCCAGATAAGTCTCCTCCTCGCCTTCATCATAAAGCCTGGTTCCGGTACACTCTACCGTCAGAACCGGAAGCTTGCAGCGCTTCTCCGCCATTCTTTTTAACGCCTTATAATCCGTTGCGATCACAGCCGGAACCGGCGTTCCGATGATGGCGGCAAATCTTGCGTCCACCTTCTGCGCCGTATCCTTCAGCTTCTCCACCAGCCGGTCATCCCGCCCAAGGATCGCATCCATATCGCGCAGGCCCGCGCTGAAGATCGCGCTCTTTCTCACAAACCATCTCGGCTCATCAAATCCGCATATATTACCGGTACACCCGCCTGCATCGCAGATCACCGTAATTCCTCCCAGATCATACAATACGGAGGCCGCCCCGGACTGATCCGGTGCAAAAGGCGACAGATATTTTAATAATCCTTTCATGCTCTTCCCCCCAATGCTTCGTCCAGCTCCATAAACAGATGGCGAAGTCCCGAATATCCAAACGGCTGCCGTTCCTGATTCCACGGCACATTTGCACAGTCCGGATGATAATACTCCGCATCCTTTCCGATCGTAATATCGATCTCCCCCTCGCCGCAGTCGTAATACAGCATAGACGGAGAGAGGTTTGTATAAATCCTCGTCTGTGGACTTATCTTAGCAATCTTCTTTATATAAATAAAGTTTTCCGCAGATACCGTTCCGTAAATCTCTGCCACCGTATGACCATACCGTATCAGCGCAAGCGCCAGCTCGAAAGAGCCTGCATTCAGACACTCCCCAACAGCAAATCTGGTATTTGGATGCTTCCGTCCAAACTCATTGACTACCTGCATCGCCTCTTCATAATAGTTCACATCGTCGATCTCCACTCCAAGCGCCCCGCCGAGAAGCTCATACTGTCTGTGGATCTTATCGATCTGATACAGCCTTGTAAGCTCGATCCCCGGAATACCCAGCCTTTTCCGGATATCCTCCGCCGCCAGACGGCACTCCGGATTCAGGATCAGGTTAAAATTCGCCTCCGCCATGGAAAGATACTCTTCAAAATCCTTACATCTGGAGATCTCATTGATCTTTTCCACCCCAAGGTCATGAAGGATCTCATAAAGCTCCGAATCATCCAAAAAAGGTGCAAACTCACCGAGAATATTGACTGTCCTGCGATTTCTCGTTCTTTTTTCCAGAAGGGAATAGACCGATTTGCGAACCGCTGTCATCGGCGGCACACGCCCCTCTCTAGTCAGCGCATACATGTAGCACGGCAGGACAGGCACTCCGGCGTAATCCGTCGCCTTTCGGCAGACACGCTCCATATCCGTTCCAAGAAGAGCGTCCACACAGGTGATGCAGATCATCACCGCAGACGGCAAAGTATCCAGAGAGTCGACCACCTCTTTCACGGCTTTGGAGATCTTATTCAGATGACGTCCCGTCACAATATCCGTGTCATCCATCAAAAGATAGAAAAACCGTTCGCTGTAACCGCCCAGCTCGCTCAGCATCGTTGTATTTCTGCCGCAGCATCCCGGCGCAACCAGAAGCATAACAGAACCCGGAATCGCAAGTCCGGCTCTCTTTACGCCAAATCCCTGCGCGCCCGGTGAATTGAAGGAAAGCGTTGCCGGAGAGCTGTAGATCAGATGTCTGGACGACTGGAGCTCATCCGGCACATTGTCCCGCCCGCGCCCTGCAAGCTCTTTTGCTGTTATGTAATAAACCTCTTTTCCCATGAAATATAACCTCGCAAATATAATTCGTTCTGTTGAACTAAAACTTCACAAATTCATTCTTCTGAAAACAGGAATGTCCTTTCTTCTACTCCGCGTCCTCCAGAAGCCGCTTCGCCAGCTCCATGTATTTCCGGCTGACCGGAAGACTCTGATCCCCTTCCACAACTGTCATTCCCTTATCCTCGTAATGAATGATCTCCTGGCTTCTCGGAATATCAGCGATGATCTCCAGACCATTTTCATCTGCAAATGCTTCCACCTTCTCGCGCTCATGTTCCACATTTCTCCGGTTCAGGATGATCCCCTTTACAGAAGCGTATCCCCGATCCTCAAAATTGTTGACCGCTGTATTGATGTTGTTGGCCGCATATAATGCCATTTTCTCCCCGGACGTCACGATCAGGATATGGCTCGCGTAGCCTTCCCGGATCGGCGCTGCAAATCCGCCGCAGACCACATCTCCAAGCACATCATAGAGAACCACATCCGGCTGATACGTTTCAAAAAGCTCCAGCTCCTCCAAAAGGCTGAAGGTTGTGATGATCCCCCGTCCGGCACAGCCAAGTCCCGGCGTCGGGCCTCCCGTCTCAATACAGAGAACCCCGCCGAAGCCTTCCTTCGCGATCTGGGAAAGCTCCTCCGGCTCCTCATCAAACTCCCGCAGATAATTCATAACCGGTTTTACCGGATCGCCTCCAAGCAGATTGATCGTCGAATCGGCCTTCGGATCACATCCGATCTGGATCACCTTTTTCCCAAGCACGGCAAACGCAGCCGCCAGATTGCTGGTCGTCGTGGATTTGCCGATGCCTCCTTTTCCATAGATTGCAAGCTTTAACATATATACCTCCTGCCGGAATCGCACCTGAGTCCTATTTACCCGGACGTCCCGGAACTAATTTTCGATTGATCAGATTTGGATTTACATCATCATATATCCTTCCGGAAAATGCCTCATGCGGAAGCTCGTAGAGTTTCACCTCCGGCGGGCAGATGAAACGGTACATCGGGTCTGCGATCACTCCGGCATATTCCGGGATCTGCTCGATCAGATCGTCCTCCTCCAAAGTTCGGATATCTCCATCCCGAAGCAGGAAGTCCTCCGTATCTACCGGGCACAGAACACGAACCGGTATTCCCCGTTCCATTTCTATCGCACACGCAAGCGAGGCGGAAAATACGTTCTCGCCGATAATCGCCAAAGGCGGCCCGGCCAACGCCGCATCACCCTGCTCCTTCTTTTCTATGACCCTTTCGTCCTGCGTTTCATTTTTCATAGCACGCTCTGTATTTTTCTTATATCCTACAATACTTTCTCTACTCTGTATGGCTCGCTTTAAATCCTCCGCAAGCTCTTTTGCAAATACTGCTCCATGCGGTACTCCGACAACATAGGGCGTCCCGAACAGCTCCCAAAGCTTCTCTGCCGCTGAAAGCCCTCCGTAAGAAACAACCAGATTTACATGGGCGCGCCCCGCCAGCTTTAATTCCTCAAGACTGCTTCCCATAGCAAAGCACGCGTTGACGTCCACTCCATTTTCCAATAGCCACTCCTTTATGGAATCCACGCTGCCGTTCAGCGAAAAATCCAAAGGCGTTGCGCCGAGAATATTGGCCGAAACATGTTCTGATCTTTCTATCTCCCGGATACAGAACCGCATCGCAACAGCTTCCATCGCCATGGAGACGCCTTTCAGATAGCCATGCATTCCATTTGCCTTGAATCCCATACACGGGATACCCGTCTGCTCCTCCGTAACTGCCGCGATCGCTTTAAAATCCGTCCCGATCATATACGGGATCGGCGCCCCGACAATGGCGATGAATTTCGGATGCAGCTCGTTCGCCGTCTCAACCAGATCGCCGATCAGCTTATCATCATCGCCCATGATCGCTTCCATCTCGGATATCGCCGAGATGAAGATCATGCTGTCCATATCGTACCAGCGCGGTTCATCGTGCGTTGTGTATGTAGAATTACATCCCGATGCGTCGTGCATGACCACCATACCGCCAAGCTCATAGAGCGCCGAGCAGATTCCAAACTCATCGGATGAATATGTTGCAATCAGTCCTGCTACCTGTTTCATATGCAGCTCTCACACCCATAACCCTTTCTCTGAATGATCTGTTTCCTGTCTTTTTTATTTTGAAATGCATCCTTCATCAGCTCTGCGATCTGCACGATCCCCTCGTATCCATAAAGACCGCCGCCCTCGACAACGTTGACGAAATGATCGGTTCCGGCAAAGTAGGCCGCTTTCTGACCGATCGCCAGGATCTTTTCTTCCCTTTCTCTGGAAAGGCAGCGCATCTTCGGCCGGTTCGTCGCCGATACAATGATATCCGGATAATTCTCCTTTATCCACCGGAAGTCTTCTTCCTCCTCTTTCAGAAATACATCCGCGTAAATCTCCGTCACATGGAAGCCGTGCTCCAGAAGCATCCGGGTAAAGCTTAATATCCGGAAGGTAAATGTATAATCCACCGCGACCGCTGTATCCCGGATCAGAGCTCTGGCTGACAAAAGAGCTTCTTCCGCCCTGCCCCGCAGCTCCTCCTGGTCTATATGTACCGGAACCGCTTCCTTTTTGGAGTCCGTCCCGCCATATCTTACTTCCCCCAGCGCTTCAAGAAGCCTCTCATAATTTGCATCCAGCTCATCATAATCAAATACGCACGGCAGATACAGATAGCTCTGCCCTAACCGCTTTTTCATATCCTTTGCCGCTTCCATCGCAATCGGCTCGTATAAAATATTGAGCGGCGCTTCTGCCATAGCCAGATACTCATCAAAGGTTCTGCACCAGTTCAGCGCCTGCACCTCGAATCCATTTTCCCTTATCAGCCTGAGAAGCTCGCTCTTCTCTCCGATGGCATGGTTGCTGCCGATCAGGTTCACCTTCCGCGCGTTCTTTTCCGCAGGTTCCAGCATCCGGTACATCTGAATCCGCATCTTCTGATCCGGTGTGATGCCGCTCTTTCGCAGGGTCGGGATCATGTAGCAGTCCACAAACCGGATATCCGGAAATCTCTCTTCCAACGTCCGAAATACAAGCTTCTGGTCGTATGCCAGAAAGAAATGCTGGCAGCTGATGAAAAGAAGCACGGCCCGCGGGCGGTATTTCAGCTTCGATATTACGTCTGTCACGCCCTCGATCATCAGTTCCTCCATCGTCCCGTCAAGAACATTTTCCTCGCGGATGGAAATTGCCGAATACCGCTCCATCGCATTCATCTCCGCCGCGGTCAGGACAACTCCCCGCAGACACCCCTGTGCGCACACGAAGATCTGATGGGATTCCGGTATCAGCATGCCGGTATGTACGATGTTCCATGTACCGCGTGCAGGGGAGCTGTATTCCAGTCCCTCCCTAAACGGGGCAGGAAACCTCGCATCCCGGACAGGCGTCTGCGCTCCCGATGCGTCGCAGATCGGCGTTCCGGCATTTGAAGCGCCGCACGGAGGGGAATCTATTTCTGGTGAAGTTTTACTATGTGACAATCTTCTTAACATCGTCTCTCCTTCTGGGGCAAAACGCCGTCCCTCTAATCTGTAAGATCTTTATTAGCCTGTAAGCTTATCCGCAAGCTCCCGGTAACATTTTGCAAGCTCCGAATCCGGATACGCTTCGAGAACCGTCTTTTTCTGCGCCTCGGCCTCCGTGACAAGTTCGCTGTGCGGGATAATTCCGGTGATCTCCGTATCAAAATCACTGCAAAACTCCTCCACCTTCGCGATCTCATTTTTCACATCGCGCCGGTTTAAAATGATGCCGCCAAGTCCCGCGTAGCCGCGTCCTTTGAAATTCTCTATGGCGGACGCAATGTTGGCAGCCGCGTAGATGGACATGTTCTCCCCGGAACTGACAATATACACTTCGTCCGCATATCCGCTCCGCATCGGCATGGAAAATCCGCCGCAGACCACATCTCCAAGGACATCGTAGAATACCACGTCCGGCCGATACAGCTCATATGCACCCTTCTCCTCCAATTTCTCAAGTGCAGTAATGATTCCGCGTCCGGCACAGCCAAGTCCCGGTATCGGACCTCCCGCCTCCACGCAGACAACTCCGGCATACCCGATCCGGGTGACCTCTTCGAGCTTAAAATCATTCTTTTTCCTGCGGACCGTCTCAAGAACCGTCGGAAGCGGCTCTCCATTCCGAAGTCCAAGTGTAGAATCCGCCTTCGGGTCGCATCCGATCTGCATGACCCGCAATCCCTTTTGTGCAAGGGAAATGGCAAGATTCGATACGATCGTGGACTTTCCGATCCCGCCTTTTCCATAGATTGCTATCTTTTTCATCTCACTATTCCTCCGGAATCCTTTGATACATGGCCTTTGCACTGACGCCCTGAATCTTCCCAAGACGGCCGGCCATCGTATTGATATCGTCCGCCGGGGCATCTACTGCAATACTGATGATATTGATGTCCCGTTCCCGGTACGGAATCCCCATACGGCCTATAATATACATACTGTAATCATGCAAAATATGATTCACTTCTGCCGTAGAATCCACATCCTCCACGATAATCCCGACAATCGCTATCCTCGTCTCCATCATCAACCTCCTGTTATAACTCCCGGATTCCCGGAATGCAAAAACCGCATCCGAAGATGCGGTCTGAATACACAAATAAATCCGGCTGTTCTCCTGCAGGAACCTCCGCCGGAGCTTCCTTTCGGATACTTAGCGACATCACACACATCTTCGATCTCAATTCAATATTTCAATCTTAGATGATAAAATCATACCATAAATGATAATCTGATGCAATCATTGTTATTCATTTGTCAGCACGTCGCCCATCGGCACCTTACCGATCCTCCGGTATTCCAGCGCCGCGACCACTGCGTATGAAACGACTCCCAAAACCATCATTTTTATATAGACGACCGGATTCACAGTGAAGGTCAGCCATCCTGAAATCTCCTTCATCATATAATTCAAAAACAGCCATTTCATAACAGCTTTTTCAATCGGAAGGCTTACGATCAGGCAGAGCACAACGACTATGGAGGTGGACAGGATGTACAGGCGGCTGATCTCTTTATTCTCATATCCGAGGATCTTGACCATGGAGATCGAATGCTCATTTTTCTCAATGATCATTTTGGACAGCAGATAGATCAGCACGATAAACATACTCACCGCAAATCCGTCTACCAGATACATCATTCCGCCCATAGAGATCATGAGCTGTCTCGTCAGCTTTGTCAGCTCCCCTTCATCGATAACAGATTCCACATAATCATCGTTCACATCCGTAATCTCACTGTCTGAAAAATATCCGTTGTAGTAATCCTCCTGCTTATCAAACGTCCGCTGGAACCTCTCCTGCGACATAAAAACCGAGAGCGAACCCGGATAATCATATGTACCTGCCACGGTAAAATCATACGCATCTTCCTCGTAAGGCTCCTTCAAAGTGATCGTATCCCCTGTCTTTACTTTATATTTCTCCGCAAAATTATTGCAGACAAGCACCTCGCCCTCACCAAGTCCGGTCAGGTCTGCCTTGATATAACGGCTGTCCGGTATAATGCCATATACCGTGATCACGTCGCTTTTGTATTCACCCTCCAGGGTTTTCAGGGAATATACACAATATTTTTCTGCATCCGGATTCTCCGTATCCATGCCGGAGGTCAGCGCCTCCTGAATAAAATCCTTCAGCGCGCTCTCTCCAAACTGATCGTCCAGATCCGGCACGCTCAAAATGTACTGATAGCCGCAGATCATTTTACCAAGGATCTCCTTCTGATAATCCTTCAGCACCGCCGGAAGTAATAGTCCGAACATCAAAAGCATATTGGCAAAAATAATCCCTGCAAATAAGACTGCATAGCTGCTCAGATTCTGGAAAATGACCCTGAGACGGAATCTGGTGAAAAATCCCAGTTTCCCCGGCAGGCGTACTGCTCTTCTCTGCTTTCCTTTTCTCAGATCCCTCCGAATAAATTTGATCGGTGAAAGCGCTAATTTTCTTTCTAAAATAATAAAATTAATCACCAGCATCAGGATCAAAGGAACAATTGTCGTAAGCACAAAAGCTTCTCCGTTCCAGATCGTCTCGTAGGTCGGCAGACTGTAGCTCCCATAATACATATCGACGCAAACATTTTTAATGGCCGTATAGCCCAGGACATTTCCGATCCCCGCCCCGACCAATGTTACAATGACCGGGAGCGTCATATAATGCCGTACCAGCTCTCCTCTGGTATAGCCGGACGCCCGCAGCGTCCCAATAACATTCGCTTCTTTTGTGATCGTATTACTCGTCGTAACGGCGAATACAAATGCCATAATCACGATGATGACGTACAAAAGCGTTATCATCATGGAGCGGTCGCCGCCCATATCCTCTCCGGTAAAACGGATCGCCTGATTGATATACGCAGGCACAAATTCCCTGAGCGGGGAGATTGCATTTAATTTCTTCATCAGCGTCTCTGCGCGGTCGTTCGCTTCTATATCATCCTTTGGCTTCGTATTATAGATCCAGGAGTAGCTGTAGCGGATATCCGCCTCCGGAAAGCTCTTAAATCCCTCTTCCGTCATGACAGAAACGCCGAACTCATCCGAATCAAACATAGAATCATTATTATCTGCGAAAAGAGCGCTGTAATCCGACAGCGCGACCAGTCCGGATACGGTCAGCTCCTTTCCATCTGCTTCAAGGGTATCTCCGACAGAGATCCCATTGTTATCCGCATACATTCTGTCGATCGCGATCTCCGTCTTCTCCGACGGCCGCTCGCCGTCCATCAGGCAGACCTTATCAATCTCCTCACGCCATCTGAAAATACGCATTGTACTTCCGTCAGCTACCGTTTCATCCACATAAAAGTTTTCATAGATACAAATATCTTGCTTTTCCGCCTTAGTTATCTGTTTCTTCGTCAACTCATCGTCGACTTCAAATTTACCGTCCTCAATATTATACTTCTCGAAGCTTTCATTATATGCTCTGATCATGCTGCCGTCCGCAACAAGGAAGCCGGAGACAAAGCCGATCGAAGCAACCATAAAAATAAAGATCACCAGATATTTCCCCAGCTCTTCTCTCAGCAGACGCAAAAGACGCTTTTTCAAAGGATTTTTCATTGTCAGACGCCTCCCTACCAGTCAAGCTCTGCCGCCGGAATCTTGATCTCATTTTGATAATTGCTCCGCACGCTGCCGTCACGAAGCTTCACCACGCGATCCGCCATATTTTTCAGAGCGTCGTTGTGCGTTACAATAATGACTGTATCACCGTATTTTTGGTTGATCTTCTCGATCAGGTGAAGAATTTCTTTTGATGTATTGTAATCCAGCGCTCCCGTCGGCTCGTCACAGAGCAGGATATCCGGATTCTTGACGATCGCGCGGCCGATAGCGGTTCTCTGCTGCTGTCCTCCGGAAAGCTGGTTCGGCAGCTTATGACGGTGCTCGTAAAGTCCCAGCGTTTTCAGAAGATCATCTACATCCAGAGGCCGGTCACTGAGATAGGCGCCCACCTCAATATTCTCCTTCACATTCAGATTCGGAATCAGATTGTACATCTGAAAAACATATCCAAGATGCTTTCTCCTGTACTGAGTAAGCTTCTTCTCATTCATGTCCTCCATCTTTTCTCCGTCGATGGAAATAGAGCCATTGTCCGCATTGTCGATTCCTCCTATGATATTCAGAAGCGTTGACTTGCCGGAGCCGGAAGGTCCCAGGAGCACGCATATCTCACCCCGGTCGATCTGCAGGTCGATCCCCTTCAGCACCTCCACTCGATTGTCATTCGTTCCAAAGCTTTTCCTGATCTGGCTGATTTCCAGAAACATATTCCCCTCCTCCGCCACAGAAAACTCTTCTCTGCGGCTTATTGATAATCGTTATCATTAGCTTCAACTATTATATATTAGTTCACTCTAATCCATGGCCAAAAAAATTTCGCCTTCCGGCGATATATTACCCTGTAGTTAGTTTATTCTAATTAAATATTTTTGTCAAGGCACAACCCTTATAACAAGTAAAAATAAAGGAAAATAAAGGAACTGCAGACCTTTGTAAAAATGCCCGCAGCTCCTCTTATCATTTTCTGACCGCTTTCGAAATCCATTACCCTGCAAGACGTTCTCTTACTCCATAGAACCAGCCGCCCGTTACCCCATTCATGGTATAGCTGTAAACCTTGGAATAATCATTGTCAACCTTCTTCCAGCCTTTTTTCTTTCCCAGCTGGAACTGCATATATATCTTCTTTCCCGAGATCTTGATCTTTTTCAGCGTAAGAACGTTTCCCTTCCTGGCAGTAAACGCCTTCTTCTTCTGGCTGGTACTGGTATAGAAGGTCAGCTGTTTCATAGCTTTAAACTTGTTTTTTTTGAAATATTTTAAATAACCGTCGCCGTTATCGTAAGTAGTCAGACTGCTCTTAACCGCAGCGGTGCCGCTCTTTAATTTGAATTTCCCATTCTTAAATGTATAGGTATACTTCCAGTTCACCCATCCCGTCTCCGGCGTCTGATAAGAATGACCGATCTGTATACTCTTTGATGTGGCTTTCACCACATTTCCGGCGGAACTAAGGCCGGATGTAAGCTCCAGTACCTTTTTCAGTTTGCCCGTCTTTTTGTTATACCGATAAATTGCATTCACAGTTCTCCAGTTGTCATCTCCATGACCCATGATCTGAAGAAATTCTTTCGTCTTTGACATTTTAATATAATATACGGAAACGCCATAACAGGTTTCGGAAT
This sequence comes from uncultured Lachnospiraceae bacterium, assembly GCA_964590945.1. Lineage (GTDB taxonomy): Bacteria > Bacillota > Clostridia > Lachnospirales > Lachnospiraceae > CAZPXF01. The sequence continues at coordinate 13,903 of CAZPXF010000013.1, read as the reverse complement.
TCCCGCTGATCGTAAGAGCGCTCTTCCCATTTACAGAAACCTTGATGGACTGAACCATACTATAACTATTCTGAACCGCATTTACCGTAATCTTATCTTTCTTATTATCCCCATCGATATCACGCTGGAACGTATGACTGCCCATAACATAGTCCAGATCTTTTGTAACCGTTGCCGCTTTTGCCGGAATCGCGCTGACGATCAAAACAAATGCCATACAGGCAAGCCCTGCGAATAGTTTTTGAAAACTCCTCATAATTCTTCTCCTTTTCCCTGAAATAAGCAAGATCAGTTTTTCTGCACAATATTGATAATACGTCCCGGCACGTAGATTTCTTTCACGATCGTTCCGGTCAGTCTGGAAGCCACGGCCTCCTTACCTGCCGCGATCGCCTCTTCCTTCGTTGCGTCGGCCGGAAGCTTCACAACAGCTCTTGTCTTGCCGTTGACCTGAACGGCGATCTCCTTCTCGTCATCCTTCATGGCTTCCTCGTCATATGACGGCCACCCTGCATGAAATACGGTATCTGTTCCGCCGAGCTGCTCCCAGAACTCCTCTGCAATATGAGGAGCAAACGGGGCGAGGAGGACTGTGAACGTCTTCAAAGTCTCAAGGTCGACTCCGCCTTCCTTCCTGGCAATCGCGAGAAGCTTGTTGTTGTACTCCATGAAGCCGGAGATAACCGTATTCAGGCTGAAAGCCTCCAGACGCTGTGTGATGTCGTATACCATCTTATGGCGTATCTTGATCATCTCTTTTGTCGCCCTGACGTCCTTGTCTTTGCTGTCCTGGACAAGGTTCCACAGACGGCTCAGGAACCGGTAAACTCCATCGATACCGCGGTCATCCCACTCCGCATCCAGTTCCGGCGGGCCGACAAAGAGTTCATACATTCTCAGGGAATCACATCCGTAATCACGCACAAGATCATCCGGGGAAACAACGTTCCCTTTGGACTTACTCATCTTGATCCCGTTTTTACCTGTGATCATACCCTGGTTAAACAGCTTTGTAAACGGTTCATCGAAATCGATGACGCCGATGTCATTCAGGAATTTTGTATAGAATCTGGAATACAGAAGGTGAAGTACCGCATGCTCCACACCGCCGATATACATATCAACCGGAAGCATCTCATCCGCCTTCTCCTTCGATACCAGCTCCTTGTCATTTTTGTTATCCACGTAACGAAGAAAATACCAGGAGGAGCCTGCCCACTGAGGCATCGTATTCGTCTCTCTCTTCGCAGGTTTTCCGCAGCATGGACATGTTGTATTGACCCACTCGTCGATCGCTGCAAGCGGTGACTCGCCGGTTCCCGTCGGCTCATAGGAGTCCACATCCGGCAGGCGAAGCGGAAGCTCTTCCTCCGGCACCGGTACGTTGCCGCAATCCGGACAATGTACAATCGGGATCGGCTCGCCCCAGTAACGCTGGCGGGAGAATACCCAGTCGCGCAGCTTATAGTTTACTGTTGCACGTCCAAACCCTTTCTCCTCGATGATATGCGGAGCCTCCTTTTTCAGAACCGCAGATTCCATACCGTTCCACTCTCCGGAATTGATCATCGTTCCGGCCGCTGCGGTGTACGCCTCCGTCATGTTCTCGATCTCTTTGCCATCTTTGGCAATGACCTGAACGATTGGAATATGAAACTTCGTAGCAAACTCAAAGTCACGGTCATCATGAGCAGGTACGCACATGATCGCGCCTGTGCCGTAATCAGCCAGTACATAATCCGAAAGCCAGATCGGCACCTTCGCCCCGTTCAGTGGATTGATGGCATAGCTTCCTGTAAACACGCCGGTCTTCTCCTTATCCTGAAGACGGTCTACGGATGAACGCATGGATGATTTGAAAATATAATCCTCCACAGCCTCCCTTGTCTCATCGGTCGCCAGCTCTTTGGCATATTCATGCTCCGGAGCCAGTACCATGAAGGTGGCGCCGTAAAGGGTATCCGGTCTTGTAGTATAGACAGTGATCACCTTATCGGAATTCTCAACTTTAAAATCGACCTCAGCGCCGTAGCTCTTGCCGATCCAGTCCGTCTGCATCTTCTTAACCTTCTCCGGCCAGTCGAGCTTATCCAGATCATTCAGAAGCCTGTCTGCATATTTTGTAATGCGGAGCATCCACTGACGAAGATTCTTCTTTGTAACCTCCGTCCCGCAGCGCTCACATTTTCCATTTACAACCTCTTCGTTCGCAAGGCCTGTCTTACAGGACGGACACCAGTTGATCGGAAATTCCTTTTCGTAAGCAAGTCCTTCCTTAAACATCTTCACAAAGATCCACTGTGTCCACTTATAGAAGTCAGGATCTGTCGTATTGACCTCCATATCCCAATCGTAAAGCGCGGAAATCTCACCGATCTGACGCTTGATATTTGCCACATTCTCTGCTGTGGATTTTGCAGGGTGAACGCCCATCTTGATTGCATAGTTCTCAGCCGGGAGGCCAAATGCATCCCATCCCATCGGGTGCACAATGTAATATCCCTGCAGCAATTTATAACGGCTCCAGACATCAGAGATCACATACCCTCGCCAATGTCCTACATGCAGGCCGTTTCCTGACGGATATGGAAACATGTCCAGACAGTAGTATTTCTTCTTCTTCGGATCCTTTGGGTTGACCGGATTCTTTTTCCAGTTCTCGCGCCATTTTTTCTCAATGGCTCTATGGTTATACGGTGTTGCCATCTTTGTTCTCCTTCCTCTATATAATTTCAAAAATGATACCGTCCTGTATCAAGAAAACTCGATAACTCGCCATAAAATACTTTACCACAAGCACATCATTTGTCAAGTTTCCAAATGCAAAAATCCGAGCGTACTCTCCTTTTTCAGATCAAAGCTTCCACCAGGAAGATCATGAGCGGCATCGTTGCAATGCATCCGACTACCGACATGACGTTGATAGAGCTTGCATAGACCGGATCATTATCAAAAATCTGTGCCTGCTGCGTCACCATATTCGCAACCGACGAAGCCACCGCAAGCATAATGATCGTCAGGATCATCTTGCCCTCCGGATGCAGCGCCGCAATTCCCGTTATCCTGAGCATCACGATCACTGCAATCGGGATCAGCACGAGTCTGCACAGACATACAAGCCACGCCCTTTTACGTGTAAATACCGCTTTCAGATCTGCGTTTCCGATCAGCATTCCCGTCACGATCATGGCGACCGGACCGACGATATTTGTAAATCCGCTGAAACAGTCGTTGATAACCGCCGGAAGATGTATGTGCGCAAGAAACAGGATCGCCCCTGCCAGGATCGTGATGATATTTGGATTCGACAGGATCTTCTTGATATCCACATCCGCACGATCATTTTTCCCGATCAGGACTGCCCCGTGCGTCCAGATGAGTATCGTCTGTATCAAACCGAACGCAGTCGTATAAAACAGCCACTCCTCCCCGAATATGTTCGTCACAAGCGGGATGACCATATTTCCGGAATTGGAATAAATGATCGACGCCCGCTCGACGGAATTGAGCCGGAAGAGTCTTCCGATCAGCTTTGTAAATACGATCATGAAAATATGAATTGCAAGGACAACAAGGATTGAAAAGACAAGTCCTGCCAGTTTGCTCTTTGTATAATCGATCTGAAAAGAATAAATATTCACGCATGGCGTGCAGATATATACAAGCACAACGGACAGTATTTTACTGTCCGAAGGCTTTAAAAGTTTCCATTTTACGATAGCATATCCAAACAGGCACATCAGAAACATGGACGCTATTCTCTCTGCAAGTAATAAACTGACTTCCATTTATACTGGCGTTATTTCAGTGCCGTGACTGTATTCGCCTTTTCCCCCTTCTCGTATTCCATATGGATCTCGTCTCCAGCATTGTACCGGATGATATCAAGAATATCTGCAACCGAAACATCAAAGATCTCATCCGAATCCTCTATCATGATATAGTAGTGGGAATTGCCTTCCACGACGCCCTGAGCGATCTTCGTAATCACGCCGGATATCTCTTCCGTTTCCAGAGCTTCCGTCGTCTCATCCTCCGATGTCACCTCAATCCCATTTTCGTTCAGAAGCTCGTTATATGCAGTTTTACAGCCTGCAACCGTATCTCCGATCGCCACCATCTGATATTTCTGTACGTTTACCATGGCGTATTTTTTCACCAGCCCCGCATCATCTTTAAGAGCAATAAAATACGTCGGCTGATCGGAAATATTCAGGAGAAGCGGGAATGCCGCCTGATAGCCAAGGTTCTGTACCTGTCCTTCCGCGGACGACATAGCGGAACTTTCCGTAGCTCCCTCCACAGTATAATACCTTGTCTCATTCGTGCGCTGGTTCATAAGAACAAACCCGACATTGGACTGGTCGCTGTTGACTGAGGTTACGCCTGTATACACCCAGACGTCGTCATCGATCGCCAGATAATTGTAGCCGCTTGTTGTCTGCAGGCAATCCTTCTGACTCAAAATACTGTTGATAAAGCCGTGCTTCAACGTTCCGTAGTAGTCAAACAGTTCAACAAGAAGATCCGCAGAGGACGCGTGGTCGACCCACTCCGGAACATCCTCAATCTTATAGTCCGTCATCTCCCCTGTCACGGCGTTGCACAGGACTGTCCGCCCGATCGTTACCCCTCCAAAGAGGCCGATATTGAACTGTTTCACCGGGCATACCCAGTACGGCGTTCCATCGTCATCCAGCTCAAAACTGACATCATCAAAAATATAAGTCGGATAATGGAAACGCAGATGCCGGTAAATATTGCGGTTGAAGTATTCGCTGGTCGAGTAATGAATCCCCTCCTCCAGCTTCACAAGCTCTGTATTCTGGGACGCCATATCGATCGTGATATATGCCGGGAGGCCCGATCTCCGGTTGGTAAACCATTTGATGACATTTGCATAGCGAAGCGGGGACACCCTCACCGGACGATCCTTGTAATTGATCTGTGTATAGATGTCAGACACTTCAAACTGGGAAACCATGTCCACCATGCTTCCCATCTTTCTGTCGCCAAGAAGCTCCGCCGTATCCTTATCCATCAGCGGGATCTGGTCAAACGACGTCTCCTCAACATCTTCCGTGAAATCGCCTTCCTGCACATTAAGAAGCTTCTGGTATTTCTTTGCGTTGATGATCGGCGAAGAAAGCAGCGTTCCGATTACATAGACAACGACCAGAACTGCAAGCACGCCAAAAATTCCCTTTGCCCCTTTCGACTGGCGGATCTCACCCTTTTTCAGCTTCCGCCTTGCAATATAGACAATCAGGATCACAAGCACCAAAAGCATGATAAAACGCCAGAAATCAGCCGAATGCAGACTGATCGCCGGAAGCTCAACATAGTAGTAAACGGCAGCGACAACAAGCACGAAAAACGCCGCCAGTATTTTTCCTTTTCTCTTCATTCATAATCTCCTTATTTATTCTGTACTGAATATAACAATCTTTTCGTTGCCGGGCATGCGAAAGAAAGCTCCGGCGGAGATTCCTTTTCGCTATGTGGGTATTCTACCACATTTCTGCTGATTAAGCATCCAGTAAAAATGCTGCAAAACCGACATCATATCTTTTCAAAGGCATTCTGAAAAACTGAATGTCCTTCCCCGGGATCTCTCCTCTCATTACCTGCCCTGCCGCCCGGTCCAGAAGATCGATCAGCTCTGTCTTCACCGGGAAACTCCCGTGAGACGGATAGATCGTATCAAACCGGCTCTCCATTTTCTTCAGTTTTTTTAAGCTGAGCCGATAAGCCTCCATCTCTCTTTGAATTCCAAACATAAAGATATCTCCATCCTGGATCGGATCGCCGCTGATCAGTACACGTTTATTCCTGTCCAGAACCGCAATGCTTCCCGGCGTATGTCCCGGTATCGTAATGATCTCAAGCGGCCGTTCTCCAAGATCGATCACATCGCCGTCCCACACCGGCGTGATCTCCCCGGTCTTGTGATGCGTCTTATGATAGTTCGAGCACTCTGCGGGATTCATATATACAGTCTCAAACTCCGGATTGCTCCCCACATGATCCGGATCTCCATGCGTATTCAGAAGCTTTACCGGAAGTCCGGTCAGAGACTGTGCAATCTCCTTCGCGTTCCGCGTCTTCATACCACTGTCGATCAGAAGCGCTTCCTTTGTGCCGGTCAGAAGGAAGAAACGTACGTCTTCCTCCTCCATTCTCCATGTCTGTTCATCCATCCGGATGATTTCACAACTCATCATCTTAATCTCCTGTTTTCTGAAAAGTGTCCGTCTGTTAAAAAACAAGATGAGGTCCGGCGCCGGACCCCATCTCAAAGCTTCCATATTCAAATATATCCTAATCCTCGCCATCCAGACCGGAAAGATAATTATCAATCGAGGAATAGTTTACTTCATAGGAGGATCTCGGCTGATTCGCCTCGTAACGTCTGTATCCGGAATACCCGATATATCCAACTACAGCCACACACACAACAAGCGCGGCCGCGCGTCTCAAAAACCTGTTCCTCTTCTCCTTCTTCATAAGCTTCTTTCGGTTAGCCTTCTGTTCTTTATAACGATCAACTTTTGCCTGACTCATTTCACATGCTCCTTTGATACTGAATATAAAAACAGTCTACCACACTTTCCGGCTTTTGTCTAATACTCTTATCGGTCAAATTTACAGAACAACCACAATCCCGCCATCGCTGGCATACATGCTTGTAACGCCTCTTGTATCTAAAATAAAGACATCCTTAACATTGAGCCGCTCCAAAAGAAGATCCCGCACATACACTGCACGTTTATAATTATTACAGTGTGAAATGGCAAGAATCCTGTCGCGTACGTCCACAGCATCGCTCTTCACATAGTCCGTCATCTTAGCCAGCGCTTTCTTCATTCCGCGCGCCTGTCCGAGCTGCGTGATCGTTCCCTCGGGCGTGGAGCCCATGACCGGCTTGATATTGAGTGCGTTTGCCATCACTGCCTTGATCCCTGTAAGACGCCCGTTCTTTCTGAGCGTGTCCAAAGTCTCCAAAACAAAATACGTATTCTGCGATTCGATATATTCCTCCACAGTATCTACGACCTCCGGAAAAGACATCCCCGCATTCTCGCACTCTTCTATCTTAAGTCCGATCAATGTCTCACCGATAGACGCCGATCGGGAATTAAAAATATAGATATCCTTCTCTCCATATTCCTCATGATACAGATTCATCCCAAGAACCGCACTATTGTAAGAACCGCTTAATTTCGCGGAGAGTGTAACTGCATACACACGCTCCGCATCACAATGAAACGCTTCCATATATTCCTCCGGCGACGGACAGGCGGACTTCGGTCCATTCGGACTTTCCGCAACTCTTCTCAGGAAATCAGCCTGATCAAACGTCTCGTCGTCCCGTATAAAATATCCGTCGATCTCAAGCTCCAGAGAAACCGTCTCAAAATGCCCGCTCGCCTTCATCTCCGGCGTCAATTCTCCGCAGCTGTCTATCACAACTTTATAACTCATCCCATATTCCTCCTGTTGACAGTGCAATTTAAAAACCCTGCCGCCATCAGCTTTCTATACATGCTAAGGCACAAAAAACATGATGTAGTTTTCATTACTACATCATGATATCATAGTTATTTGCGATTGAAAAGACCTTTCTTCACATCTTCTTTAAATTTATGAGGATTCGACTTTTATTCCGGAGGAAATATTCAGTACGATCCCAATCTCGATCATCAGAAACATAAGGGACGTCCCTCCATAACTGATAAACGGAAGGGAAATACCGGTATTTGGTATAACATTCGTTACTACGGCAATATTTAAGATAACCTGAATCGCAATATGTGCAAAAACTCCCGATGCCACAAGAGATCCGTACCCGTTCGATGCATTCTGTGCGATAAACAAGATTCGATACAGAAGATATCCAAACATGACAAGCAAAAGGATCATTCCGAAAATACCCAGCTCCTCGCAGATAATTGAAAAGATCATATCGTTCTGCGCTTCCGGAAGGATCAGTTTCTGCGTACTGTTTCCCAGGCCTTTCCCAAAAAATCCGCCTGAACCGATCGCATACAGCGCCTGCATCGTCTGATAACCTTCCTTCTCCGCATACTGCTCCGGGTGGAGCCACGTAAGTATACGACGGATCCGGAAATTGCCTGAGGTCTGCATCACAGAATCCAGCATCTGCACTCCTGCCAGCACAACTGCAAGCGCCGCTGAAATCAGGGCGATAAACGGCGCGGTCTTCGGATGTACAATAAAGATCAGAATTCCCGTGATCCCAAGTACGATCAGCGCCGAGCTCAGATTATCCGTGATCATGAGCACGCCTGCGGACGCAGCGATACCGATCATTGCATAGATAACTATGCTCCGGAACTTCGATGCTTTTTTCCCTATCTTGCAGATCATATATGGCAGAAATAAGATCACTGCCAGCTTCACAGCCTCAGCCGGCTGCATCTGGCCGATCGGCGTCTGGATCCATCTTCTCGCCCCGTGGCTTGAAATCCCAAGCGGCGTCCATACAAGAAACATCAGCCCGAATGAAATCACATATAAATAAGGTGACAGCGGCGCCCAAAACCGGTGCGGGATCTTCGCGCATAGCAAAAGCGCCGCGAATCCGAACACTACATTCCGGATCTGGTTTTTCAGATACTCGTTCCCGCTCCTCCCGACGCTCGCACTGTACACCATGACCGTACCGTAAGCGACAAGAAAAATCACGCTCAGTAAAAGATTCCTGTCAAAATATTTATTTTTCTTTTTCGTCTGTTTCTTCGCCATCGATTGTAAAACCTTCTTTAAAACGATCGTCCATTGTCTTTATCAAAATATGCTATCCATTGATTATAACACGGAGGTACTCATTTGAACAGCGCCTTTTCCGTCACAATTTACAGTCACAAATTCTCATTTCACACATAATGTAATATTGTAATATATGATTCAAGGGGTCTGAATATGCCAAATTACAGAAATCCAATCCCTACTCCTTACCGGGAATATTCTGTTCCGGGCAGATCTGCTTCGTTAAGAACGGAACATTCCCGCTCCGGTGATTTTCCTGTTGCAATGGCTTATGTGCCGTGGCAGCGCTGGGGAAAAACCTATCCACTGGAGGAGGCATTGAGCCGCGGAACTCTTTTCCCGGAACTCTATAAACCACTCGCATCCTTTTCAGGAGGTAACAGCTATGAATGCAGATAAGCGTTCCCGCGCTGATCTTCTTAACCGGGTCAGCATCGTCAGTTTTGCCGTAAATGAACTCAACCTGTACCTGAATACGCATCCACAGGATACCAATGCGCTTGATATGTTCAACGAGGTGAGCCAAAAGCGCCTCGCCCTTTTAGAGGAATATGCCAAAAAATATGGCCCTCTGATCGTCGATTACGCAGACGGGAACTGCAAAGAAGGCTGGAACTGGATCCAGATGCCATGGCCGTGGCAGGAAGGAGGATGCTGATCTATGTGGAATTATGAAAAAAGACTGCAATATCCGGTAAAAATCACAAAGACTAATCCTGTAGCCGCTCAGATCATCATCACCCAGTTCGGCGGTCCTGACGGAGAGCTTTCCGCTTCCATGCGGTATCTGGCGCAGCGCTACACCATGCCTTATAAAGAAGTCATCGGCACATTAACAGACATTGGCACAGAAGAATCTGCACCGCAACCATAGAACTAAAAAATATTTGGAGGTTACTGCTTATTAAGCCATGTCTGCCACGCTTTGACGGTTGCCGGGCCCATGGAGCCGTCCTGCGTAACTCCAAGGAACTTCTGAAACGCCTTGACGCTCTTCTTGCCAAACAAGCCGTCTTCCGTCACGCCGATCTTTGCCTGCAGCTTTTTGATCACCGCAGACCCGGTTTTATATCCGGACGCCTTAAACTCCCATGCACCGGTGACTGCGTTTGGCAGATACTTTTGGTTGCTTGTCGGCTGGTTACTGACCACGCCATCCTGCGTCGTGCCAAAATACTTCTGTGTCGCCTTGACCGTCGCAGAGCCAAAGCTTCCGTCCACATCCAGTTTGCCGGACTTGCTTGAGCTGTCCGATTTTTCCGCTGTGGTCTTGGACGTTCCGGAAGAGGAGCTGGATGACGTCGATGTAAGCTTTTTCTTAAACGCCGTCCATTTGCTCTGACTGCTTCCGTACCAGCCCGACCACCCCGGACAGTGCTTTCCATTTACGTCAAAGTGCCGGATTACGTGATCGGCATCAATGTTGTATTTTTTCATAAGGCTCTTTGTCAGATCGACCGCATTCTCGATCGTTGCGCCCGAAATTGCTCCTCCAGTGGAGCACATCTCAATGCTGACCGAATTTGTATTTGTGCACTTGCCATAGTATTTTCCACCTCCGCTTGACCCGCAGTCCGCGTATTTACTGCCGCCGACCGCCCATGCAATCAGCGTATCTTTGATGGATTGGTAAATGCTTGTCTCATCCACAAAGTAATGCGCTCCGGCCGCTCTTGTGTTTGACGTTGCAAAATAGTTCGCGTTACCCTTTGCCGTATCCGTCTTGTTTCCTGTGTAATGGATAACAATGTACTTGATCTGCGAGGTCTTGCGTGACCCGCCGTGGCTGATTGATTTTGCAAGTTTTGTAATAATAGATAACATATTTTAATCTCCTTCCATAAAAACAGGACGATCACTCGCCCTCTCCAAAAAATTCATGTTGATATTCTCTTTTACTTGTCATATAATACAAATATAAAGAACAACCGCCAAAGTGGTTGACCAAAATGAAAATTGAAATTCCACCCAGTCCGCCAAGACTTTGAAGGGTGGTTTTTCTATGTAAAACTACTTACAAAACGTAAACACGAATGTAAGCAATGCCAAAAGGAAAAGACCAAAGGTCATTAAATCCTTAAAATCAAAATGATTTCTCATAGGCATCACCCCCATTCTCTTGAGAATGAGGCCATCCACCCTGTAACACGGTTGTTCTGTTTTTTATATTATCATGGTTTATTTACTGTATCAAGAAGATTATTCGCCATCTAATCCCTCTGTTGCGCCGGCGCAACTTTCCACCTCCGGCAGCCCCGCAATGCTTGTTAATAACGATAGCACTCCGGCCAGTACCGAAGCCGACACAACGTATTTCCAGTTTACATCTCCCATAGCGGCCGCCGTGCCGATTGTTGCGATAGCTGCCTGAGCAATTGTCTTAATCGCCCGAATTCCTGCGCACTTTAACCATTCTGTCCAATCTCTGTCTTTCATTGATATCACTCCTTTTCTTCCAAATCTTTAATTCTATGATTTGCCACCCTGATCTGTTCCTGCATGACTTTCCCTTCCTCTTCAAGCTTGTACGTGCGCTCCACGACATTATTATGCTTGTCTACCCTTTTTGTGAGCTCTGATAGTTTATAGTCAATAAGGGCGACCGTTTCACCGTTTTGTTTCTTAACCGATCGCTGCTGGAAATAGTTGTTGATCATGCATACCAGGATGCCAACCACACCAGTTATCACAGATGCTATGATCGTCTCCATATTACTCACCCCATTTATTCTTCATAGTCAATCATCCATGCAAGAGACGCCTCCTGAACCGGCGTGAGAATATCATATCGCTCCACCTCTTCACACCGGTCAAGCTCCGAAGCCTTGAACGTTAAAATATCGATTTCAATCCCGGTTTCGCCAAGCTCCTTTCTCTCGCTGATAAAAAGCCCTTTCTTTTCCATGCTTTCAAAGGTAAATGCGTTATTTTCCAAAACAAATTCGCCCTTTTCGTCCTTTGCCGCGTACCGTTCAGCGATGTCCTTATCCTGTTCACTGTAAATCTTCAGTTCATTTTCAAGTTTTACAATGTTTCTTGAAATTGCCACAGAAACCTTTCTCGGCAGGGTAAGTTTGCCCACTGCCAGTAGAACTGTATGTCTTTCCGTGAGTTCTGAATACGTCATTTTCATTATTCTGTTTCCTCCTTCTGTGCAAGATACTGATCCTGAAGCTCATAGGCTCCGTCCTCAAACTCTGCAATATCCGCCCGGCAAATATCCCGGTTTGCTTTGTAGAGTTCGCGATCCAACTTCGTTGAGTTCACTGCAATGGTCTCCGGAGCATCCGCGTTGATCGTACAGGTATGCTGCACAACTCTTTTCCCGTTGATCGTCGTATAGCCTGTCCGCGTGATGGAATCCTTAAATGTTAATGTTTCTGACATAATGTTGTCCTCCTATCTTTTTATTAAAAACAGCCCGCATCTATGACGACGCCGCCTGTAATTGGTTTTGTAATACTGCTATATTTTCATTTACTTCTGCAAGCTGACGATAGAGTGTTTCTATTTGTGCCAAATAAATATCCATCTGATTTTTCTGATCCTGAATAAGCTTTAGCATCGCAGGGAGCAGCACATTGCCGTTCCATCCTGTCGGAACACCTTCCGAGTCATAAGCACATGCGGTCGGATAGATTGTATCAACCTCATCCGCCATAATTCCGATAACCAGTTTATCGTACAGGTCATCACCTGTTTCCAGGACATCGTTGTTGTACTTATACTGATAAACTGGCAGATCATATAATCTGTTTGGGTCCAGCAATTCATCCGTAACCGGAGCGATACTGTTTTTCAATCGCCTGTCGGAACTGTACTTTACAATCGCCCCATTTGAGTTAAAATACGCCGCTGTGCCCGAACCGGTCGGCGGACTTTTATAGTATACGCAATGATTAAGATATAGGTCATAAAATGGATAGGTTGATGAACCCAGATTTACATTGCTGGTATTACTTGCTTTCTTTCGGATGATATCTCCGGTTATATATACGGCCTGACAATCAATTCCATATGTCACCGTCAATGCACTTGGTATAAATGCTTGTGTGCTACTTTCTCTGTAAATAATCCACGAATTGAGACTGCTCGAAAAATCATATAGTCCATGATTTACGCCACCCGATCCAACATGGAGGCCAACTTCATATGTGCCGTTATTTATGGATATTCTCTTACCCTCCGCAGAGGATTCTGATAAAACTACATCTCCAGTAAGGGTTCCGCCACTCAACGCCAAATCACTTGAGGCATGGCCGTTTAATGTCACCGTATTACTACTATTAACGCTTAGTATAGATGAGGCAGTTCCGGAAGCATTTGATCCCCAGATCCCCCTATCGCCTGTTGAGCTTGCCTGAGAATATAGATATATCGATCCGGCTCCCGAGGTCGCTTTCAACCGACACTCCGTGCCCATAGATGCTGAGTTGGCGTAAACACTTCCATTACTAACATTGATATCCCCCCAATTAGCACTAATACCACCTTCCGTAATAAGTCCGCCTAATATGTACACATCTTCTTCAATGGAATTTATAACAACTCTATCTGCATTTAAAGTCAATATATCCTCAGTTGTGCTGGCCGTGGAATAGTTAGCGCAAATGATATACGCTCCGGCATCATAGGTTATGTTCGTTTGCATTGTACCCATATATGCTTCTATGTACCGCGCTCCCGTATCGGAATCGACAACTCTTGTTTCAATAACTGTTGCGTATTCTCCATGTGTGCCGTCTGAATCGGTATACAGATTGGTGTTATATTCTCTTACACTTAAAGAACTTGCGCTTATCGCACCGCTAAAACTCCCCGTCGCACCATTCAACGTGCCATCAAAAGTGCTGTCGCCGGTAATATGTAGGTTTGTGGCGGTGATGTTCTGTGAAAACAAGTCATCTACATCAATTTTAGCCGCTGTGACCGCACTTGCTGCTATCTTCCCGGCTGTCACTGCGTTCGCAGCAATTTTGTCGGCCGTAACAGCGTTTGCAGCGATCTTATCAGCGGTAACCGCACTCGCTGCCAGCTTATCCGTTGTGACCGCCCCGGAAACAATCTTATCGGCCGTGATTGCACTTGCAGCGATCTTTTCTGCCGTGAC
>CAZPXF010000012.1:30434-33626 GCA_964590945.1 uncultured Lachnospiraceae bacterium | reverse complement strand
CGAAGGTCCGGGGAAAGGCGAAATTTAACTCCCAGATGTATTTTTGTGAGGATGCAAAAAAGAAAGCGACACCTAAGAAGACAAAAAGCGTCAAAGCGATGAGAAAATTTATCCCGAAGGTGCAGGAAGGAGTAACGGAGTGATTTTTATTGATCCGGATGATGGCGGAAAGAAGAACTATGTATTTTCCGGGGAATCCATATAGGATGCCCCGGAGAATATGCTACGCTTCTCGAATACAGGAAATATCTGAGTCGATAATGAGTGAATAATTCGTATAATAAACGACAAATCCCGGCTTGCTTCCGGTCGGCTTTTTCACATGTTTTCTTTGGATATAATCGATTTCTATCTTTTCTGTGCCCCTGCCGCTGGAATAGTATGCGGCCAGCCGTCCGGCCTCTTCAAATGTGCGGTCCGGGAGTTCCCGGCCATTGGTTTTTACGATGACGTGTGAGCCGGGCATTTTCTTTGCGTGGAACCACCAGTCGTTCCCATTTGCGAAACGGAAGGTCAGTTCCTCGTTCTGCAGATTATTTTTCCCGACATAAATATCAAATCCATCACTGGAAATATAGTGGAAAGGCTTGCTTTTGGAGGCTTTCTTTTTTTTCGAAAACTTTTTGCGGATAAAGCCGGTCTCCATAAGCTCGTCCCGGATCTGCATCAGATCATCTTCCGTCTGCGCGATATCCAGTGCATTTGTGATGGATTCCAGATAAGCGATGTCATTCTGCGTTTCCTGTATCAATCCGGAGAGCGCTTCAAAGGTACGTTTCTGTTTGTTGTATTTTTCAAAATAGCGCTGGGAATTCTCCTGCGGCGTTCTGGTATCGTCAAGAGGTATCCGGATCGTCTCATTTGTATAATAATTCAGCGCTTCCAGATGCTTTGCGCCCGGTTTCAGATCATATCCGTAGACATTGATGAGTTCTCCGTAGACCTTGTATTTGTCGCGCCCCTCCGTATCCTTCAGCTGTCCGGCCTGAAGGGCATATTTCTTGCGGCTGCGGTCCAGGGCAGTCTGCACAATATGACGAAGATCGGAAGACTTCTGCCGGATTCGCGTCGCCATATCCCGGCTCATGTAATACACGGTAAGAGCCTCGGAAACAGAAGCGTATTCCTTTCGCGTAAATCCGCCATACTGGCAGAGCGGAAGCGCGGCAAATTCAAATGGTTCTTTGTTTTTGTAATAAATACATGGAGCAAAATTGCCGTTTTGAACATCCTCCATACAGATCGCGAACTGACGGTAAAGATGCCGCAGGGTATCGTCGTCTGCCTCCTCGGTATGGATCCCTGCATCAAGGCCGGCCAGTTCACAGATACTGACAGCGGCGACGGGACTGATCCCGGTAAAGGATGTATAGATTGCCTTCTGGAGCGCAAGCTTTTTCCCGCGCAGTACCAGAAGAAATTCATCCTCAGTCGTCGAAAGCGGATCCTTTTTGTGCATGGTGTCCGGGATAAAGTAGCTGCGTCCCGGAAGCACCTCCCGGACAGAACTCATCTGCGCCGGAACATGCTTGATCGCATCGAGGATCCTGTTATCATCCCGGCAGAAAATGATATTGCTGTGCTTGCCCATGATCTCTACGATGAGATATTTGGTGCTCAGATCGCCAAGCTCGTCCAAATGCTGGATCTCAAGCCGGATGATCCGTTCCAGTCCCGGCTGACTGATGCCAGTGATACGCCCGTTTCCAATGTATTTGCGAAGCAGCATACAGAAATTCGGCGCTGTCATCGGTCCGGGTTTATTCTGATCCGTCAGATAGATGAGCGGAAGACTTGCGTTTGCTGAGATGGCAAGCCGCTTCTGACCTTCCTGCGTCTTGATTGTAAATAATAATTCATCCGTCTCCGGCTGTGCGATCTTGCTGATCCGCCCGTTTAATATCTGCCGGTTCAGCTCTTCTGTGACAGCTGCGACAGTAATTCCATCAAAAGCCATGAAAGAATCCCCTTTCATTTAAATTAAAATCCGTAATCCATTTTATCATAAAATACCGGTTTGTAAATGTTAAATGATATTACCCATGAAAAGTACCCTGAATTTATGCGGATTTTTTTATTTTAAAAAAGAGGCTATACATTGACTGAATTTTTAAAATCCTCTATAATAGATTAGATTTAGTTTGAATAGCAGTTCAGAAACGGCATTCTGCCATCTGAACAGATCAGGAACGAACAGAGGAAATAAGATATGATAAAAAGTATGACTGGTTTTGGCCGTTGTGAGATCTCCGAAGCCGAGAGGAAATTTACGGTAGAGATGAAAGGCGTAAATCACCGCTATCTGGATGTAAATATCCGCATGCCAAAGAAGCTGAATTTTTTCGAGACATCAATCCGCAATCTGATGAAACAATACGTTCAGAGAGGAAAGGTTGATGTTTTCATCACATACGAGGATACTTCTGAGTCACAGGTTTCTTTAAAGTACAATTCGTCTCTTGCAGAGGAGTATATGGAGGCTTTTCACACAATGCAGGAACAGTTCGGACTGGATTTTGATATTCGTGTATCTACGCTCTCCAGGTGTCCGGAGATTCTTACGATGGAAGAACAGGATGTGGATGAGAAGGAACTGTGGAGCATTCTTGAAAAGGCCGTTTCAGGAGCCTGTGAACAGTTTGTCGAGACTCGTATAATTGAAGGAGAGAACCTGAAGAAGGATCTGATCCGGAAACTGGATGGCATGCTCAGCGTTGTGGATGAGATTGAGAAACGTTCCCCGCAGATCCTTGCAGAATATCGGGAGAAGCTGGAAGCAAAGCTTTCTGAAGTTCTGGAATCCACACAGATCGATGAGAACCGCATTGCGACGGAACTTGTTCTCTTTGCGGACAAGATTTGTACAGATGAAGAGACGGTACGTCTCCGGAGCCACATAGAGCATATGAAAGCAACGCTTGATTATGATGAGGGTATCGGGCGTAAGCTGGATTTCATTGCACAGGAGATGAACCGGGAGGCCAATACGATCCTTTCCAAGGCCAATGACCTCGAAACATCCAATGATGCGATCAACCTGAAAACAGAGATAGAAAAAGTACGCGAGCAGATTCAAAACATTGAATAACTGACGAGCCATGCGCCGGAATGCCCAAAGGCAGCCGCGTAAGCTCGCTTACAAGCGGCTTCCTTTGGGCATTCCGGCATAGGGCGACCAGCCCCAATCGAGAA
>CAZPXF010000012.1:0-30334 GCA_964590945.1 uncultured Lachnospiraceae bacterium | reverse complement strand
GAAGCGAAGCGGATTCGAGATTATGCATGGCGAGGAAGCGACCAGCCCCAATCGAGAAGAAGCGAAGCGGATTCGAGATTATGCATGGCGAGGAAGCGACCAGCCCCAATCGACGCACGGAGCGCATGGCGAGGTAAGACCGAGCTTAGCGAACCGGCGTGCAGATCAGAAGAAGCGAAGCGGATTCAAGGTTATTTACAGGGCCAGTAAGGCCATGCGCAAGAGAAACATGATGGGAAAGCGGGGGAATAGAATGAAGCAAAAAGGGATCCTTCTTGTTGTTTCCGGTTTTTCCGGAGCTGGAAAGGGAACGCTGATGGGCAGACTTCTTGAGACTTATGACCAGTATGCCCTGTCGGTGTCGGCAACGACGCGTGATCCCCGTCCCGGCGAGGAGGACGGTGTCCATTATTTTTTTAAGACAAAGGAAGAATTTGAGAAGATGATCGCAGCAGATGAGCTGATCGAACATGCATGTTATGTGAGCAACTATTATGGAACGCCGAAAGCATACGTGGAGGATCAGCTTGAAAATGGCCGTGATGTAATCCTTGAAATTGAGATTCAGGGCGCCCTGAAGATTAAAGGAAAATATCCGGATGCGGTGCTTGTTTTTGTGACAACACCGACGGCGGACGAACTGAAGAATCGTTTGACGGGAAGGGGAACAGAGACAGAAGAAGTGATCCGGTCGCGTCTGGAAAGGGCGAGTGAGGAATCAGCAGGCATGGAAGCCTATGACTATCTGCTGATCAACGATGATTTAGATGAGTGTGTGAAGGATCTGCATGGAATCGTGACCGCTGAGCACAAAAAAGCGGCGCGGCAGGCAGAACTGATCGCGCAGATACAAAATGGATTAAAAGAATTTGAAAGGAGATAGAGAATATGTTACATCCATCTTATAGTGATTTGATGAAGGTAGTAAATCAGGACGTTGAGGAGGGCGCAACTAAAATTGTGAACAGCCGTTACTCCATCGTTCTTGCAACAGCAAAGAGGGCGCGCCAGATCGTAGATGGCGAGATGCCGATGGTAAATTACAAGGAAGGCGATAAGCCGTTGTCTATTGCTGTCGAAGAGATGAATGAAGGAATGCTCAAGATTCTTGTGGATGAAGATTCAGAAGAATAATTAAAAAACCGGCAGATGCGTTTTCAGGCAGTGTATATCCAGGATAATCATATACACGGTATGGGTGTCTGCCTTCTTTTTTGACAGGAGACTGGAATGAAAATACTTTTTATTTCGCTTGGGTGCGATAAAAATCTTGTGGACTCCGAGTATATGCTTGGATTCCTGATAAAAGCAGGCTATGAAATCACGGATGATGAGGCGGAGGCCGACGTTGTGGTGATCAATACATGCTCCTTTATTCATGATGCGAAGGAAGAGAGCGTACAGAATATTCTGGATATGGCGCGTCTGAAGGAAGAGGGAAGACTGAAGGCGCTTCTTGTGACCGGATGCCTTGCCCAGCGGTATCAGAAGGAGATCCTGGATGAAATACCGGAGGTTGATGCAGTGCTCGGAACAGCGTCTTACGATAAGATCGTGGAGGCTGTGGAACAGGTTCTGGGCGGCAGCGCTTTTGTACAGGCAGATGATATCAACCGTCTGCCGCTGCCTGACGCAAAACGTACCGTATCGACCGGAGGGCATTATGCATATTTGAAGATTGCGGAAGGCTGCGACAAGCACTGTACGTACTGTGTGATCCCATCGCTTCGGGGTAATTTCCGGAGTATTCCGATGGAACGGCTTATAAAAGAAGCAAAAGAGATGGTGGAAGGAGGAGTCAGAGAACTGATCCTTGTTGCACAGGAAACAACACTTTACGGCGTGGATCTTTATGGAAGAAAATGTCTGCATCAGCTTTTGAAGAAGCTGTGTGAAATTGACGGCCTTTACTGGATACGCGTCATGTATTGTTATCCGGAAGAAATCTACGATGAGCTGATCCGGGTTATGAAGGAAGAAGACAAGATCTGTAATTATCTCGATCTTCCGATCCAGCATGCCTGCGATGAAATTTTAAGACGTATGGGGCGGAAAACCTCCAAACAGCAGCTTATCGATACGATCCATAAGCTTCGTACAGAGATTCCGGATATCTCTCTTCGCACATCGCTGATCACGGGATTTCCGGGCGAGACGCAGCAGCAGCATGAGGAGCTTCTGGAATTTGTCGATGAAATGGAATTTGACAGACTTGGTGTGTTTACGTACTCACAGGAGGACGGCACTCCGGCAGCGGCAATGCCGGATCAGATCGATGAGGAAGTGAAGCTGGATCGTCAGGCGGAGATCATGGAGCTTCAGCAGGAAGTCTCGCTGGATCTTGCCGAAGAAAAAATGGTTGGCCGGGATGTGCTGGTTATGATTGAGGGAAAGGTCGCAGGAGAAAATGCTTATGTCGGGAGGACATACCGTGATGCGCCGGATGTGGATGGATTGATTTTCGTAAATACAGATCTTGATCTTGTTTCCGGCGATTTTGCCATGGTTCATGTGACAGGAGCATTGGAATATGATTTGATAGGAGAGATTGTATAATGAATTTACCAAATAAATTAACTGTACTTCGGGTAATTATGATACCGTTTTTTGTCGTGTTTATGCTTGCGGATATTACGGGAGGCGCTGACAAATATATTGCGCTTGTATTATTCTGCGCGGCCAGTCTGACAGATATGCTGGACGGGAAAATTGCAAGAAAATACAATCTTGTGACAAACTTCGGGAAATTTATGGATCCTCTTGCGGATAAGCTTCTTGTATGCTCAGCAATGATCTGTCTGATTGAAAAAGGCAAGCTGGCGGCCTGGATCGTTATCATCATCATTGCCCGCGAATTTATCATCAGCGGATTCCGCCTGATCGCATCGGATAACGGTATTGTGATCGCGGCAAGCTACTGGGGAAAATTTAAGACCGTATTCCAGATGGCTATGATCATTGCGCTGATCCTGGACGTAAATGCCGGATGGTTTCAGCTGCTTGAGACGGCGCTTGTATGGGTCGCTCTGATCCTGACGGTTGTATCGCTTGTCGATTATATTTTCAAAAACCGTGAGATACTGATGAAAGGTGGTATGTAGAATGACAGTCGAACTGATTTCGGTCGGAACCGAGCTTCTTCTTGGAAATATCGTAAATACCAATGCTGCATATCTTGCAGAGAAATGTGCGCTTCTTGGCCTTGCTATGTATCATCAGACGGTGATCGGGGATAATCCGGAACGGATGAAGGAATGTATTGCACAGGCTGTCGGACGCTCGGACATTGTAATTCTGACCGGAGGACTTGGACCTACAAAGGATGATCTGACAAAAGAGATGGCTGCAGAAGTATTTGGAAGAAAGCTCTATATGGACGAGCATTCGAAAAGCCGGATCGAGGAGTTTTTTAAGCTTCGGAAATCCGGAACCATTACAGATAATAACTGGAAACAGGCGATGATTCCGGAAGGCGCGGCAGTCATTGACAATGATAACGGGACAGCGCCGGGAGTCATCATGGAACAGAATGGCAAAAGTATTATCCTGATGCCGGGACCGCCGAATGAGATGATCCCGATGTTTGAAAAGGATATCGCCCCATATTTGAACCGTTTGCAGCCGGAAGGTATTTATTCCCGCATGATCAAGGTATGTGGAATCGGAGAGAGCCGTGCCGAGACAATGGTACAGGACCTGATGGAGGCTCAGTCCAATCCTACACTTGCACCGTATGCCAAGACAGGCGAAGTCCATTTCCGGATCACAGCAAAAGCCGTCTCGCAGGAGGAGGCTGAAAAGCTGATGGCTCCGATGACAGAAGAAATGCAAAGAAGATTTGGGGACAAGATTTACACGATGGAGGAACATGAGACACTGGAGGCCGCTGTTATAAAGCTTTTGAAAGAGCGCGGAAAGACAGTATCTGCTGCGGAATCCTGTACAGGAGGGCTTCTGGCAGGGCGTATCACGAGTGTCCCGGGGGCATCGGAAGTATTTTCCGAAAGCTATGTAACCTATGCCAATGAGATCAAAGAAAAGATACTTGGTGTAAAGCATGAGACACTGGCGGTTCATGGCGCTGTAAGTAAGGAAACCGCATATGAGATGGCAAAGGGCCTTCGGGAAAGAACAGGATGCGATTATGCGGTCGGAATTACGGGAATCGCCGGGCCCGGCGGCGGAAGCCGGGAAAAGCCCGTAGGACTGGTATATATAGGTTGTTCATCAGCAAAAGGTACGGTGACGGAAAGATTTTATTCGAATGGGAATCGCGCGAAGGTGCGTGATTATGCGGTGACAAATGCTTTGATCCTGCTAAGACAGGAGATATTGAGAGATTGATTATTGTAAATAATATCCCCTCTGTTCTGTTTTCGGGTAACTGGAAACGTCTGATCAGAGGGGTTTTATATTTTGTTGCGCCCTTGTCTCAAACGAAAATGTATTCGGAGACAGAAATAATGATTGCATTTTGGGTTGCAATTTTATCGGTCAAAAGGTATACTGATTGTATTCTACAATTCCACGTGAGTTCTAAGAATTCTAATATTCAGGACCATTCGGTCAAGATTTACGCAGAATTATGAATTGTAAAAATGGATTTGACAAGAAGGATATTGTTTTCAGGCAAGAAAATGGTTATAATATAATCATTAACATAATTTTATGGATACGAACGTGTGTTTTACGCTTTCGTTTTAGATATTACGTACCTGAAATTATGTGTATGTATCAGCTCTGCACGGTTCCTTCTTTGTCAGGAAGGGAGCTTGCTATGAGCAGAGAAAAATTTATTATGAAGCCGAAAAATGATTTCTGCTTCAAGGAACTGATGGCGGACGGGAAAGTGCGTCAGGGATTTATTTCAGCATTATTGGGAGTAAAGGCCTGTGAGATTCAGGGAACTACTTTGCTTCCCACAATTCTTGACCGGGAGCATGAAGAAGATAAGCCTGGAGTTCTTGACGTCCGGGTTTCTCTTGTGGACGGGACGCAGATGGATATTGAGATGCAGGTGCTTCCGTTTCAGGCGTGGACAGAAAGATCGCTTTTTTATCTGTGTAAGATGTATGCCGGACAGATAAAGAAGGGGGAAGCTTATGGGAAACTGAAGAAATGCATTCATGTGGGGATTTTGGACTTCAAATTGTTTGAGAACGATTCCGGATATTATTCACGGTTTCATATTTGGGAGGACAACCGCAGAGAGAAATATTCAGACATGCTGGAAATTCATCTTCTGGAGCTTCCAAAGCTTGCGGAATGTGATGATCCAAAGGACGAACTGTTACGTTGGGCGCGGTTCTTTAATGCAGAAACAGAGGAGGAATTTGAAATGCTTGCAGAGGAAGATGAATATATCAAGGATGCGTATGGAAGAGTATTGAAATTGAGCGCCAATGAGAAAAAAAGGCTTATGTACGAAGCCAGACAAAAGGCTATCATGGATCATAAGTCTATGATAGAGGACGCAGTAAACAAAGGATTCCAGCAGGGAATGGAGCGAGGAATGAAGCAAGGAATCGAACGGGGAATCGAGCAGGGAATCGAGCAGGGAATCGAGCGGGGAATCGAACAGGGAATCGAGCAGGGAATCGAGCAGGGAATCGAACAGGGAATCGAACAGGGAATGCAGGAAGGATTAGCGCGCGGAAAAGCGGAAGATACGATTGAATTACTGGAGGAGCTCGGGGAGATTTCAGATGAACTGCGTGAAAGGATTACAAAAGAAAAGGATCTGGCGGTTTTAAAGCAATGGATTAAACTGGCGGCAAAGGTGAAATCCGCGAAGGAATTTAAAGAGAAGATGTGAATGTGCAGCAGGAAATAGAAGCATTCCTTTCTGTTCGGATTTGAAAATTATTTTAGAGTTTATAACTCTAAAATTCAATGCGAATGAAAAGTTTTTATATGGTTAGTATAATATAAACAATTACGAGGTGAATCCGTGGATTACAGATATCGTATTCGTGCGTTACGGGAAGATCAAGATTATACACAGACTTATGTTGCACATTTACTCAATGTCGGACAACGGACTTATGCGGATTATGAATCGGGAAAGACGAGAATCCCTGTCAGTTCGCTGATCAGGCTTGCAAAACTATATAATGTGGACATGAATTATATTTGCGGTATAACAGAGGAGAAGAGACGCTTTCCTTTGAATGAAAAGACCTGATTTATTATATCCTCTCTATATCTGCATGACTTTCAGCTGGCTCCAGTTGCCCGGACAGGATCCCTAAACTTGCCTGTGCCGGTTGCTCTGGTCAGGCTGCAGCAGGCAGCGTGCGTAAAATTGATCTTAACGTCTTCAAAAAACGCTTTTTCCGACGCGCAGTGTAATGTTATTTACACGGATCATATTGTGATTTCCTTCTGAATAATAATTAAATAGTTTGCAGATCTTCCATATTGATATCGTGCGGATTCTCCATGTGCTGAAGCGTGACCTCCATAATTCTGGAAGAATCACCGCACTTCATGACCTCCAAAATGGCGGAATGCTCTGCAAACGTATTTTCCATACGCCCTTCGTGCGAAAGGGACAGTGAAGCCAGCTTCTGTATCCGGTACATGTATGTGTCGAACATACGGTTGAATAATTCATTCTCCATATAGTGGACGATCGCGATGTGAAAGCGATGGTCGTAATCCCAGAATTCATCGATAGAATGTGTTGTTTTCAGAATGCGGCTCATCTGGAAGACAAGTTCATCCAGGTCGCTGAAAAGCCGGATTGCCTTTGGTGTCTGATATTCCCGTGTGATCTGCAGGGTACAGTACCCTTCGATCGCGGAACGCATCTGAAATGTTTCATCTACATCCTTCGGCGTCAGCTGATGAACGCGGAACCCCTTGCTCGGAATGATATCCAGATATCCGTCCTGAGCAAGCCTGTGAATGGCATCGCGGAATGGAGTTCTTGAAATACCGATTTCCTTTGCAAATCGTGTCTCCGAATAAATCTCCTGAGACTTAAGTTCATTAGATTCGATCATTTTTTTGATGTGATCGTAAGCCTGCTGTTGTAATGAAACCATCTGAATTACCCCCTGAAAAACAATGTATTGCAAAATAATTATCAAACTTCCCCTTAAAATTTAAAATTGCAATTAAACTAAATATACACCACAAGATAATCAAGGTCAAGAAAAGCGCGGAAAATCGTATTTTTAATACAAAAAAGAATCGAAATTGATAGAAAAAGTGGAGTTATTTTTTTGACAATCAAAATTGTAAATAATGCACAATAAATTAACAAAAAATTTGTTAAAAACATAGAAACTGCAATAAATATCTTGACCGGTATACCGGTATACCGTATAATAGCATCAACAAGTAAATCATGCAGCGGATCAATGACAACAACTCTTATAAGAGCATCAGGAACCGCTGCAAATAAAAAAGAAATGGAGAGATACAAAATGAAAGTAGGATTTATTGGACTTGGTATCATGGGACGACCAATGGCAAAGAACCTTTTGAAGGCCGGAGTGGAACTTCTGGTGGCTGATCTTAACAAAGAAGCAGTCGCAGATGTTGTTTCCTGCGGCGCTGTAGAAGCTTCTTATGCTGAGATTGGCGAGCAGTGCGAGAGAATCATTATCATGGTTCCAAGCGGCGCTATTTCCAAATCGATTTTGTTTGATGAGGGAGGAGTTGCATCTACGATCAAGGCAGGAGCCGTTGTCTGCGACATGAGCTCTGTTACGCCGGTTGAATCCCAGGAGTGCTACAACGGATTAAAGGAAAAGGGTGTAGGATTCGTTGACGCACCTGTATCCGGCGGAGAGCCGGGAGCGATCGCCGGAACGCTTGCAATTATGGCCGGCGGGGATCAGAAAGACTTCGATGCGTTCCAGGAATATTTTGATATCCTTGGAAATTCTGCACTTCTGATCGGAGGTTCCGGAAGCGGCTCTGTTACAAAACTTGCAAATCAGGTTATCGTAAATAATACGATTGCTGTTGTTTCCGAGGCGTTTGTTCTCGCAACAAAAGCTGGAGCAGATCCGGTTAAGGTTTATGAGGCTATTCGCGGAGGACTTGCAGGAAGCGCAGTTCTTGATGCAAAGATTCCTATGATTGTTGAGCGAAACTTCAAACCAGGCGGACCGATCCGTATCAATCACAAGGATATCAAGAATGTTGTAAATACAGCACATTCTATCGATGTACCGATCCCTTATACCGCACAGCTCTATGAGATTCTTCAGACTCTGAAGATTCACGGACATATGGGAGATGACCATGGCGGAATCGTTCAGTATTTTGAGAAGCTCGCTGATGTAGAAGTAAAGAAGGTTGACTGATCAGGAGGGAATGAAAATGGCATTAAATGCAGAAGTACTGACTTCATATAAGAAAATTGATGAGGCGGCTATCGATGCGCTGCTTGCAAAAGAGATCGAGGCGAACAACAAAAAGATCGTAGTTCTTGATGACGACCCGACAGGCGTTCAGACAGTCCATGATATTTCTGTTTACACAAACTGGGAAAAGGACAGCATCAAAAAAGGATTCGAGGAAGAGAACAACCTTTTCTATGTTCTGACAAATTCCCGCGGCTTCACAGTAGAGCAGACAACAAAGGCTCACAAAGAGATCGCTGCAGTTGTCGACGAGGTTGCTAAGGAAACCGGGAAAGAATACATATTCATCAGCAGATCTGATTCTACACTCCGCGGACATTTCCCGCTGGAGACAGAACTTCTGAAAGCAGATTACGAGAAGAATACAGGCGCAAAGATCGATGGCGAGATCCTTTGCCCGTTCTTTAAAGAAGGCGGACGTTTCACGATCGATAATGTTCATTATGTAAAATATGGTGATGAGCTCGTTCCGGCTAATGAAACAGAGTTTGCAAAGGACAAGACGTTCGGATATTCAGCAGCTACAATGCCGGAGTATGTTGAGGAGAAGACAAAAGGCGAGTATAAGGCTTCGGATGTTACATGCATTTCCCTTGAAGATATCCACAATGCCGATATCGACAAGATTGAGGCTCAGCTTATGGCTGTGAAGGATTTCAACAAGATCATTGTAAATGCGGTTGACTATGTGGACGTTAAGGTGTTCTGCGTGGCTCTCTACCGCGCAATGGCCAGGGGAAAAGTATTTATGTTCCGTACAGCCGCTGCGATCGTTAAGGTTATGGGAGGCGTTACAGACCAGCCTCTCCTTACAAGAGAGCAGATGATCGTGAAAGAGACAAGCAATGGCGGAATCGTTGTCGTTGGCTCCCATACAGACAAGACAACGAAGCAGGTCGAGTGCTTAAAACAGCTCTCTGATATCGAATTTATCGAGCTGGATGCAACGCTTGTCAAGGATGACGCTGCATTTGAGGCGGAGGTTCAGAGATGCCTTGCAAAAGAAGAAGAGTGCATCGCTGCAGGAAAGACAGTTTGCTGCTACACAACAAGAGCGCTTATCACAGCAGATACAGGAGATAAGGAGGATGAGCTTCGTCTCTCCGTGAAGATCTCCGATGCCGTTCAGTCTCTGGTAGGCAGACTTACGATCACGCCAAGCTTTGTTATCGCAAAGGGCGGTATCACATCCAGCGACGTAGGAACAAAGGCGCTGGCTGTACAGAAAGCTAACGTACTTGGACAGATCAAGCCGGGTATCCCGGTATGGCAGACCGGCGAGGAGAGTAAGTTCCCTCAGACACCTTATGTCATCTTCCCGGGTAATGTCGGTGAGATCGAGACATTGAAGGAAGCCGTAGAGGTACTGACAAAATAATGTCAAACAAACAAAAATAAACAAAATAACACTCAATTCGAACAAAAAATAACAATCGGTTTTGTGAAAAAGTCACGATATTCTATGGAGTCCTCCTTTGGGGATTGACAGAAATGAACATTGAATGTAAAATAATTATAAACTTAAATGTTATAAAATGTTAATAAGAAAAGGAGGACTCGTTTTATGCCGCAATGTGTTGTAATCGGAGACGATATCACAGGGGTTAATGCAACCGGCGTTCTTTTGAAGAAGATGGATTATAAGACATACACGGTCATGAACATGGAGAGGGTTGAACTCTCTACGATGAATGAATGTGACTGTCTGATGTATCCGACCGACAGCAGAGGAGTAAGCGCAGATATTGCATATAACCGTGTGTATAATGTGGCGAAGCTGCTTCAGAACGATCAGGTGAAGGTTTATGCCAAGAGAATTGACAGTACCTTAAGAGGAAATCTCGGAAGTGAGACAGATGCGCTTCTGGATGCTCTGGGAGACGATTATATTGCAATCGCAGCGTCCTGTTTCCCGGAATCCGGGAGAATTATTTTAGGAGGCTACATGCTTGTAAACGGAATCCCGCTTCACAAGACGAACATAGCCCTTGACCCAAAGACTCCGGTGACAACCTCCGAGGTAAGACCGATCTTTGAAAAACAGAGCAAATATCCGGTTGGTCAGATCCTGATGAAGGATATGATGGAAGGGAAGGAAGTTCTGGCAGCGCTGATACTGGAGCAGGTTCAGGCAGGATGCCGCACGATCGTATTTGACTGCGTGACGCAGGAAGATCTGGATCTGATCGCGGATGCAGTGATCGAGAGCGGAATCAGGTTTATCGCAGTCGATCCGGGCGTATTTACGGCAACGATATCGAGAAAGCTGATCATACCGGGAGAGAGTGCGCAGGAGCGGCCGAAGATCCTCGCTGTTGTAGGAAGTGTCAATTCCACTACAAAGGATCAGATGGAGGAACTGTGGCTTTCACAGGAGACGTATAAGATCCTGGCCAGGACGAAACACTTTGTGGAGAATGATCTGACACGTGAGAGGGAGATAGCAAGAGTTACAGATTCTGTCCTGAAGAATATGAAGACATATGATATCTGTACGGTAGCAGGCGACGGCCTTTATCCGGAGAACCGGATCGATATGCCAAAAGTTGCTGCCGAAAAAGGATGCACGGTGGACGATCTGAGCGAGAGGATCAACAGCGCATTTGCAGAGATCACATACCGGATCTTCAAGGGCAGCAACGTATTCCGCGGACTATATACAAGCGGCGGTGACATTACCGTTTCAGTGTGCAAAAGATTCGGGACGGCAGGCCTTTGCCTGATGGACGAAGTTCTTCCGCTTGCAGCTTACGGAAAAGCGATCAAGGGAGAGTTCGATGGAATCGATATCATCACAAAAGGCGGTTCCCAGGGGAATAAAAATGCAATCAACCAGTGTATCACATTCCTGAAGGAGAAGCTTTACATGTAATCATTCGGAGCGCGGCTCTGGATCATAAAGATTATTTAAAAGAAAGGATGAGAGTGTTATGTCAAAACCGATTATCGCAGTCCCGATAGGGGACCCGGCAGGAGTAGGTCCTGAAATCGTAGCAAAATCAATCGCCAGCGACGAGGTGTTTGATGTTGCGAACGTCATTGTTGTAGGAGATAAGGGTGTGATGGAGAAGGCAATCGAAATCACAGAGACCAATCTTACAATCCATGTAGTTGAGGAGCCAGAACAGGGAAAATATGAAAAAGGTGTTCTGAACCTCATTGATCTGGGCAATATTGACCAGTCCGTATTTGAATACGGAAAGGTCAGTGCAATGTGCGGCAAAGCTGCATATGAATATATTGCAAAAAGTATTGAGCTTGCAAATGAAGGCAAGGCAGATGCTGTGTCGACAACTCCGATTAACAAAGAAGCTCTGAAAGCTGCGGAGATTCCATATATCGGCCACACAGAGATCTTTGGCGCTCTGACGAATACGGCAGATCCGCTTACAATGTTCGAGGTACGGGGAATGAGAGTATTCTTCCTGAGCCGTCACGTGTCGATCAGACAGGCATGTGACATGGTTACAAAGGAACGTATCATCGACTATGTAAAGCGCTGTACGGAGGTGCTGAGGACACTTGGTGTTACTGAAGGAACGATGGCTGTCGCCGGATTCAACCCACATAGCGGCGAGCATGGCCTGTTCGGCTGGGAAGAAGTAAATGAAGTATTCCCTGCCGTGGAAGAACTTCAGAAGATGGGTTACGATGTGAAAGGACCGATCGGTGCAGATTCTGTATTCCATCAGGCATTGCAGGGAAGATACAACAGTGTATTATCCTTATATCATGATCAGGGTCACATTGCTACAAAGACGCTTGATTTTGAAAGAACAATCGCCATTACAGGTGGTATGCCGATCCTTCGTACTTCTGTAGATCACGGAACAGCTTTCGATATTGCGGGCAAAAATATCGTGAGCGCAGTAAGTATGATCGAGGCGATCCTTCTTGCAGCAAAATACGCACCTAATTTCAAAAAATAACAAAGAAGAGGAGGAAATGATTTATGGTAGGAGGTTTAAGCGGTCAGAGAATGCTTATCGGTCTTGCAATCGGTATTATTGTTCTGATATTCCTTGTATTGAAAACGAAGATTCATGCATTTCTTGCAATGATCATTTGTTCACTGATTATCGGTATTGTTGGTGGATTTCCGGTAGTGGACACGACGTTGGATGATGGAACGGTGCTGAACCTGGTAACTTCAATTAAGAATGGTTTTGGTAACACGATGGCCAGTGTGGGTATCATTATTGGCTTCGGTGTTATGATGGGCCAGATATTTGAGGCGTCAGGCGCAGCGAAGACGATGGCACACACATTCCTTAAGATTTTTGGTAAGGGACGTGAGGAAGCTGCTTTGGCATTTACAGGATTCCTGGTATCGATTCCGGTATTCTGTGATTCTGGATTCGTTATCCTTTCCCCAATCGCAAAATCGCTTTCCAAAGCAACAAAGAAATCCATTATCGGGCTTGGTGTAGCACTTGCTTCCGGTTTGGTAATTACTCACTCCCTGGTACCTCCAACACCTGGCCCGCTTGGTGTTTGCGGTATTTTTGGAATCGATGTAGGTATGTTCCTGCTTTGTGCATTGGTACTGGCATTGCCGATGGCAATCGTTTGTATCATTTACTCAAAGAGCCTTGCAAAGAAGTATTATCGTATTCCGGATGACAATGCTCCGGGCGGATATATTGAATCTGAATGGCAGGAACCGGATTACTCCCAGGATCTTGCTGTAGATGGCGAGAATCTTCCGGGCGTCGGCGTATCCTTTGCACCGCTTTTAGTACCGATCATCCTGATCCTGGTTGCTACAATCACAAGCGCTCTTGGCGTAAGCGGAACAGCCGGCACGATCTGCAATTTTATCGGTCAGCCTGTAGTTGCTCTTGCAATTGGATTGCTCATTGCAATCTATGCTCTCGGTGGAAGCATGGAGAGACAGGAATGTATCGCAGAGATGGAAAAAGGTATGGCATCTGCCGGTATCATCCTGCTGCTGACAGGCGGCGGTGGCGCTCTGGGCAAGGTTATTTCAGATTCCGGTCTTGGTACATACATGGCAGAAGGTCTTGCAAAGACAGCAATCCCGTTGGTAGTTCTTCCGCTGTTCATTTCAACAGCAATGAGATTTATCCAGGGTTCCGGTACTGTAGCAATGACAACAGCAGCTTCCATTTCAGCTCCGATCATCCTTGCATCTACAGCTAACCCTGTAGTAGCAGCGATCGCTTGCTGTGTTGGTTCTCTGTTCTTTGGATACTTCAACGATTCTTATTTCTGGGTTGTAAACAGAACTCTTGGTGTATCTGAGGCGAAAGATCAGATCCGTATCTGGTCAATCACATCCACACTTGCGTGGGCAGTTGGTGTAGTTGAGGTTATTATACTGAGCTTCATCTTCTAAAAATCAAAAGTTTTTCGGGAGCTGTGTTGCAGGCAGCTCCCTGTTTTTGTTACAATATTACAGAGCACATATGTATTGGGCGGCAGCCCTCAATCGAGTCTGGCTCGGCAAAAATAAATGAATGGGTGATGGCATGTTTGCAGCAGAACGACGGACAAAAATATTGGATATGATGAAGAAAGAGGGCAGCGTACAGGTAGATAAGCTGGCGGCGGAGATGGAAGTGAGTTCCATGACCATCCGTCGTGACCTGGAAAAACTGCAGGATGAGGGCAAGATCGAGCGGCTTCATGGGGGAGCTGTTTTGAAGCAGGAAATGGCCTTCGCAGATAAGATGATATCCAACTGCGAGGAGAAGCGCAGGATCGCGGAATCAGCTGCAGTTCATGTAAAAAGAGGCGATACGGTATTTCTGGATTCCGGGACGACTGTCCTTGAGATTGCAAGGCTGATCGCAGATCTGCCGGAGCTTTTGATCGTGACGCCGGATCTTCAGACTGCTGTTTTTCTGAAAGATACGAAGGCGGATGTGTTTGTGTGCGGCGGAAATCTGCAGAAGAGCACCGGGAGCATGCTTGGATATTTCGCAACACAGATGCTGGAACAGTTCCATTTCAATGTGGGATTTTTCGGGGCGGCATCGATCGATGAGCAGTTCCGGGTGCAGACGCCTACGGCGGATAAGGCCTTTTTAAAAAGAATGTGCGTGAAGCAATGTGAAAAAAGCTATCTTGTGGCGGACGGAAGCAAGTTCAGGAAAAGCGCGATGCTGACGATTAACCGGCTGAACGATTATGATGCGGTGATCACGGATTGCACCTTTACGGAGGCGGAATACAGACGTCTTGCGGAGCGAGGGGTATCTGTCGTGAAAGTATAGAATAAAATATAAGACGGCCTGTATACGGCCTGGGAACACATGCATTTCCCAAACCATATGCAGGCTGTCCTGACGTCCTTTCATAATAATACCGGGATACGTCTAAAAATAGCGCACGTCCTGCAGGTACATTCCCTTTGGGTCGCAGGGCGCGCTGGCCAAAGTGGAACTGTTCACATCCAGAATTTCTGTAATATCAGATATCTCCCGTTTCCCAAGACCAATCTCAATCAGAGTCCCCACAAGGATCCTTGCCATATTGTGAAGGAAATCGGTTGCTTCTATTGTAATCTGGATCTCCTCAGGATCCCCGTAGATATTGATATCCAGAATCTCTTTTTCCGTATTCTTATTCTTTTTCACGGAAGAAAATTTGCGGAAATCGTGGCGGCCGAGAAGCAGCTTTGAAGCTTCCTTCATGCGGGAAATATCCGGGGTCTTAAAAGAGTACCATGCATAACGGCGGTCAAAGACGCCCGGTACGTCTCCAATCTGGATCCGGTACATATAGGTGCGGGATCTGGCGTTGAGCGCAGCGTGGAACCGCTCCGGCATTTCCTCAATACCAGTGACAGCGATATCCATCGGGAGATAACGGTTCAGATATTGTTTCATATTAAGAAGCGTATCCTTGCAGGCAGTCTTGAAGTTGACAACCTGCGCGTAGGCATGAACGCCGACCTCGGTGCGGGAGCCGCAGAGGAGCTCTGTTTCCTCGCCTGTCATCCGCTTTAGAACCTCCAAAAGCTTGTTGGAAATGGTGTTCTCTGACTCGCCCTTTCCAAGTCGCTGCCATCCCTGATAACGGGAACCATCATATTCTAATGTCAGTTTTATATTTCTCATAAGTGTGCTCCTTATCTTTTAGGCTTCAAGTTGCCAGACATGCAAAAGGAAGCTCCGGCGGAGGTTCCTTTTCGCATCAACAGCATATCATATTTAAGGCTTCTGTCCCATGTTTTTCTGAAAAATATTTTTGGCTGCTTCCACAGTGCGGTCGATCTGTTTCTTTTCTGCATCGTTTTTTCCGTCCTTAAAGAGCTCCATGATAAGGGCAAATTCGTCGGTGGTGAATTGGATTCCTTTTTTATTTGCATTCATTACGATCGTCAGCATGATCGGAGCAAGATCGCGGCCCGCTTTTCCCCGGGTCTGCCTTGCGGCGCTTTTAATCAGTTCCTGCTTCAGCGGATCCAGCGCCAGAAATCCGGGACTTTCCATCCAGTTCGTCATTGTCAGGGGTGTCCTCCTTTTCCATATGATTTTCTGCCTCTTCCGTATCATTATATGAATCATAATCTGAAGGTGACTGCGACATGCTTCCCATAAATTCCATCATCTGAAAAGCGTTGAGGACGGAATCGATGGAAGAACCCTCCTTCTCAGACATGTAAGGACGGATCTCCTCAAGAATCCCGGTCAGGGAAAGTCCTTCGGATTGCGCCTGGCTTTGAAGAGGGGCGGAATCAAAGTCCTGAAAATAGCGGATCGTATTTTGAAGTTCAGAATATTTCAGATAGACAGCCAGCATTTTTTGAACCGAAGGAGCCAGAAACGGAAGCATAAGCTTCACCATACGCAGGGATTCGTTTTGTGTCAGGCTGTCAAATGGCGTCATCGGTTTAATATCACTGTGCTTCATAGCTGCCTCCGAAAAGAATGTATTTTCTTGCTTTTTCAGACTCTAAAATATATGCATGCAGACAAATAATTATGCTCCGGCATATTCTGATAGAAGAGAAGTTTGAGGAAGAAAAGGTGGTTTGTTATGGCGAAAAGGCTTATAATAAATGGAAATGAGATTTATGAATTAGACGAACAATGTATGTTTGAACGGGGATTGGAGGATTATACTATGGAAGAAAAAAGAGAGAAACGGCTCGATCGGAAACTGATGTATCAGGGGGCGATCCTGAATATATACAGCGATCATATTTTATTTCCGGATGGGCACACAGCAGATTACGACTATATTCATCACAAGGGGGCTGCGGCTGTCCTGCCGGTCATGGATGACGGAAGCATCCTGATGGTTCGCCAGTACCGGAATGCTTTGGACCGGTATACGCTGGAAATCCCGGCGGGCGCTTTGGATGAGGAAGGAGAACCGGGAATCCACTGTGCAACAAGGGAACTTGAGGAGGAGACAGGATATCGTTCCGGAAAGGTGGAATATCTGATGACGCTGCGTACGACGGTCGCTTTCTGTGATGAGAGGATCGAAGTATTTACGGCGCATGACCTGATCCCGGCAGAACAGCATCTGGATCCGGAAGAGAATATTGTTTTGGAAAGGCATTCTTTAAAAGAACTGAGAGAAATGGTTTTTGCAGGCAGGATAGAGGATTCCAAGACCGTTGCAGCGATCATGGCATACAGTGCGAAGATTATGGGTAACAAATTATAAACGATACCGGAATATAACAGAATAAATGCAGAAACCCGGCATATAATGAAATATCTTGTTTTGGGAGGACTGCTCATGATGGTCAGGCGCAGCAAAAGGGTATTATTGTTATGGATGATGCTGGGTTTTTTTGTTGGGATATTATATGCGAATCTGGTTCCGGAGGACTATTTGGAGTCCTTTACTGTCTTTGGGAGCTTTTTCCAGAATTCATACAGCCGGGAAAATATTGTGATAGAAGATCTGTTTGCATATCTGCTGATTTTGCGCGGACTTCCGGCAGCCATCCTTTTGATTCCCGGCCATCGGCGCCTGCGGGTATTCTTTGCAGTTTCTGTTCTTGTATGGACAGGCTTCTCCGCAGGAATCTATATCTCGGCGGGGGTAGTTCTGATGCAGCTGCAGGGGCTGGCATTGGCGGTTGTCTCCGTATTTCCACAGACGGTCTTTTATGTGCCGGCATACTATCTGGTCGTATGGAATTTGTATGCCTGTTCCGAGAATCAGTGGAATCATGTGAAATCCATATCTGTGATTGTATTGATTCTGGCGGGAATATTGAGTGAATGTTACATAAACACAATTTTTTTACAATTGTTTGTAAATATGTTTTGACTTTTGCAGTCAAAAAATATATCATGATAATGTATGGAACGGAAACATAATAACAAGACGCGGAGAGGATAAAGACAAATGAAACAGATGATTGACGATTATATCCAATATCTCAAAGAGGAGAGAAAAGTTTCTTTGAATACTGAACTTTCATATCGCAGCGATCTTGATAAGATGCGTAAATATTTTGAAAGTCAGGGAATTCAAAATATTAGTGAAGTCACTGGAGTGAATTTGGACTCCTATATTTTATATCAGGAGAAAAACGGAAAGACTGCGGCTACCATTTCCAGAAGTGTTGCATCCATGAGGGGGTTTTTTGATTATTTATACAGAAAGGGTATCATTCCGGATATGATCAC
The DNA here is from genome assembly GCA_964590945.1 of uncultured Lachnospiraceae bacterium. Taxonomy (GTDB): domain Bacteria; phylum Bacillota; class Clostridia; order Lachnospirales; family Lachnospiraceae; genus CAZPXF01. The sequence continues at coordinate 12,330 of CAZPXF010000012.1, read as the reverse complement.
GGATAAGCTGCGTGCTCCGAAGATCGAGAGACGGGTGCCGGAGATCCTTTCGCAGGAGGAGCTGCAGAAGCTTTTGGACGCGCCGAGCGGCAACAGCACAAAGGTTTTAAGAGACAGGGCGATGCTGCATCTTCTGTATGCAACTGGCATTCATGTGTCGGAGCTTATTTCCATTAAGAAAGAGGACGTGAATCTGGAACTTGGCTGTATTGTGTGCCGCGACGGGGTACGCGAGCGTGTGATTCCGGTCGATCAGAAAACAAAAGGGATCCTTCAGGAATATCTGGATGATTCCAGAGAACGTATCATCCATGACGATTCTGTCCAGGAATTATTTGTCAATATGAATGGTTCACCGATGTCAAGACAGGGTTTTTGGAAGATCATTAAATGTTATGCAGAGGACGCTGGTATTACCCGTTCGATCACGCCGAACATGATCCGTCATTCATTTGCAGCGCATCTTGTCCAGAAAGGAGCTTCCATGGAGGAGCTGAAGAAGATCATGGGACATCGCGACTGGTCCAGCACACAGCAGTATTTCACGCTGTGGGAGAATTTGAAAAAAGAGAATAAATAGATAGCTTGATGAGCAGCAGCGGCCTTTATAAGACCGCTGCTTTTTTCGATGGATAATTTCCGATTAGCAGCCTCCGCAGCCTCCGCAGCACAGAAGCAGGATGATGATCCAGATACAGGAATTGTTTCCAAATCCATTACCGCATCCGCATCCATCGTCATCACCGCAGAAGTTGCCGCAACCTCCGCAGAAGAGAAGCAGGATAATGATCCAAAGACAAGAATTGTTGCTGCGGGACTCGCATCCGCATCCGCAGTTAGCAGCTGTTAAATCACTCATGTAAATTTCCTCCAGGGATTTGATTACACTTCATACTATGTGAGAAGGCATGTATTTGTTTCCGGACTTTGTGGAAAATATAAAATTTCAAAGCCGTGCCTCTTTGGATGCGAATGAAAAAATGGCAGAGGTTTCCTTTCATATGGGATTGAATAGAATAAGATAAAAAGGAAACTGTTATGAATCGGGTAAAAAAGAGGGTTCATTATTTTTGCCATGATACGATAGATGGAAATATAGACGGACGCGGGATCTGCTGCGCGGTCATGGATTCCGGAATCTGGCCGCATCCGGACTTTGCCGGGCGCATCGTTGAATTCCGGGATTTTGTAAACCACCGGAAACGCCCGTACGACGACTGCTCGCACGGAACTCATGTATGCGGTATTCTTGCGGGGAGCGGACAGCTTTCGGACGGAAAATATGCGGGCATGGCGCCGGGCAGCTCGATTCTGATGCTGAAGGTGCTGGACGAAAAGGGAGCCGGCTCTTTTTCCCATATTTTTGAGGGGCTGGAATGGCTTATTTCCCATTACAGAGAGTACAATGTAAGGATTGTGAACATCTCCGTTGGGACGCTCCCGGCGGGGTCGACAGCGAACGAAGAGCATCTTCTGGATCTTGTGGAGGAACTTTGGGAACGGGGACTCGTAGTCGTTGCGGCAGCCGGGAATTACGGGCCGAAGGCGGGAACGATCGCGATCCCGGGGAGCAGCAGGAAGGTTATCACAGTCGGCTCTTCCAACGATCACCCTTCGGGGAAGGAACGTTTCATACGGAGGCATTATTCGGGAAGAGGGCCGACAATGGACTGCATCATGAAGCCGGACGTGGTTGCGCCGGGCAGCGGAATTTATTCCTGCAACGCATATTATCGTAAGTTCGGGGCAGCTCCCTATTCGATGAAGAGCGGGACGTCCATGTCAACGCCGGTGGCGGCCGGAGCGCTTGCTCTCTTACTGTCGAAATATCCGAAAATGACAAATGCCGATGTAAAGCTGCATCTGCGCGCCTGCTGCAGCCGTCTGAAGCTTCCGGACAATCAACAGGGATGGGGAGAAATTAATGTAAAAAGACTATTGCAGAGTTAGGAAGTTGAGGATATTATTATTGTAATACGATGCTCATGATACAAAAAGATAAAGTGAGGAAACGAGAATGAAAATACTGGAAGAGAGAATACAAAAGGATGGAATCCTGAAACCGGGAAATGTACTGAAGGTAGACAATTTCCTGAATCATCAGATGGATATCGGCCTTTTGGATGAAATGGGGAAAGAGTGGAGCCGTCTTTTTGCGGGGAAGCCGATCAACAAGATACTTACGATCGAGGCATCCGGGATCGGTCTTGCGGCGGTAGCGGCAAGACATTTTGGAAACTGCCCGGTAGTATTTGCAAAGAAATCCCAAAGCATAAATCTGGAGGGCGAGGTCTACACTACAAAGATTGAATCCTTTACGCACAAAAAGGTATATGACGTTATTATTTCCAGAAAATATATCGGCCCGGAGGATCACGTATTGATCATCGACGATTTTCTCGCAAATGGCTGCGCGCTTCAGGGTCTGATACGTCTTGTCGAGGATTCGGGCGCTACGATCGAGGGCATCGGAATTGCGATCGAGAAGGGATTCCAAAATGGCGGGGAGATCATCCGCAAAAAGGGATTCCAGCTTGAATCACTGGCGATCGTGGACGGACTGAATGCAGAGACGGGAGAAATTGAATTTCGCAGTACGGATCTGCGGTAAATGATATTTGATGTGTCAAGAAAAAATACTTGACACCGCCGCTTTTTTCATATAAGATAGCATAGGTGATTGGAATGAACGAGATTCTTGCGCAGACACTGCTGTATGATTTTTACGGGGAACTTTTGACGGAGCATCAGAAGAATATTTATGAACAGTTTGTGCTGGAAGATCTGTCCCTGCGGGAGATCGCGGATTCGGAAGGGATCAGCCGGCAGGGTGTCCACGACCTGATCAGGCGCTGTACGAAGACGCTGGAGGGATACGAGAAGAAGCTTCATCTTGTTGAGAAGTTTCTTTGTATCCGGGAGAAGGTCGACGCTATCGATTCGCTTGCAGATGAATTGATGCAGGATGGTTCCGATCCGAAACTTGAAGCAGTCAGAAAGTATGCAGGAGAGATTCTGGAGGAGTTGTAAGTATGGCATTTGACAGTTTGACAGAGAAACTTCAGAATGTATTTAAAAGTCTTAGAAGCAAGGGACGTCTGACAGAGGAAGACGTCAGGACTGCCCTGAAGGAAGTCCGTATGGCGCTTTTGGAAGCGGACGTCAATTTCCGTGTCGCGAAGCAGTTCATAAAAGACGTGCAGGAGCGTGCGGTTGGACAGGACGTCATGAACGGACTGAATCCGGGACAGATGGTCATCAAGATCGTGAACGAAGAGCTCGTAAAGCTCATGGGATCTGAGACTACAGAACTGAAGCTGCAGCCGGGCAAGGAGACGACGGTCATTATGATGATGGGTCTTCAGGGCGCAGGTAAGACGACAACGACTGCGAAGCTTGCAGGCAAGCTCAAATTAAAAGGTAAGAAGCCGCTTCTTGTAGCGTGCGATGTTTATCGTCCGGCGGCGATCAGACAGTTGCAGGTCAATGGTGAGAAGCAGGGCGTGGAAGTATTTTCCATGGGAGATAATCATAAGCCTGCGGATATCGCCAGGGCTGCGATCGAGCATGCGGCTAAGAACGGTAATAATGTAGTCATCCTTGATACGGCTGGACGTCTTCATATCGATGAAGATATGATGCAGGAGCTGAAGGATATCCGGGAAGCGGTCACCGTCCATCAGTCTCTGCTTGTTGTCGACGCTATGACCGGACAGGACGCGGTCAATGTGGCGACGAATTTTAATGAGCAGATCGGCATTGACGGCGTGATCGTTACAAAGCTTGACGGCGATACCAGAGGCGGCGCGGCGCTTTCGATCAAGGCTGTAACGGGATGCCCGATTCTTTTTGCGGGTATGGGCGAGAAGCTTTCCGATCTGGAGCAGTTTTATCCGGATCGTATGGCCTCAAGAATCCTTGGCATGGGTGATGTGATGTCTCTGATCGAGAAAGCGGAGGCCGAGATCGATTCCGAGAAGGCGAAGGATCTTGAACAGAAGCTGAAGAAGAACCAGTTCGACTTCGAGATGTATCTGGAAAGTATGGATCAGATGAAGAAGATGGGCGGTTTTGCCAATGTTCTGAATATGCTTCCGGGCATGGGGATGAATATGGGCAAGATGAAGGGACTGGGAGACTCCATCGATGAGAAGAAGATGGCGCAGACGGAGGCTATCATTTATTCTATGACGGTGGAGGAGAGACAGAACCCGAAGCTATTGAATCCTTCCAGAAAGAGAAGGATTGCGGCTGGAGCCGGCGTCGATATCAGCGAGGTGAACCGTCTGGTAAAGCAGTTTGAGCAGGCAAGAAAGATGATGAAGCAGATGCCGGGCATGATGGGCGGCGGCAAGGGCAAAAAGGGAAGATTTAAATTCCCCTTTTGATGAAGAAGGAATATGCAGGAAGAAGCTCTGGAAGAGATTCTTATGTATATAGAATATTTGATATCACTAAGGAGGTGAAAGACATGGCAGTAAAGATCAGATTAAAAAGAATGGGACAGAAGAAGGCTCCTTTCTATAGAATCGTAGTTGCAGATTCCAGATCTCCAAGAGACGGAAGATTTATTGCTGAAATCGGTACTTATGATCCGACGAAAGATCCAAGCGAATTTCATGTAGATGCTGAGGCAGCTAAGACCTGGTTGAACAATGGTGCACAGCCTACAGAAACAGTTGGAAAGATTTTCAAGGCAGCTGGTATTGAAAAATAATCGTGAATTGGGAGGTGCACTTGATGAGAGATCTCGTTGAGGTAATTGCAAAAGCGCTGGTAGACGATCCTGAGAGCGTTGAGGTCACAGAGAAGACCGAAGGAAAGACGATTATTATTGAAGTACGCGTGGCAGATTCTGACATGGGTAAAGTAATTGGAAAACAGGGTCGTATTGCTAAAGCAATCCGTTCTGTTGTAAAAGCTGCTGCTGCTAAAGAAGACAAAAAAGTCGTTGTGGACATTTTACAATAGGTATAGACGGGACTGCTGCGGAACAGCTTTCGCAGTGGTCTTTTCTTACTTTATCCGGAAATTTCTTTACGGGAAACTTTACAAAATGTTTGAATGGAGTAGTTATTAATGGAAGATATGATCAGAGTCGGGGTGATTTCCTCTACGCATGGAATACGCGGAGAGGTGAAGGTATTTCCGACGACCGATATGCCGGAGCGTTTTTTGGAGCTTAAGGAAGTTTTTCTGAAAACGAGAAAAGAGACGCTGACGCTGGAGATCCAGACGGTGAAATTTTTCAAAAATATGGTGATCCTGAAATTTAAGGATCTGGATAATATCAATGATATTGAGAAATACAGAAATTGCGAGCTGTACGTATCCCGCGGGGATGCGGTAGATCTGGAGGAAGATGAATACTATTATGCGGATTTGATCGGTCTTAAGGTTGTGACGGATTCGGATGAGGAATTTGGAGTCCTTAAAGATATTATAGAGACCGGAGCCAATGATGTGTATGTGATAGAAAAAGCTGATGGGAGCGAGACGCTTCTTCCGGCGATCCGGGAATGCATTCTGGATGTGGACATGGATGAGAATGTCATGCGTGTGCATCTGATGAAAGGGCTGGTGTGATTGCATGAAGTTTCATATTTTAACGCTGTTTCCGGAAATGGTCATGCAGGGACTTGGAGCCAGTATCACAGGACGGGCTATGGAGAGGGGGCTGCTCTCTGTTGAGGCTGTCAATATCCGTGATTATTCGACGGACAAGCACAGGAAAGTGGACGATTATCCATATGGCGGCGGAGCCGGGATGCTGATGCAGGCGGAGCCGGTCTACGGCGCATTTGAGGCGGTAAAGAGCAGGATGGAGCTTCCGGAGGGGAAGAAACCGCGCCTTATTTACCTCTCGCCGCAGGGACAGACGTTTCATCAAAAAATGGCGGAGGAGCTGGCAAAAGAAGAGGAACTGGTTCTTCTCTGCGGACATTATGAAGGGATCGACGAGAGGGTTTTGGAAGAGATCGTAACGGATTATATATCGATCGGCGATTATGTGCTGACAGGCGGGGAGCTTCCGGCCATGGTCGTCGTGGATACGATCTCACGGCTCGTCCCGGGAGTGCTGCACAACGATACGTCCGCAGAGTCTGAGAGCTTTCAGGATCATCTTCTGGAATATCCGCAGTATACGCGGCCGGAATGCTGGCACGGAAAGAAGGCGCCGGAGATCCTTTTGTCCGGGCACCATGCAAATGTGGATCAATGGCGAAGGGAGCAATCAGTCATCCGTACGGCAATGCGGCGTCCGGATCTTCTGAAGGATGCAGTTCTGACCGCGAAAGAACGCGAATTAGCGGAAAAAATTGTTGCAAACAAGAAAGAAATGTGATAACATATAGCGTGTTGTGAGAAAAAGATGGTCCTCTGGTACAGAAAGTGTATTAAGAACGTCAGAGAATAAGGAGGTCACACATATGAACGATATTATCAGAAGTATTGAAGCTGAACAGCTTAAAGAGAACGTCCCGGTATTTCATGTAGGCGATACGGTTAAAGTATACGGGAAGATCAAAGAGGGTAACCGCGAGAGAATTCAGGTGTTTGAAGGAACCGTACTCAAGAAACAGGGCGGAAGCACAAGAGCGACATTCACTGTAAGAAAGTTCTCCAATGGAATCGGCGTTGAGAAGACATGGCCGCTGCATTCACCTAACGTAGAGAAGGTTGAAGTTGTCCGCAGAGGTAAAGTGAGAAGAGCAAAGCTGAACTACTTAAGAGGACGCGTTGGAAAGAGAGCTAAGGTTAAAGAATTAGTAAAATAATCCAGTGATGAGAAGGGACAAGTACAGATTGTATATTGTCCCTTTCGTTGTCATACAGGACTATGACGACGGTTTTTTGGTATGATACCATACAGGAGTAACTTATGAGACGATTTCGAAGACGCCGCCGCGGACGGCTGATGAGACAACAGAAGAAAAGAAAACCACGCATGGAAGCGCTGAAGGAAGCTTTTATCTGGCTTTTGGAATTGGTGATCGTATGCTTCATTGCTGTCTTTTTCGTATTGTATCTTGGCAGGAGAGTCAGCAATATCGGCAATTCGATGCAGCCTGTGATGGAAAATGGGGACGTTGTTCTTGTAAATCAGCTTGTATATAATATCAGTAAGCCGAAAAGGTTTGATGTGATCGTATACAAGCCGAACGGCAATCAGAATGAACAGTACGACATACGGAGGATCATAGGACTTCCCGGGGAGACTGTGCAGATCACGGCGGACGGAAAGATTATGATCGACGGAGAGGAACTGGACGAGGATAAGTATCATGTATCGGAGATAGATGATCCGGGCATCGCTGGCGCTGCGATCACAGTGGGAAGCGACGAGTATTTTGTCCTCGGAGATAACCGTGTGGAGCTGCAGGACAGCCGTGACGCGGATATTGGGAATGTAAAGAAAGAAGATATTTACGGAAAAGCGTGGCTGGTCTGGTCGCCAAAGAGCAGATTCGGCCTGATCCGTTATAAATAGAGGTGAACGATGTATTTTCAGTGGTATCCCGGTCACATGACCAGGGCAAAGAGAATGATGCAGGAGAATATCAGGCTGGTCGATCTGATCATCGAGCTTGTGGATGCGCGCGCGCCGATGAGCAGCCGCAATCCGGATATCGACGAGCTTGGGAGAAACAAGGCGCGGATGATCATTTTGAACAAATCGGATCTTGCGGTTGAAGCGTCCAATGACAGATGGATGGATTATTTCAAAGGAAAAGGTTATACTGTTGTCAAGGTAAACTCCAGAAACGGAGCCGGGATAAAGTCCATTCAGGGTGCGATACAGGAAGCGTGTAAGGAGAAGATCGAACGCGATCGGAAAAGGGGTATACTGAACCGTCCGGTCCGCGCCATGGTCGTCGGGATCCCGAATGTCGGGAAATCAACATGCATCAATGCACTGGCGGGAAAAGCCTGTACAAAGACCGGGAACAGGCCGGGAGTCACAAAAGGAAAGCAGTGGATCCGGCTGAACAAGAATGTAGAGCTTTTGGATACGCCGGGAATCCTTTGGCCGAAGTTTGAAGACCAGACAGTCGGACTTAAGCTGGCGCTCATCGGTTCCATCAAGGATGATATTCTGAATATAGAAGAGCTTGCAGGGGAGGGCGTCCGTTTTATGTGCCGAAAATATCCGGGAGTCCTTGCGGAGAAATATGCAATAGAAGAAGCGGAGGACGTCTATGAGACGCTTCGCAGGATTGCCGCAAGCCGTCATTGCCTTGTGCGCGGGAATGAACTCGATCGTGGCAAGGCAGCTTCCATTTTCCTTGATGATTTCCGGAATGGAAGACTTGGCAGAATTACGCTTGAAGAAGCAAAGGAGCAGGAAGAGTAACAAAAAGCAGAGGAGTGCTTACAGATGGGACAACATAAAAGTAAGAGCAAAAAGAAAGAGAAAGAAAAAAGTATGCTTCATGAATTATTGAGCTGGATCCTGTATATTGCAATTGTGATCGCTCTGACCTATCTGGTCATTACATATGTGGGACAGCGGACAGAGGTAAACGGCGAGTCCATGATGGAGACGCTGTACGACGGTGACAACCTGATCGTGGATAAGATTTCGTATCGTTTCCGTGACCCGGAACGGTACGAGATCATTGTTTTTCCTTATGATTATGAGACAAAGCAGTATTTTATCAAGCGTATCATCGGACTTCCGAACGAGACGATTTCCATTGTTGACGGAAAGGTTTACATAGACGGCAAGCTTCTGGAAGATGAGGTCTACGGCCGCGAAATCATGGAACAGGATGACGGGTCGCTGTGGCAGATGGATCCGCTGGAGCTTGGAGACGACGAATACTTTGTTCTCGGCGACAACCGGAACAACAGTATGGACAGTCGGGACCCGAGCGTTGGCGTACTCAGGAAGGATGATCTGATCGGAAGAGCATGGATCCGTATCTGGCCGTTGGATTCATTTGGAGCGATCAAAAATGGAAACAACTAAGAAAAGCATAAAAGAGATAAAAATGGAATTTGAGCAGGCTGACAATGATGGCTTACAGGTTCTTCTTGCAACATATGCAAAAGACAGGCGGGCCGGCGTTGCCGCTCTGATCCGGAAATATGAAAACCGGATCTTAAAGGAACAGGCGGAGCTTGAGCGAATAGAAAATATGCTGGTTTATGAGCGCAAATATTCGGATTATGATCTGATCTGCGGGATCGACGAGGCCGGCAGAGGCCCGCTTGCAGGCCCTGTGGCGGCGGGAGCTGTGATCCTGCCGGAAAATACAGGGATCAAATATCTCAACGATTCTAAGAAGCTTTCGGAAAAAAAGAGAGAAGAACTGTATGAAGTGATCATGGATCAGGCGATTGCTGTCGGCGTCGGTCTTGTGGAGCCGCAGAGGATTGATGAGATCAATATCTTACAGGCAACCTATGAGGCGATGAGGAAGGCTATCGGAAATCTGAAAGTGAAGCCTGATCTTCTTCTTAATGACGCGGTTACGATCCCGGGGGTTTCGACAAAGCAGGTTCCGATCATCAAAGGCGACGCAAAAAGCATGTCGATCGCGGCGGCCAGCGTCATTGCCAAGGTGACGAGGGATCGCCTGATGACGGAATACGATAAGATCATGCCGGAGTATGGATTTGCTAAGCACAAAGGCTATGGATCGGCGGAGCATATTGCAGCGATCCGGAAATATGGTCCTTCGCCGATCCACAGAATGTCATTTATCGGAAAATTCATATAGAAGGAGTCCAGAGTGAACAATCGGAAGACAGGAAGCCTTTCAGAGCGCGCAGCAGGTTATTTTCTTCAGGAAAAGGGCTGCCGGATCCTGCAATACAATTACCGGTGCCGCTTCGGCGAGATCGATATTATCGCAGAGGACGGGGATACTTTGGTGTTCTGCGAGGTCAAATACCGAAGGAACGGAAGATACGGGACGCCGCTTGAGGCTGTCGACAGCAGGAAACAGCGGACGATTGCAAGATGTGCGCAGTGTTTTCTCCTGGAACACCATGCGGCGGATCAGAAATGTCGTTTTGATGTCATTGGCATCTCACCGGATAAGATTGAACATGTCGAGAACGCATTTTACTGCTGATAAATTTGTACAGCCGCAGAGGGTGTTTGCGTTTCGGATGCCGCTTTTGCGTGATGGAGGATATGTGAATATGATTAACTGGAAGAAGAAGCCGCAGAATATGCGTATCCGGGAGGAACATGGAGTAGTTGTGCTGGAATTTCCGCAGCTTTCCAGGACGGGGATCGTCAGTCAGGCGTTTTCCACGAGGATCGGAGGCGTAAGCGAGGGGTATTTGGGAACCATGAATGTGAGTTTTACCCGCGGCGATGAAGAAGAAAGGGTACAGGAGAATCTGAGACGGATCGGGGAACTTATCGGAGCCAGAAGGGAGCAGATGGTGTTTTCCAAACAGACGCATACGACGAATGTCCGCCTAGTGACAGCAAAGGACGCCGGAAAAGGTGTGATAAAGCCCTGTGGATATGATGATGTGGATGGACTCATCACCGATACGCCGGGATTATGCCTTGTGACGATGTACGCGGACTGTGTGCCGCTCTATTTTGTGGATCCGGTACACCGTGCCATCGGTCTTTCCCATTCCGGATGGAAAGGAACTGTGAACAGAATGGGGCAGGAGACGGTGCGGCGGATGGGCGAATGCTTCGGAACAAAGGCGTCGGATATCTATGCGGCCATCGGGCCGTCCATTTGCCAGAGCTGCTATGAGGTAACAGGCGATGTGATCGGACAGTTGAAACAGCATTTTGATCAAAAGCACTGGGCGGAGCTCTTCTATCAGACCGATGCAGAGCACTACCAGTTGAATCTCTGGCGTGCGAATGAGATCGTTCTGAATGAGGCTGGGATTCCTTCCGGGCAGATTGAAACGGCTGAGGTCTGCACATGCTGCAACCCGGAGATTTTATTTTCGCATCGAGCGTCCCACGGAAAACGGGGAAATCTCGGAGCTTTTCTCATGTTACAATAAAAGCGCATTCAAATGAAAATACCAGGAGGACATTATGGTTTTACTGACATCGGATACCAGCGAGGTTGCTTCGCAGATCGCGGATACGATCTCCGAAAAAACAGAAGAAAATGTAAAGCAGGTGAATATTCTATTGCAATATATACAGGATCACATTCCGGATATTCTTAGTTTCGGGATCAAGATCATATTTGCATTCGTAATTTTCATAGTTGGAAAGAAGATCATTAAGTGGATCCGAAAGCTGGTTCATGGTTCCATGGAACGGGCAAGTGTCGAGGTTGGCGCAGCGCAGTTTGCAGATTCCATCGTGAAGTATGCGCTGTATGCGTTTCTTCTTATGCTGATCCTGCGGAACTTTGGAGTAGATTCAACATCCGTGGCGGCGGTGGTAGCTTCGGCAGGCGTTGCTGTAGGTCTGGCTCTGCAGGATAGCTTTTCCAATATTGCAGGCGGTATACTTCTTATGATATTAAAACCGTTTTCCGTAGGCGATTATATCATTTGCGGGGCATATGAAGGAACGATCACGGAGATTCAGGTCTACTATTCCAAGATGCTGACCGCGGATAATCGTGCGATCATTATTCCAAACGGCGAGCTTTCCAGCCAGAGCCTTGTCAATGTGACAAATGAAAATGAGAGACGTCTGGATCTTCAGGTTAGTATTTCTTATGAGGCTGACCTGAAATATGCAAAGGAAGTTCTGCGTCAGATTGTGATGAATGATGACGCCGTGATAAAGGACAAGGATATTCTGATCGTTGTAGATGATCTGGCGGACAGCTCAGTTCTGGTCGGCGTAAAAGTGTGGGTTCCAACCGACGATTACTGGACTGCAAAATGGCGGATCCTTGAGAATATCAAGATTGGTCTTAATAAGGCCGACGTTGAGATTTCATATAATAAGATGGAGGTACATTTAAAAGGCGGGAAGATTTCACAGGAAGTACGGTGATTTGGAATGAGAAAAGAGAAATTTAAGATGGAGCGCCCGAATCTGGTGCAGAAGGGCGACGAGGTTGAGATCACAGAATATGCCAACGGCAATCTCTACAGCTATATCATCAAGCCTGCCGTCGCTATGTCGGGAATCTATAAGACACAGGACAGGATCAAGGACAGAAAAGGGATCGTTGACGAGGTGCTGGAGACGGAGCGGGGATTTTACGTCATTGTGGAATTTCAGGATCAGGAGAGAGATTGAAAATCTGTTTTAGCCGGGTTATTATACGACACAATATTTTTAAATACGGAAAATGGGCAAAAATAAAAAAAAGTCTTGCATATTTTCCAAAAGACGATATAATAATATTTGTGTTTGTCACACGC
>CAZPXF010000011.1:0-34113 GCA_964590945.1 uncultured Lachnospiraceae bacterium | reverse complement strand
ATGATACCATTAATCAAAAATATTGTCAATGAATGCAGAAAATGTTAAGGATATGAATGCAGAAAATGTTAAGGACAACAATTCTGCGGCAATCCTGCTACAATCCCTGGTATTCCAGTTTGCTCACGGACACCTCGTAGGCCACCCGTTTCTCCGTCTCAGTCTCCGAGAGTTTCTTGATATACTCCCTGCTCTGGATCCTGCCAAGCACCTGTATATGCGTTCCAACATCAAAGCCCGATGCATATCTTGCGTTTCTCCCCCAACAGATGCATGGGATATAGTCGGATTTCCCATACGGGCGGTTGACCGCCAGAAGAAGATCGGCAATCTCCCTTCCGAGCGGAGTCTTCCGGTAGATCGGCGGCTTGCAGATATATCCGTCCAAAAGAATACTGTTTGTCTTTGCCCCTTCGATCTCATCCTCCACAAAAGCAACTTCCCTCACAAATACCGACAATATCAGCCGGTTTTTCTGTTCCTCATGACGGTTATAGGACCGGAACTGCCCGGTCACCTGTATGTACTCTCCAATGTAATCCTGCGTGACATCTATGAGCCTTTCCGAAATCATAAGCGGAATCCTGTCCTCTGAATTACTCAACCGCTTCACCAGAACGTCCACCATGTAAAAGCTCTCGCCGAAAACCTGATGACTGAAGGCAAAACCGGATGCCACCTCTCCTGTAATCGTTACCTGATTGTTTTCAATAATCTTATCTGCCATGAATACTGTATGCTCCCTTCTCCTGCTTCGTATTTTATCTCTGTATTATATGTATGTCTTTTTTTTGTTTTTAGAACTTTAAAATTGTATTTTTCAGAAAATGTGTTACACTGTATAATTGTGAAAAAGTTGTATGTAAATGATTATTAATAGGAAAGAAGGATATTTGACCTATGAAAATGAAACGTGAAGACGTAAGAAATATTGCCATCATCGCTCATGTAGACCACGGCAAAACCACGCTCGTCGATGAACTTTTAAAGCAAAGCGGCGTATTCCGTGAAAATCAGGAGGTTGCCGAACGTGTCATGGACTCCAATGACATCGAACGCGAACGCGGTATCACGATCCTCTCAAAAAATACTGCCGTTTATTATAAAAATACAAAGATCAACATCGTTGATACTCCCGGTCATGCCGATTTCGGCGGCGAGGTAGAGCGTGTGCTTAAAATGGTTGACGGCGTCATCCTTGTTGTTGACGCATTCGAGGGCGCTATGCCGCAGACGAAATTCGTCCTTATGAAAGCTCTCGAATTAAAGCTTCCGGTCATTGTATGTATCAATAAGATCGACCGTCCGGAAGCCCGTCCGGATGAAGTGATCGACGAGGTTTTGGAACTCTTCATGGATCTGGACGCCTCCGACGAGCAGCTCGACTGTCCCTTTGTATATGCATCAGCCAAAAACGGCCATGCCGTTCTGGATCTCAATGAGTCCCCGGAAAATATGGTTCCTCTTTTTGAGACGATCCTGGATTATATCCCGGCGCCGGAGGGCGACCCGGAAGCTCCTACGCAGATGCTGATCAGCACGATCGATTACAATGAATATGTCGGCCGTATCGGTATCGGCAAAGTGGACAACGGTTCCATCTCTGTGAATCAGGAGGTTGTTCTTGTCAACGCCCACGAGACCGGAAAGGAACATAAGGTCAGGATCAGCAAGCTTTACGAATTCGATGGTCTCGACAAGGTGGAGGTCCGGGAGGCGACGATCGGTTCCATCGTAGCCATCTCCGGTATCCCGACAATTTCCATCGGAGATACGATCTGTTCCCCGGATCATCCGATGCCGATCCCGTTCCAGAAGATATCCGAGCCTACGCTTGCCATGCAGTTCATCGTCAACGACAGTCCATTTGCCGGACAGGAAGGAAAATACGTGACGTCCCGCCATTTGCGCGAACGCCTTTTCCGGGAGCTGAACACGGACGTCAGCCTGCGTGTGGAGGAGACAGACAACACGGACAGCTTCAAAGTATCCGGCCGCGGGGAACTTCACCTTTCCGTCCTCATTGAAAATATGCGCCGCGAAGGTTATGAATTTGCCGTCAGCAAGGCTGAGGTTCTCTATAAAAAAGATCCAAAAGGCAGGCTTCTTGAGCCGATGGAGCTGGCTTATGTCGATGTGCCGGATGACTTCACCGGAACAGTCATTGATAAGCTGAGCCAGCGAAAAGGCGAACTGCGCAGCATGGGAACGATAAGCGGCGGATATACCCGCCTTGAATTCTCCATCCCGGCGCGCGGCCTGATCGGCTACCGCGGAGAGTTCCTCACCGATACAAAGGGCAACGGCATCATGAACACGATTTTCGATGGATATGAGCCGTATAAAGGAGATATCCAGTACAGACAACAGGGATCGCTCATAGCATTTGAAGCCGGCGAGACCGTTACCTACGGACTGTACAGCGCGCAGGAGCGCGGCGAGCTATTCGTCGGTCCCGGCGAAAAGGTTTACTCCGGAATGGTCGTTGGCCAAAACGGCAAACCCGACGATATTGAACTGAATGTCTGCAAGACGAAGCATCTGACCAACACACGTTCCTCCGGAGCCGACGAAGCGCTCCGGCTTACGCCTCCGAGGATCCTGAGTCTGGAACAGTGCCTTGACTTCATTGACACGGACGAACTGCTGGAGGTAACCCCGAAAAACCTGCGCATCCGAAAGAAAATATTAGATCCGAAATTGCGGAAGCGCGCAGCCTTTAAAAAATAAAATTTATTTTATATTTTGTTAAAGACCTTTCCTCCCATATTTGCTATAATAGATGCAAAGAAATCGAGCAATTCGATTATAAAAGGAGGCTGATTTTATGAAATTTAACATCCGTGGAAAAAACCTTGAAGTCACACCTGGTCTCAGAACAGCTATCGAGAAAAAGCTCAGCAAGCTGGACAAGTATTTCACTCCGGACACCATGGTATACGTAACCCTGAGAATAGAAAAAGAAAGTCAGATCATTGAGGTCACGATCCCTGTAAAGGGCGGCACGATCCGCAGTGAACAGGCAAGCTCCGATATGTACGTTACCATCGATCTTGTTGAGGAGATCATCGAGAGACAGCTTCGCAAATACAAAACCAGGCTGATTGCCCGCAATCACGGCAGCCATGATTTTCAGGCTGAGTTCATGGAGGAAGATGACGACGCACCTTCTGACGACCAGGAGATCAGGATCGTCCGCACCAAGAAATTCGGCTTCAAGCCTATGTATCCCGAGGATGCATGTCTTGAGATGGAGCTTCTTGGACACAGCTTCTACGTGTTCTGTAACGCGGATACTGACGATGTCAATGTTGTCTACAAGAGAAAGAACGGCACCTACGGACTTATTGAACCGGAATTTTAACGCATGCCGCTTTCTGTTATCATATGGATTTTCCGGCCGCCTTCACGGGCGGCCGTTTTCTTTTCGTCAAATCATCTTCCTTTCCGCAAAGCGGTACGGAGAGGTTCGTGCGCACAAAAGAAATACGGGATTTCTTCCCATATCAAAACAGACAATGTGCTTCGCTGCTAAAATCGTATTCTTTTTCTTTCCTCGTGAATGATTCCCCCGAAATGAGGCTGAACAGGCAGCTTTTGATTAAAGCCTTCTTCCTGTATACAAATAGAACATTCCTGAATCCGGCCAAAGCGCCGGCTTTTGATTCCTGAAAAATGAAATGTGACAGTCTCTCCATACAGAACCATCATCTGTTATAGAGAGACTATCACATTTAAAACCTCAAGTCAATATTTTCAACTACAATTTTTTCATCTCCGGAACACGGCCTATCAGCAGTATCTTACAAAGATTATGAGCATGGATAACGTAATTACAATGATCGTCGCCGGAGCGGACGCCTTGCAATACTTGCCCCATCCGATCTTATAACCATTCTTTCCCGCCACGGAAATACCTACAACATTGGCGGACGCACCGATCGGCGTCGCACTTCCGCCTACATCCGTACCCATGGACAATGTCCATGCCAGCGTTGAAAGATCCGCTCCCTGCGCAGCGGCAAGACTGCGGATGATCGGAATCATAGTTGCCGAGAACGGAATATTATCAACAAACGCGCTCGCTACCGCGGAGATCCAGATAATGATGGCAACCATCAGCTTCAGATTGCCGCCGCTGATCTTTCCGATAAACGCCGCGATCACTTCCAGAATTCCAGTCTGCTCAAGTCCTCCGACAACGACAAACAGGCCGACAAAGAACAGCAGAGTCTTGTAATCCACCCTGGAAAGCAGCTCCCTGATGTATTTTGCATAGCAGAGCAAAGTCAAAACTGCGATAAACGTACCGATAAACGCAACCGTAAGACCCGTCATAGCATGGGTAACCAGCAATACGATCGCACAGCCGAAGATAATACATGCCGCCACGAAATCACGCTTGTTGGAGATCGCATCCTTCGGATCCGGCACCTTGGAGGTATCGATCGCCTCATGGCTCTCCGCCTGAAGCTCTTTGCGGTATACGAAATAATAGTAGATCACAACGAAGATCAGCCCGACCAGTGCGATAAGCCCGGTATTCGTCACAAAATCAGCAAAAGAATATCCAAGTGAGGTTCCGATGATGATATTCGGCGGATCGCCGCACATCGTCGCCGACCCTCCCAGATTCGCGCAGAAAATCTCCGTCAGGATCATCGGAACAGGATCGATCCTTAACAGCTTGCCAAGCTCTACGGATACTGCCGCCAAAAACAGAATAACCGTAATACTGTCGATAAACATGGCAAGTACCGCCGACATAATCATAAACGATATAAATAAAGGGATCGGTTTATAATTTACCAGCTTGGCAAGTCTCAGGCACAGCCACCGGAAAAAGCCTGCCTTCGCCATACCTTCTACCATGATCATCATTCCCAGCAGGAAAATGATCGTAGACCAGTTAATTCCGGATGATGCGCTCTCCGCCTCGCCTGCTGCGTACCAGAAGCTTTTCGTAAAAATGCTTCGAAAATTCAGCGTTTCCATGATTGCTTTTCCGCTGTGCATCGCAAAGCCAAAAACCAGAATCAGGGTCAATGCACCGCAGAAAAGAGTTACATACTGTTTTTCAATCTTATCCAAAACGATCATTACAAACATTGCAACAAATATAATGATCGCCAGGATCTGTGCTACTGCCATATGTATTCTCCTTTCCCTCAAAATAAAGCTTTTATTCTCTTTGGTAATCCTGAATAATTCAGGGTAATTACTATATCAATTACCAAAACCGTATTTTACCACTTCCGCCATGAAACTGCAACCATTAATTTCTCTTCGCAATATCTTCCTTCGGCAGCTGCCTGAAAAACCACACCGCAAAGATAACAGAAGGAATACATGCAAGCACAAACGCCAGCGGCTGCGCTTCCTGAATGCCTCTAAGTCCGCGTACTCTGGCGAGGATCAGAAGCGCCGGTATGAAAAACACCCCGCTTCGCAGCGACGAGAGAATCGATGCGCCAAGCTTTTTCCCCGTACTTTGGAAGAGCATTTCCGTCACCATACAGGCCGGAGTTGTAATAATCGCAAAACACTGCAGCCGGAGCGCCCTTGTTCCAATCTCGATTACCGCAGGATCATCACGAAACAGCTGAATGAGATTACCGGAAAGCAGCAATACAACGGCAGACATGACAATAAGAACCCCTTCTGACAATAATACCGTAACCCAGTATGATCTCCGCACACGGGAATATTTTCCCGCGCCGTAATTGAAGCCGCTGACCGGCTGGAATCCCTGACCGATTCCAAGCGCAACGGAAAAAACAAAAAATATAATCCGGGAGACGATACTCATCGCTGCCACGGCAGCATCCCCATAGACAGCCGCCTCGCCATTGAGAAGCACTGTCGCAAAGCTTGTGAGTCCCTGACGCAGCAGGCTTGGCAGTCCCGTTCCTGCAATATTACCCACCGTCTTTATACGCAGAGAAACATTCCGGACCGACAGTCTCGAAGCAGTTTTCCCGCGCAGAAACATACTCAGCAAAATACAAAAACTGATCATCTGACTGAGCGCCGTGGAAAGTCCTGCCCCTGCAATTCCCATATGGAATCCAAACATGAAAACAGGATCGCCGCATATATTCAATATTCCGCCTGTCATCAGTCCGATCATTCCAAGCGCGGCCTTTCCCTCATAGCGGAGGATATTGTTCAGAACAAAACTCGACGTCATAAATGGCGCCGCAACCAGAATATAGGATATGTAGGTTTTGGCATATGGCGCGATCGTCTCCGTGCTTCCAAGAAGCATGACCAGCCGATCCAGACACAAAAAGCTGACGACAGCGATCACAGCGCCCACAAGCAGAGAACTGAAAAAACCGGTGGATGCGATCGTGCTCGCTTTCTTTTCATCCTGCTGTCCAAGAAGTCTGGAAATGATACTGCCGCTGCCCTGTCCAAACATGAAGCCGATAGCCTGAAGGATCGACATGAAGCCGAAAACAATGCCGACAGCTCCGCTGGCGCTGTTGCCCAGCTGGCCGACAAACGCTGTATCCGCCATATTATAAATATTGGTCACCAGCATACTGATGATCGTTGGAATGGACAGATTTACGATCAGCAGAGGAATCGGCGTCTGCGTCATTTTCTCATATTGTGATATTGTATTTCCCTGTCTCATAATAACCTATCCCTCTCCTCTGGTGACCAATGTCATTTTCTGATTTCTTCTATTGATTTCTTATCTCCGGGTCAAACGCCGTCCTCGCCGCATTTTCCAGCAGCTTCCGGATCAGCAGATCGTCGTGCCCGTACCTTTCATATATCTTCGTGAGCTCCTGCGTCATGGTCGTTCCGCTGACAGTCCGGTTGTCCGTGTTGATGCTGACCGGGATCCCGGCCTCCACAAATTCCATCAGAGGATACTCCTCCCAGCTTCGGACGGCCTTCGTCTGAAAATTACTCGTCGGGCACATCTCAACGCCAATCCCCGCCCTTGCATAAGCGCGCATCAGCTCCGGATCCTTCTTCAGCGCGATCCCATGTCCGATCCTTTTGGCGCCAAGCTCATACGCTTCGCGGACGTTGGCGAGGCTTCCTGTTTCGCCGGAATGGATCGTAAAAGGCATCCCCAGCCGCTTCGCCTCCCGGAATAATTCGCGGAACTGTTCCGTCGGGAAAGCAGACTCGTCTCCTGCCAGATCCAGCGCGCAGACTCCGTCCCCGAGAAATTCTCTCGCCGACCGGAGCATTGCAAGATTCTGTTCCAGACTGTGATTTCGCATGGCGCAGACAAGGATGCCGTAGCGCACGCCAAACTTTTTCTTTCCGCGCTCCATTCCCTTTCTCACAGCTTCAAGGATCCGCCCGCAGTTCAGGGAATCATGCGCCGACAGCATCGGCGCAAAGCGAACCTCAATATACCTCACATGATCCTTTGCCGCATCCTCGGCAAACGTGTACGCCCCTTCTTCAAGTCCGGCCTCATCCTGCAGGCATCGGAGCGGAAGCTCAAATTTCTCCAGATATTCCGTAAGGCTTTTGCAGTCCTCCGGCGCCGTCACCATCTCCGCCGTCACGATTTCGTCCGTATATTTCTGGATCATACTCCTTCTTAACGAGCCGTCCAGATGACAATGCAGATCGATCTTTTCTAAATTTTTAATATCCATTTTTCCACCTCCATAAAGGGGAGTATACCTTTTTCGTCTGCAAGTCTTCAAGGACTTCTGTCCCTGCGGCTTTTAAGCCGTCTTTCCGGTATAAAGCTGATAATATTTGCCTTTCTGGGCGATCAGCTCATCGTGGTTTCCTTTTTCAATGATCCGTCCATGCTCCAGGACAACGATACAGTTGCTGTTCTTTACCGTGGACAGTCTGTGCGCGATGACAAAGGTTGTTCTTCCTTCCATCAGTTTATCCATACCATCCTGAACAAGGCGCTCTGTACGCGTATCGATGGAGGACGTCGCTTCATCCAGGATCAGCACCGGAGGATCCGCGATCGCCGCCCTTGCGATCGCAAGAAGCTGCCGCTGTCCCTGGCTTAAGTTCGCCCCGTCGCCGGTCAGAACGGTGTCATATCCCTTCGGCAGATGCTTGATAAAGCTGTCTGCATTTGCCAGCCTTGCGGCTGCCTCGACCTGCTCGTCCGTAGCGTCCAGATTGCCGTAGCGGATATTTTCACGAACCGTATCCGTAAACAGATGCGTATCCTGGAGAACCATCCCGAGCGAATGACGCAGATCGGCTTTCATGATTTTATTTACGTTGATGCCGTCGTAACGGATCTTCCCATCCTGAATATCATAAAAACGGTTGATCAGATTTGTGATCGTTGTCTTACCTGCTCCCGTGGAACCGACAAACGCGATCTTCTGTCCCGGTTTTGCATACAGCTTAATATCGTGAAGCACCATCTTATCGTCGGTGTAGCCAAAGTCCACGCCGTCAAATACAACACCGCCCTCCAGCGGTTTGTAATCCACACTTTTATCCGCCTGATGCTCATGCTTCCACGCCCATTTCCCGGTATGCTTGCTGCTGCTGCTCTCCACAAGATGTCCGTCCTTTTCCTCTGCAACCACAAGCTTCACGTAGCCGTTGTCCGTCTCCGGTTCCTCATCCAAAAGCTTAAATACACGGTCTGCCCCGGCAAGCGCCATAACGATCGCGTTCATCTGCATACTGATCTGGTTGATCGGCATATTGAAGCTCTTATTAAAAGTCAGAAAGCTTGCCAGCTTGCCAAGCGTCAGACCTGTCATTCCGCTGAGCGCCAGAAGTCCGCCTAACATCGTACAGACTACATAACTCATATTTCCAAGCTGGGCATTGATCGGCCCCAGCATATTGGAAAATTTATTTGCCCGGTATGCGCTTTCAAAAAGTTCGTCGTTCAGACGATTAAATTCCTCGATGCTCCTCTCTTCGTGGCAGAATACCTTGACAACCTTCTGTCCGGACATCATCTCTTCGATATAGCCATTCACCTGTCCCAGACTCGTCTGCTGACGGATAAAGTATTTGCCGGATTTGCCGCCAACATTCTTCGTCACAAACAGCATGATCAAAACCATGATCAGCGTTGCAACCGTCAGCGGAATGCTGAGCCGGATCATACATACGAGCACCGTCACGATCGTGATCGTACTGTTTAAAAGCTGCGGCATACTCTGGGAGATCACCTGCCTCAATGTATCGATATCATTCGTGTAAACGGACATGATATCCCCGTGGGCATGCGTATCAAAATATTTGATCGGAAGACCTTCCATATGTGTGAAAAGCTCATTTCTCAGATTTCTTAAAGTTCCCTGCGACACATTTACCATCAGACGGTTATATGCCCAGCTCGCGCAGACGCCGACCGCATAGAAAACAGCGACTCTTGATATTGCGCCCGCAAGCCCGGAGAAGTCCGGATCACTGCTTCCGATCAGCGGCGTAATATACCCGTCGATCAATGTCTGCATGAACATCGTTCCCTGTGCGTTGCATATAACGCTCAGGAATATACAGATGATAACCGCGATCACATGAAACCTGTAGAATTTCATAACATAACCCGCAAGCCTTCCAAAAATCCTGCCTGGATTTTTTACAGCCGGTTTCTGACCTCTGACATTTCTCATTCCTGCCATTAAGCCGCACCCCCTTCATCAAAATCACCGCTGCCTCCGGTCTGTGATTCATAAATATCTCTGTAGATTTCATTTGTCTCCAGCAGCTCCTCGTGGCTTCCGAACCCGTCGACCCGTCCGTCCTCCATAACGATGATACGGTCTGCATTCTCCACGCTCGAGATCCTCTGTGCAATGATAAGTTTGGTCGTATCCGGGATCTCTTCCGCAAAAGCCTTACGGATCCTTGCGTCTGTCGCCGTATCGACCGCGCTTGTAGAATCATCAAGGATCAGTATTTTCGGCTTTTTAAGAAGCGCTCTCGCAATACATAATCTCTGCTTCTGTCCGCCGGATACATTCGTTCCGCCCTGCTCGATATATGTATCATAGCCGTCCGGAAAGCTCTCTATAAAATCATCCGCACATGCAAGCTTACATGCATGGATGCATTCCTCGCGGGTTGCATTTTCATCTCCCCAGCGCAGATTATCCAGGATCGTACCGGAGAAAAGGACGTTATTCTGCAGGACGACCGCTACCTGATTCCGAAGCGTATCCATATCGTAGGAACGGACGTCCTTGCCGCCGACCTTTATACTTCCCTCGGACACATCGTAGAGGCGGCTGATCAGGTTGACAAGGGAGGACTTGGAGCTTCCCGTTCCTCCTATAATACCGATCGTCTCTCCGGCATGAATATCGAGGTTGATATCCTTGAGCACCCACTCCTTTGCCCCTTTATGATACCCAAAGTTCACGTGTTCAAAAGAAATACTGCCGTCCGCAACGTCATAGTCCGGATCGTCCGGATTGACAAGCTGGCTCTTCTCATTCAGAACCTCCGCGATACGCCTTGCGCTCGCCATACTCATGGAGATCATGACAAATACCATCGACAGCATCATCAGGCTTGTCAGAATATTCATACAGTATGTAAACAAGCTCATAAGCTGTCCTGTTGAAAGTTCTGAATTTACGATCATTTTGGCGCCGACCCACGAGATCAGCATAATACACGTATATACCGTCGCCATCATAACCGGCGAATTCAGCGTTACGATCTTCTCCGCCTTTACAAACATATTGTAGATGTTGCCGCTGGCGCGCTTAAACCGCTCCCTCTCATAGTCCTCGCGGACAAACGCCTTGACCACCCGGATCGCCGTTACATTTTCCTGTACGCTCTCATTCAGATCATCGTACTTCGGAAAAGCAGCTGTAAAATATCTGAGCGCAAAAGAGATGATCACAGACAAAATACATCCCAGCACCAGGATCGCAACGAAAAAGATGGACGCCAGTCTCGGACTGGTAAAATATGCCATGCACATCGCGCAGACCATACTGACAAGCGCACGGATGCACATGCGCAGGATCATCTGATATGCATTCTGGATATTCGTAACGTCCGTCGTCATTCGTGTCACAAGTCCCGCTGTCGAGAATTTGTCTATATTTGCAAAGGAAAATGTCTGAACGTTCTCAAATATCCCCTTCCTCAGATTTCTTGCCAGTCCGGCGGATGCACGGGCGCCGTATTTTCCGCCCATGATTCCGGCGAAAAGACCGACCGCCGCAGCGATCACCATAAAAAAGCCCATTTTATAAATATGGCCGATATTTCCTACGTTCACTCCGTCGTCTATGATCGACGCCATCATGAGCGGGATGATCATCTCCATAGAAACCTCCAGTACCATAAAACATGGAGTAAGAAATGAATCCTTTCGGAAGCCATATAAATGCTTCATTAATGTTTTTAACATGAAATTCTTCCTCCTTTTATTCTGACAGATTGGCGCACATTTTGCGGGCAACCCGGAAGAATTCTTTCAATTCTTCTTCCGAAATGCCTCTTGTGATCTTTTCCTCTATACTGTGCCTGTTCAGCTCAACGTCATGAACGAAGGAGCGGCCTTTCTCTGTCAGGAGAACCCTCTTAAGTCTTGCATCCCCCGGCACAGGCTGGCGGATAATATACCCCTTCTCCTCCATAAGCTTGAGCGTCGTCGACATAGAGGAGCGTCCAACCTGAAACTGCTGTTCCAAATCCTTTTGAAAAATACTCTTCTCCCCATGTTTGGCAAGATATCCCAGGATCCATCCGTTCATGCAGGTCATCCCTTCGATCTGCAGTCCTCTCATGGAATTTTCTATTTCCCTGTGGAACAGACGGTCCAGTATTTTGATCTGATAACCTACATACTCTTCCTCTTTCAAATACATCATAATCTCTCCTGTTTTTCCACATAAAAAGAAACAGCGCAGAATTGTTTGTTACTGAACAATTCTGCACCGAACATTATAACGCGGCATTCTGCTATTTGCAAGAGTTTAAATCGATATCTTCCACAAATCTTTGCATCTCTTCCTTACTCTTGATCTTCCGGCTTCTTCGGATCAGCTTTTTTCGTTCTTTCTCACTCAAACCGGCATAAGCGCTCATCGCTTTCTCATTCATAGCAAGCGACATCGCAAATCCAATCGGCAGATAATCCTTATCCATATACATTTCTCCATTTCCTGTTCTTCTTTGCTCCGTATTACCAGCGAAAGCCAACCATTTTGCAAATATAATCAATCACCCCAAGCGCCCAGCTTGTGAAGATCCCGTAGAGAATGACAGGTCCTGCGATCGTAAAGATCTTACAGCCGATCCCCATAACCTGTCCTTCTTTTTTATACTCGATCGCCGGAGCGGCGACGGAATTTGCGAATCCGGTAATCGGCACAAGCGCTCCTGCGCCTCCCCATTTTGCAATCTGCGGATAAATCCCGAATCCGGTCAGCACAACGCTGCACAGCACCAGGATCAGGGACGTCCACGATCCGCAGATTTCCTTTTCCATGCCTGCACGCTCGCAATAATTCCAAATGAATTGCCCGACCGTACAGATCGCGCCGCCCACGACAAAGGCTTTCGCCATATTGGGAATCAGAGGATGCACCGGCGTTGTCTTCCTGACATATTCGGCGTACTCCTGCTGCTCCTTCTGTTGTTCATTCTGTTTCTCTTCCATGATTTTCCTCCAGACGGTTACCACCGCATAAAATAATAAAGCAGGCTTCCTAATCCTTTTCCAGCAGCGATTCCAAGCACGATCCACGGCAGCGCCCGGAACGTCTTTGTTTTCCGGATAAATACCGGAAACAGATTCAGAATCTCTGCCAGCGCCATCGCCCAGCATCCAACGAAGATTCCGGCAAAAATACCGAATACCGGCGCCAAAGCATTCCCAAACGGGATATGGAACTGAAAAACGGAGACCAGATTCCCGCAGATTCCGCCAAGGGCTACGCTCATCTCATACCAGTGGATCTTATCCCCTGTGTGCGTCCGGTCTGCGAACTTTGAAGTCACTCCCAGTTCCACGATAAAGGCAAAAAGGCCTCCTGCGACTGCAAATCCTGCGCTAAGTCCTGCCAGAGCCAAAACGATCTGACGTACCCACATCTTTTTCCAGTCCTTTCCTTGCATATGCTTCCATGAGCGTTTTCTGGATCTCCTCCTCATACGTACGCAGCTCGATCTCCATCGGCGTCGGATCCGCCGTCAGCTTCCTCCCGAAGAAATGGTTGAAGAACAACAGGATCCCAACGGTGAGCCCAAGAGAATACGTGACCTCCAAAAGCGTGAATCCATCCGACGCATTTCCGGTCAGAAGCTTATAAAGCTGTCCGAAAAGCTCTGTAGCCGACACATCATTGTTAAACGCCATGATAGAGAATGCGGCGCCGAAGAAGGTGATCAGAAGGATTCCCGCAACCTTCAGGATATGAAGCGGCATAGCTTTCTTTTTCTGTTCTTCGTATGTTACGATAAAGTCCGTCTCCCCGATATTCTGTATATCCAGAGACGGAAATTCCTTCTGTATCATCTCGATCACCTTTAGAATGGAGAATACGTATCTTCCCTTCTTCGCCCCTGAATGATGAACCAAATGCATCGCTTTCACTCTGGAAACTACGGATGGGTTCTGGCAGGTAAAGGTTCCCACATCTCCCATGGTGATGTCCGGATGCGTCACTTCTTTATTTTTTTCAAACTTCATAAAAAGAGTGCCTTTTACCCCAGCCACTGGAATACCCTTCTTTCGTCCCAATTTACGAGCACAGCGTCGTCTGTAAGTCCCACGCCTCCGGCGTACCAGTAAAATAATCCCGCTGCGACCGCCAGAAGGACAACGGCGATAAGGCATACCGCCAGTTTCTTTCTTGCCTGCTGCATTTTTTCACATCCTTTGTTCCTTTTTTGTTTAGTATCTCAGGTATCCGGAAAAATATTCTCTTCTAGGAAACCATTTTTCCCCGCATTTTTAAAAGGATCTTCTTCTCCATTCTCGATATCTGTACCTGATTCGTATGTAAGACCTTTGCCGTCTCTGTCTGTGTCTTTTCCTCAAAATACCGGAGCCGTATCAATTCCTGCTCCCGCTCATCTAACTGCCTGAAAGCCTGTTCCAATACGATCCGGTTCAGGATGCCCTCTTTTTCTGTCTCATCGTGTACTCCTACCTTTTCCTCCAAAGACATCGTATCTCCGTCTTTTCCTGAGATTCGTCCGGAAATGGATTCCACCTCGGCATTGGCGTCCAGCGCCTCCGCGATCTCTTCCGCATCCAGTCCCGTATATTCTGAAATCTCCGAAAGCGTAGCCTCGCGTCCCGTCTGCTCCTGAATAGCCTCGGACGCCTGACTGATCCGGTAGCCGTTCTCCTTCAATGTCCGGGACACCTTCACAAGTCCGTCGTTCCGAAGAAATCTCCGGATCTCGCCGCTGATAAGAGGAACTGCATATGTTGAAAATCTCACGTCATAATTCAGGTCAAATTTATCGATCGCCTTCAGAAGTCCGATACTTCCTATCTGAAAGAGATCCTCCGGATCCTGACCGCGGCCGTAGAAACGCTTCACCACACACCATACCAGTCCCACATTTTCCTCCACAAGCTGTATTCTCGCTTTTTCATCCCCTTCGTGCGACTGTTTAATCAATGCGATTGTGTGATCCATTCTTTCCTTCCCCGGTTTACGATCTTTCTCATGGTCACAACAGTTCCCTTGCCCTTTTCCGATTCCACCGAAAGCGTATCCATAAAGGCTTCCATGAATGAAAATCCCATTCCGGATCTCTCAAGCTCCGCTTTTGTTGTGTACATCGGTTCCATTGCCTTTCTGATATCCGGAATACCGCATCCCTGATCCGAGATCGTTACCTCAAATACATTGTCTTCGATCGTGCATTTCATATGTATCTTTCCGCCGCCGCTGTCATATCCATGTATGATACAGTTGGTGACTGCTTCCGAGATAGCCGTCTTTACATCCGCCACCTCCTCAAGCGTCGGGTTCAACTGCGTCAGAAACGCTGCCGCCGTTACTCTGGCAAAGCTTTCATTTTTCGAGCATGCGTCAAAGATCAGCTCCATCTCATTCGTGTTGTTCATCTGGCAATTCCTCCTCATATATCTGCAAAATTCTTGTAACTCCTGACATCCTAAGGATCTTACGTATGCGCTCGCTTGTATGCACCGCCCACATTTCGCCGCCGAAAAGAGCGATCAGACGGTAACGCCCCATGATCGCCCCGATCCCGGAGCTGTCCATAAAAACAGTATTGGCAAAATCCAGAATAATATGCTTAATCTGCCTCTTTTCGATGATCTCATCCGCTCTTTTGCGAAGCTCCTCCGCCTGATAATGATCCAGCTCCTGTGGAAGCAGGATCGTCAGAAAATCTTCTTCAACCTGATATTCCATGTCTTCCTCCTTGTTATTATTAAAAAAAGGATATGCTCCTTTGCATATCCTCTTCTTTCGTTGCCCAAATGTTATTGATTTTCTGTTGTATTCCCGTCCTCCGTACTGACGCCGTTCATTTCATCCAGGGCTTCCTTCGCCTTCTGCGCGTACGTCTGTCCCTTGAACAGCTCGATCGCACGGTTATACATCTCCGTAGCCTTCTTCGTATCGTCTGTCTTCTGATAAACATTTCCAAGCGCTACGAGAGCCGCCCCGTCCTGATATTCTTCGTCCATCTTGACGACCTTCCTGAGATTTGTTTTGGCGTTCCGGTAATTCCCGGCATTATAGTAATAGACGCCGTTCTGGTACAGGCTCGCGCACGCGTTGGAAAATGAATCCTCCGCCATATCCTCATAGAGCGCCCTGCCCTTTTCGGAGAGCAGATCCGGATCGATCTCCAAAAGCTGATCGGCAATATTCTGATAGTCGCTTGCATTGGACAGCTTCAGCTTCATAGCCTCCACCAGATGCTCATAGGCTTCGATGGAATTCTTACTGCTTTTTTCACTCTTCTCGGAGTCTTCCACCGATGCCGCCGCGTCCTCTAACTGCTGGTTCAGCTCGTCGATCTCCGATTCCTTTGTGGCGATCTGCTCGCTGTAAGCGACGATCTCATCGCTCTTTGTCTTTGCATCCGCGCTTCGCACGGCAGGTACAATGACAAAGCCAAGCACCGCAGCGCCGATGACAACGCCAAGAAGAATATTTAAGATCGCCATCTGCCCTGTATTTTCCCTGTAGCTCTCCGCCACCGGCTGGATGATCGTCTCATTTCCAACCTGATAGGTGACGCCGCCTTTTTCTTCTTTTTTCTTCTGCGCGTTCTTTTTCGCCAGCTCATTCAGTTCCTGAATGTAGCGCAGCGTCAATATATTGGTCGTATCGATCTTCAGCGCTCTTTTCAGGCATCTCTTCGCACGGTTGTACTGTTCCGTCTGCATATACAGAAGCGCCAAAAGCTGCTGCGCCCGCAGATAATTCGGATAAACCGATACGATCTTTTTTAACTGTATGATCGCAAGATCCATACCGTCGCTGGAACAGTAGACGAGGCATTGATTATACTTTTTCAATGCACTGTACATGCCCTCCATGCGGCTTTGACTCTTCTGAATCTTCTTGATAAAGTGCTCCGCAAGATTGTCCTCCTGCTTCATATTCCGGCTGATCACCCACTGTACGAGGGCGGAAGCCACCTCGCCCTCTCCATAGTAAATAAGGCCGAGAAGGTTACGTGCATCGATATTGGCTTTATTATATTGCAGGCTTCTTGAAAGGGAAGCAATGGCGCCGGAAAAATCATGAACCCTTGCCTTCGCAAGCCCGTCGTTGTACCAGCGGTTGGACTGATACAGAAAGCGCTGCATACGACTGTTTTTATCCATGAGAACTCCTTATGATTTCGTTTCCTCTACTACTTCCTTCAAAATATCCGTGAGATCACTGATATCTTCCTGATATAATGCTTCTTCCAGCTGTCCGATTTCAAGGCTCGGCTTGAAATTCTTCAATTCCTCTTCAAAATTCAGCATGTATCTTCCTCCTTTTTCAGTTCGCCGATAAGATACAGGGAGCCGAGGCAGAACAAAATGCCCTCTTCCCCTCTTGCATCCAAAGCAAACTGATATGCTTTGTGCAGATCCTCTATCACTACGATCTTCTGTGCTGTACTGTTTTCAAATTCTTCCTTTAATGTCCCGGTGCTCTCGGCTCTGTCGCTTAAGAGCTTCGTCACAACAGCCAGATCCGGCTGAATACTCCTGCACAGATAGTCTATCATTTCCCGGTGCTTTTTATCCGCCACGGCAGAAAATAACAAAATCCTCGGTCTGCCCTCCAGCCGGGAAGCAGTCTGCGCAAACGCCTGTATCCCCGGAATGTTATGCGCTCCGTCAAAAAATACCCGTTCCCGGATCTCTTCCATCCGTCCCGGCCAGCGCGTATCATACAAAGCTTTCTGCCACGCCCCGAAGTCCTGCGGTCTTTCCCCACGCGTCAAAAGCTCCATGGCCGCAAGCGCCAAAGACGCGTTCCTGACCTGATATTCCGCCGGGGAATGTATGGTCCAAACTGTACTACCATAATAGGCTGTGGACAATGAAAAAGCAATAGATTTCTGTCCCATTTCCCGAATTTCGTACGCATTTTCCGCAATTTCCCGCCAAAAAATCCGCTCGTTTTCTGCAGTTTTCCGGATCACCGCCCCCGCTTTCCTGTCGTGTCCGTCGAAAATAAGGGGAACCTGCGGTTTTATGATGCCCGCCTTCTGCCATGCGATCTCCTCCACCGTTTCGCCCAGAAATTCCGTATGATCCAGGCCGACCGATGTAATGATCGTAAGTTCCGGCTTTGGTACTACATTTGTCGTATCCGTCCTTCCGCCAAGACCTGCCTCCAGTATACAATACTCGATCTCCGCCTTTCGGAAAATAACCATCGCCATCCCAAAAAGAAATTCAAAGAATGTCGGGTGTGCGATCCCGTCCGCCTCCATCTCTTTTACCGTCCGGAGAACCTCCGCAAACCCGTCCAGGAACAGATCCTCCGAAACTTCCGCCCCGCAGATTTGGATGCGCTCGCTCATCCGGACAAGATGCGGCGACGTAAAAAGTCCCGTCCGCTTCCCATCTGCAAGCAATAATGCCTGCAGATAGGAGCATACGGAACCCTTCCCGTTTGTTCCGGCTACATGAATGACTTTCATATCCTCCCACGGCTCTCCCAGGCGGCGCATAAATTCCTTCGTGTGTTCCGCGGGATTCTTTTTTGTAAATTTCGGAATTCCCGAAATATAGCTTTCCGCTTCTTCTATTTTCATATTCTTTTATTCCTGATCTTCCTGCGTTTCCGCCGCAGAGTCTTCTGTCCCGCCGTCATCGGACTTTGCTTCCTCCCCGGCTGCTTTTTTCTCTTCCTCTTCGCGATCCTTCTCAGCCTCGTCCGGATCCCAAAGCTCGCCCTTATAGTATTCATACGGCTGGGACGTCCGGAATTTCGTATTGCTGGAACCCAGCTGCGATATCTCGATGATATCTCCATCCTTAAGTTCACAGTCACGCAGATCAATCCGTGCATTGCTGTAATACGTATAGTTTTGTTTCTCACCGTTTACATAGATACGGCTGTTCTGCGTCAGATTATTACCAAGAAGGATGTACGTACCGTCTGACTTGGATATGATATCCGACAGAGTCACATCCACAAGTCCCATCTCCATATGTCCTTCCGTGATAACAGGCTCGCCGTTGTAGCAATACTGGTTGCCGTACAGAATATCATATTGCAGAAGCTCCAGATCCTGCAGATAGTTCTTCGTCTTACGTCTCTCCTGATGGTAATTGAATACCGTTCCGGCATGGACGCCGATCTGCTTCATCACCTCTGACATAAGCTGATATGCTGCAAGATTCTGATCGTTCTCCTCCAGTCCGATGTTATCCCAGATCACATAATTTGTATTATACAGATATCTGCTCTTCAGATCCTCAGCTTTCAGGCCCATGGTCGGCAGATGGTCGCCGTACAGTACGACAACCGCCGGTTCATCATTTTCCTCCAGATAGTCCAAAATCTCCCCGATCATCTGATCGGTCTCATAGAGCATATTTACAAAATATTCCCACTGGTTGTTCTCCTCTTCCGTGGCTGCTCCGCTGACTGTGATCTTCGGATCATTCAGAACCTTCTCCTCCGGATAGGAGCCGTGTCCCTGCACCGTCACAGTGAATACAAAATCATTCTGATCCGGCGTCGATTCCATCGCCTGCTCGATATATTTCGGAAGAATATCGTCCTTCGCCCAATGGGACTCGTTCTCCGTATAGTTCAGGATATTCATAAACTCCTTACTTGTATAGGAGTCAAAGCCGATATTATTAAAAACCGTCGCGCGGCTGTAGAAATTACCACCGTTATTGTGGAGGGCATGGGTGCCAAGACCGAGAGAAGCAAAGGCTGTAGCCGCGCTCTCGCAGGTCTGCTTTTTCAGAACCGTCTTATACGGATATTCTCCGGTTCCGAAATATCTGAGATTCATGCCGGTCAGCACCTCAAACTCCGTATTCGCCGTTCCGGCCCCGATCGACGGAGCCTTAAAATATCCGGAAGAATAATGATTCATGATCTTTCGGAAATTCGGGATCGGATCCTCCGACATCTCAAGCCACTCAAGCTCCATCGGGTCAAAAAATGACTCCAACTGGAAAACAAGTATGTTCGGAACCTCTGTCGTCTCCGAATCCTTCGTCGTCTCCGTCATCTCTCCGTCATCCGTGATCTCCGCCATCGTCTCCTCAGAATAACCGTTCGGCTCGGAAATACCGCCGCTCAATATTCCGGTAAAGAAGCAATACGGGAAACCATAGTCTTCATAGGCAAATGCAATATTTCCAAAATAATTGGATACCACGCGCCCGTTGATCGCAAGATTCGTGAGAACCGGTATCATGGCAAAGCTCACAACGACCACAACAAGATTGACGATCCGGCGTCTCTTCCCCATATACTGGCCGCCCCTTCTCCACATAGCTGTAAGAAGCACCAGAACCGCGACGACGCCGATCACGATCATGGCGATCTCAAAGGAGGAATAATATCCCTTGATCGTAAACGCCTCCGTGACATTTTTCAAATCCTGCATGTTAAACGGCGTCACGCGTTTTGCAAGGATATAGCCGTTCACAATGCCTCCCATAAGCCAGATCACACTGATGACCAGACGGGTAAATACTCTTCGTTTCGTTAAATATACAAGCATCAAGGATATAAATATCAGAGATGCGTTATAGAGGAACACAAGCGGCGTTCCCGTCATATAATAAAACGCTTCCGAAACGGAGTGCCTTGACGCCGTTTCAATTAAGAAATTCACCGCGCACGCAAGCAACGCGTGCAAAAGAAGCGACAGCCGGTTCATCCATTTATAGACCGGCGCCATCTTCCGGCTGAAAGCGCTGTTCCGGCGCTTCTCCAAAATCATTTGGCGGCGCTCCTTTTTCGCTTTATTATGCGCCTTCACATCCGCCCATGTCAGATGTCTGATTTTTGTAATTGTCCCCCTCAGATCAGGTTTTCTCACAACCCTTTTAATGAATTTTTTTATGAACTTCATTATAATCCTCTCTGGAACTGCCCTGATGATCTCTGCCGTCCGCATTGCTTCCGGCAGACTGCTATTTCAGTTGGGCGAGTCTCTCCTGTACCTGAGCCATCATTTTCTCATATTTTACAAGCTTCTCTTTCTCTTCATTGACCTTAGTCTCCGGAGCTTTGCTTAAAAACTTCTCGTTGTTCAGCATTCCTCTGGAACGGGAAAGCTCTTTCGTAAGACGCTTCTCCTCCTTCAAAAGTCTCTCGAGCTCCGCAGCCTTATCCACAAGCTCCTCAAGTGGAATATAAAGGACCGCATTCGGGATCACAACAGAAACAGCATCCTCCGAAATACCATCTTTTGTTTCCTGCGTGATCACTTCATTTGCATTCATCAGAGGCGCGTAGCTCTTCTGGACAAGACTGTATTTCTCACAGATCTCCTTCTGCTCCGATACGATATATACCTTTGTCTTGCGGTTGTTTGGAACATTCATCTCCGCGCGCAGGTTACGAACGGCGCGGACGGCCTGTTTTACCTGCTCGATAAACTCCTCTTCCGCCGCGAAATTCCACTCGTCCCTGTACTCCGGCCATCTGGAGATCATCAAAGATTCCTCCTCCGGAACAAGCACGCTGTAGATCTCCTCCGTGACAAACGGCATGAACGGATGCAGCATCTTCAGCGCCTGTGCAAGAACAGTCTTAAGCGTCCAAAGCGCAGCATTTGCAGAAACCGGATCTTCCCCGGCGCGCGCCGTGCGCGTCTTTGTCATCTCGATGTACCAGTCGCAGAACTCATCCCAGATAAAGTCATAAACCTTCTGGACAGCAATTCCAAGCTCGAATTTGTCCATGTTCTCTGTCATCTCTTTTGCAAGGTCATTTACCCTGGAAATGATCCAGCGATCCGCATATTTCAGATCCGCCTGTTCCGGAACCGTGATCTCCCTGTCTCCCATGTTCATCAGGATGAAACGGGATGCGTTCCAAACTTTATTTGCAAAATTACGGCTTGCCTCCACTCTCTCATCGTAGAAACGCATGTCGTTTCCAGGCGCATTTCCTGTAACGAGAGTCAGGCGGAGCGCATCCGCACCGTATTTCTCGACAACATCCAAAGGATCGATTCCATTTCCAAGCGATTTACTCATCTTGCGTCCCAGCGAATCCCGCACAAGTCCATGGATCAGGACTGTGTGGAACGGCGACTTCCCCGTGTGGGCGTACCCGGAAAATACCATACGGATTACCCAGAAGAAAATGATATCGTATCCCGTTACAAGTACGTCCGTCGGATAAAAGTAATCCAGATCCTCCGTCTGATCCGGCCATCCAAGTGTGGAGAACGGCCACAGTGCGGAACTGAACCATGTATCCAGCGTGTCCTCATCCTGTGTAAAATGCGTACATCCGCAGTGCGGGCATTTCTCCGGCGCTTTTCTCGCTACGACGAACTCACCGCAGTCATCGCAGTAGTAAGCCGGGATCCGGTGCCCCCACCAGATCTGTCTCGATACGCACCAGTCGCGGATGTTCTCAAGCCAGTGCAGAT
Source organism: uncultured Lachnospiraceae bacterium (assembly GCA_964590945.1). GTDB lineage: Bacteria > Bacillota > Clostridia > Lachnospirales > Lachnospiraceae > CAZPXF01. The sequence continues at coordinate 12,078 of CAZPXF010000011.1, read as the reverse complement.
AGATCTTATCAAAACGATCCGGCACGAAACGGAGCTCGCCCTTCTTTAAAGCTTCGATCGCGGGCTTTGCAAGCTCCTCCATCCGGACGAACCACTGCTGTTTCACCATAGGCTCCACGGTCGTGTGGCAGCGATCATGCGTTCCTACATTATGAGAATGCGGCTCGACTTTTACAAGATAGCCTTCTTTTTCAAGGTCTTCAACGATCGCCTTTCTCGCCTCATAACGATCCATTCCTGCATATTTACCGCCCGCCTCATTGATCGTAGCGTCGTCGTTCAAAATATTGATAACCGGAAGGTCATGCCTCAATCCAACCTCAAAGTCATTCGGATCATGTGCCGGAGTGATCTTAACGGCGCCCGTTCCAAATTCCTTGTCTACATAGTAGTCTGCCACGATCGGAATCTCTTTATTTACAAGCGGCAAAACAGCGTTTTTGCCAACAATATCCTTATATCTCTCATCGTCCGGATGAACGGCGATCGCAGTATCGCCAAGCATCGTCTCCGGACGTGTCGTAGCGATCTCCAGATACTCATCCGTTCCAACGATCGGGTACCGGATATGCCAGAAATGCCCCGCCTGCTCCTCATGCTCAACCTCCGCATCGGAAAGCGAAGTCTTGCAGACCGGACACCAGTTGATGATCCTTGCTCCCCTGTAAATATATCCTTCTTCATATAATTTAATAAATACTTCCTCAACGGCTCTGGAACATCCTTCGTCCATTGTAAAGCGTTCTCTGTCCCAGTCACAGGAGGTTCCAAGCTTGCGGAGCTGCTCTGTGATCGTTCCGCCGTACTCCTCTTTCCACTCCCAGGTTCTCTTTAAAAATCCTTCGCGCCCGAGTTCCTTCTTATCGATGCCTTCCTCTTTTAACTGATTCGTAACCTTGACCTCTGTTGAGATTGCCGCATGGTCTGTTCCCGGAACCCACAGGGCGTTGTAACCCTGCATTCTCTTGTAACGGATCAGAATATCCTGCAGCGTATTATCAAGCGCATGCCCCATATGCAGCTTTCCTGTAATGTTCGGAGGCGGCATAACGATCGTAAATGGCTTTCTGCTTCGGTCTACTTCTGCATGGAAATACTTGTTCTTACACCATTTCTCATACAACTTTGGTTCGATTTTCTTCGGATCATAAGTTTTTTCAAGATTCTTTCCCATTTTTTACTCCTTTATTCTGTACATCGGTCCGGAGTTCTCCAGCTTTGCGGAAAACGCTCCGCAAAAAAAGCCCCTTACGAATCTTCGTAAAGGGCGATCATACTCGCGGTACCACCTTTATTCATACATCCCGCACCCGCGGAAATATACATCTCCTGCGTCCTGTAACGGGGACGGATCGTGATTCCCTACTCATGCCCGCTCTGCCAACCAACCGGCAAAACTTCCTGTTCAGGAATCCAGTTCAAAAGCTACCTTCCATATCCCTCTCTCCGAAGCTGCCTTCCAGCCCTGCGGACAGCTCTCTCTGACGGCCGGGTATATGTACTCCTCTTTCTCAACACCTTTTTCAAAATGCTACTAGATATATTAGCCGCGGAGCTCAGATTTGTCAAGAAAGTTCACAAAATCTTAAGTTAATCTTCCGGAAATATTGCATCCACATGTCCGCTGTACTCCTGAAACGCCTCAAAGCGGGACATCCTCTTCAACGAATCCCGGACGCTTCGGTAATACCAGCCGATGATATTCTTATCTTTCATACGGAATCTCTGCCATAATTTCTCGCCGACAACCGGATAATCGCGCGCGATATCGCGGATGTTCGACAGCTTGTCCGCAAGCGCGATCATACAGATCTCCTCCGGCGCGCTTTTCAGCTTCTCGATCGTCGTGCTCTTCCGCTCCATCCATGTCCGGCTCTTATCTTCGCTCTCTTTTGCCACCATATTTGCCACACGGCCGCCAAATTCCGCCTCCAGCATGTCCCTTGTGACGTTCGCGCAGTCTTCGATCGTGTCATGAAGTACGCCCGCACACAGGATTTCTTCATCTTCAGTCATCGTCTTCAGGATATCCAAAACCTCCATTGGATGCACAATAAATGGTCTCGCAGTTCCTTTTCTCACCTGCCCCTTATGGGCTTCTTTCGCAAATGCAATGGCTTTCTCCAACATGCTCGAATATCCTCTCTGATCGCCGTCCTGAGCAGGAATCATACCCCTATATAATGCCTGCGCTCCCCCAATATCCTACAATACAATTATAACCCGACTGAAGTCCTTTTGTCACTGTTCAGATTGTATTTTATGAAGTACAAAAAAATCATAACAAATTCCTTTTATTTGCATTCCATTCTCCGATTACTTCATTTACAGAGGATACCGTCATAAAAGCGCTCGGATCCGTCCGATGAATATAATCCATCAGTCTGATATACTCATTACGCGTAAGGATTGTAACCACTTCCGTCTGTTCCTTATTATGAAAGCCGCCGACAGCAGTATACATCGTCGCGCCGCGCCGCAGCGTTCCAACAATATATTCCCTGATCTCCTCATTTTTGTCGGACAGAATGCAGACGCGCTTCTTGATTGTGAATCCCGCGATGAAATTATCCAGCACCATTCCGCTTAAGTACGTTCCAAGAATACTCAAAATTACGCTCTTCGCGTCATACACAAATACAGAAGTAATTGCAGCACACATACCTGCCGCCGTCATCGCTTTCCCCAACTCCATATGCAGATACTTATTTAAGATCTTTGCAATGATATCCAATCCTCCCGACGAAGCGTTGTTATTGAACAAAAACGCCTGTCCGACAGCCAGCACCAAAATGTAACACACCAGTTCCAGAAAAGGATCGTCCGTAAAAGGCCTGTCCATCGGGAAAAACACTTCAAAGATGTACAGATATCCGGACATCAGAAATGTAGAATAAATAGTCTTCGCGCCAAAATCTCTGCCGATAAAAATAAATCCGATCACAAGCAGGATCGCGTTCAGAACAAATGTAATTGCAGATATCCGAAGCGGTATAAAATTGGACAGCACCAGCGACAGACCGGAAATACTTCCTACTGCAAGATTACTTGGGATCATAAAAAAATAGACCCCCGCAGCGATCAGTCCTGTTGCCAGAGTTACAAGTAAATAGTCTGATAAAAATTTTTTCACTTTCATTACCTTCCCTTTTTATATGATTTTTTCAACTATAACATCTTGTCTTCCGCTTCTCAAGCCGGTATAATATCAAATTAATATTGCAAAGCGTTGATGCACTTTATGAAAGGAACTATATAATATGAAGAAACAACAGGTTCTGATCACCGGCGCCTCCCGCGGGATCGGCCGTGCGGCGGCGCTGGAATTTGTAAAGAACGGCTACTCCGTCTGGATCAACTGCCGCAAGACGCTGGATGCACTTCAGGATGTAAAAGAGCTCTGCGACAGGCTCTCTCCCGGAAGCTGCCGCACGGTTCCAGGCGACGTCGGAGACCCGGATGCCGTCCGCGCCATTTTTTCCCGGATCGAGTCCGAATGCGGCGGCGTCGATATTCTCATAAACAATGCCGGAATCGCGCATATCGGACTTCTATCCGACATGACCGATGAAGAGTGGATGCAGATCCTGCAGACAAATCTGTCCTCTGCATTCTACTGTTCCCGTGCCGCGATCCCGCATATGGTTCATGAAAAAGCCGGACGTATCATTCAGATTTCATCTATGTGGGGACGCGTTGGGGCATCCTGCGAGGTTGCATACTCCGCATCCAAAGCAGGCCTTCACGGATTTACAAAAGCTCTCGCCAAAGAGCTTGCCCCGGCCAACATTCAGGTAAATGCCATCGCCTGCGGAGTCATCGATACGGAAATGAACTCCATGCTGGACGAGGAGACGAAGCAATACCTCTCTGAAGATATCCCGGCCGGACGATTTGGCGCTGCAGAAGAAGTGGCGAAGCTGATCCTTCAGCTCGCACAGGCTCCCGATTACCTCACCGGACAGATCATTGGTATGGACGGAGCTTTTCATTTGTAGTAAAATAATTGATATACGCATAAAAATTGGAGGTAAAAACATGAGTACAAGCCGTGTATGGAAATTTCATAACGACGTAGATACTGACCAGATCATTGCGTCCCAGTATCTGCTCCTGCCTGACATCGATGAGATGAAAGGCTATACATTCGAATCCCTTGATCCGGATTTTCCAAAAAAAGTACAGCCGGGCGACGTGATCGTTGCCGGCGAGAATTTCGGCTGCGGTTCCAGCCGCGAGCAGGCGCCGGGCGTTTTGAAGGCTCTTGGTATCAAGGCCGTTGTAGCGAAATCATTTGCAAGAATCTTTTTCCGCAACTCTATTAATATCGGACTTCCGGTTATCGTCTGTAAAGATCTCTACGACGAGATCGAGGAAGGCGCCAAAGTGGAGCTCGATCTTATCAAAGGAAGCATTTCCGCAAATGGAAAAGATTATTCCTGCACAAAGCTGCCGGAATATATGCAGACAATTTTAAATGCAGGAGGCTTGATTGCATTCCTGAATGAAGGGGAGGCGTAAGACAATGGGAATGACTTTAGGAGAAAAGATCATCGCAAGGGCGGCCGGTGTTGATTTTGTAAAGCCGGGTGATATCCATACGGTTACACTGGATCGCATGATGAGCAACGACGGAACCACGCATTTGACTGTCGATATGTACAACAACAAGCTGAAGCATCCGCAGATTGCGGATAAAGATAAAATCGTCTTTATCATGGATCACAATGTTCCGGCCGAGAATCCAAAGACAGCCGAAGCGCATAAAAAGATGCGCAATTTTGCAAAGGAAAATGGAATCGCGCTCTACGAAGGAAAAGGCGTCTGCCACCAGATCATGGTTGAGGACTATGTTTGTCCGGGCGAGCTGATCTTCGGCGCCGATTCCCACACATGTACATACGGCGCACTCGGCGCATTCGGAACCGGTATCGGCTGTACCGATTTTCTTTATGCAATGACAACGGGCACTTCATGGGTCATGGTTCCCGAGACGATCCGCTTTAATCTCCACGGTTCCCTCCGCGAAGGCGTTTACCCTCGCGACCTGATCCTCACGATCATCGGAGATATCGGCGCGAATGGTGCAAATTACAAAATCATGGAATTTGCCGGGGACGGGGCGCATGGACTCAGCATCAACGACCGTCTTGTACTTTGCAATCTGGCCGTCGAAGCCGGTGCAAAAACAGGTATCGTAGAGCCGGATGAAAAGGTCGTAGAATACGTGGAATCCCATGGAAGAAAGGCTGAGCATATGTTTCAGAGCGATGACGACGCACACTTTACCGCTGTATACGAATATGACCTGAGCAAGATCGAGCCGGTTGTCGCAAGACCGGACTTTGTGGACGATGTCATCCCTCTTGACGAGGTCGGAAAAGTGAAGATCGACGAGGCATTCCTCGGCTCCTGCAACAACGGACGTATCGACGAGTTCCGTGTTGCCGCAAAGCTTCTGAAAGGACGCAAAGTCAGTCCGGACGTTCGTTTCATCGTAGCTCCTGCTTCCAACAAGGTCTACATTCAGGCGCTGGAAGAGGGAATCATTGACACTTTGCTGGAATCCGGGGCAATGGTCATGAACGCAAACTGTTCCGTATGCTGGGGAAGCTGTCAGGGCGTTATCGGGCCAAATGAGGTTCTTATTTCCACGGGGACACGTAACTTCAAGGGGCGCGCAGGACATCCAAGTTCTAAGGTATACCTCGGCTCCGCCGCAACCGTAACTGCATCCGCGATCACCGGATATATCACAAATGCCGACGAACTTTAGACACATCACGGACGTCGGCGGACTTTCGATATCGCAGACGACGCAGGATCAACCACGAAAGGATACCATCATGGAACAATTTACAGGAAAGATTTGGGTGCTTGGCGATGATATCGACACCGATATCATCATTCCTACGGAATATTTAGCGCTCCCAACTGTTGAAGATATGAAACAATACGGCTTTTCTCCTCTGCGCCCGGAGCTGGCTTCCCGGATCGGCGAGGGAGACATCATTGTAGCCGGAAAGAATTTCGGGTGCGGCTCCAGCCGTGAGCAGGCGCCGGAGATCATCAAAGCATTAAAGGTAAAATGCGTGATCGCAAAATCCTACGCACGCATTTTCTTCCGCAACTCCATCAACAACGGACTCCTTCTGATTGAAAATGACCAGATCCAGGAGCAGGTAAAAGAAGGCGACACCCTCACCGTAACTCCCGGAGAATCCATCGAGCACAACGGTGAGAAATATCCGATTCATCCGCTTCCGCAGAATCTCATGGATATCATCAATGCCGGAGGCCTTGTAAAAGCAATGCAGAGGCGCAACGGCATTTTAAAGGAGGACGAGTAAAATGGGATACACACTGATTGAAAAAATCATTAAGAAAAATACCGGGGCAGATCATGTCGCTCCGGGACAGATCGTCACGGTAAGCGTTGACCGAGTGATGATCCATGACATTTTCATTCCATTTGTCGCAGATAAATTTGAAGAGATGGGATTTACAAAGATCTGGGACACAGACAAAGTTGTGCTGATCTATGACCACCTTGTTCCGACAAGCGCAGTGGAGGATGTTCGTCATTTCAAGATCGGCGATGCATTCGTGAAAAAATACGGCCTGACGCATGTTCATCGCAGCGACGGTATCTGCCACCAGCTTATGCCTGAGATGCAGTACGCACAGCCAGGCAACATTGTATTTGGAACTGATTCCCACACAACCACATACGGAAGCGTCGGATGCTTCTCCTCCGGAATCGGCTACACGGAGATGGCCTCCATCCTTGGAACCGGAGAGATGTGGATCCGCGTTCCTTCCACGATCAAGGTTGTGATCGACGGAAAGCTCCCGTCCAACGTAAGCGCAAAAGACGTGATCCTCCGCCTGATCGGCGATCTGCGCGCAGACGGGGCAACCTACAAGGCTCTTGAAATCACCGGCTCCACAGCAAAAGAAATGAGCGTTGCTTCCCGCATGACGATCTCCAACATGGCGATCGAGGCCGGAGCAAAGGCTTGTCTCTTCGCACCGGATGAGAAAACATGTGCATTCTCCGGTGTAGAGTTGTCAGACGTAGACTGGATCTACGGCGACGAGGATGCTGAATATGAGAAGGTTATGCACTATCAGGCCGAAGACCTTGTACCTGTTGTCGCATGTCCGTCACAGGTTGATAATATTAAGGACGTTGCAGAGGTTGCCGGAACCAAACTCGACCAGGTGTTCATTGGCTCCTGTACGAACGGACGCCTCGAAGACCTTGCCGTTGCCGCAAGCATCCTCGAAGGAAAAAAAGTAGCTGACTATGTAAAATTAATTGTAACTCCGGCGAGCAGAAGTATTTACCGTGACGCCATTAAAGCTGGCTATATCAAGACGCTTGCCCAGGCCGGCGCGATCATCACCCAGCCGGGCTGTGGTCTTTGCTGCGGAAGAAGCGGCGGAATCCTGACGGACGGTGAAAAGATTCTTGCCACAAATAACCGTAACTTCCTTGGAAGAATGGGAACCTCCAAAGTCGGTATTTACCTTGGCTCTCCTGCAACCGCAGCGGCTTCTGCTGTAACAGGCGTGATCACAATACCGGAATAGAATGCAAAAAGATGTAAGAACGCCCCACTACTGGTCTTAATACCAGCAGTGGAGCGTTTTTTCTTATTCTTGAAAGTTCTTGAAAGTACCCGTTTTATTTTTCTTCCTGTCCTGATCTTCCATTCACAGGAAATGCATATTTCAAAAAATTCCCGACATACTAATCTGGAAGGCAAAGAAAAAAGGAGGAATTTGATATGTCTGATATTTCTATTCTTGATCTGCAGAATCTCCGTCATCTGATCGGTGGATATTCCACAACACACTGTAAGATGACAGACTACGCATCCAAAGCCGAAGATCCAAAGGTAAAACAGTTTTTTCAGGATGCGGCCAACTCTGCAATGAAAAACAAAGAAGAGCTGATGAGATTTTTATAGGAGGCAATAAAAATGGACGAAAAAACAATGGTAAGCGACGCTCTTGTTGGCGTCAACGGCGAACTCAAGATGTTCGGCAATATGATCGCGCAGACCGAAAACAAAGAACTCAAGCAATGTCTGAAACAGATCCGAAACAAATGCGAGATGTCTCAGGAATCCCTCTATGAGCTTGCACGTGAAAAGCAGTATTATGTCCCTGCTGCCAAGGCGACAAAGGAAGAGGTGGAACACGTAAAATCCATTCTGACACAACCATCTATGAAATAGCGAAAGAAAGCGTCCGTCAGGGTCGTTCTTTTGAATTTCGCATTAATCCGGATAAGCGGCAAATCTGCCGCTTATCCCATGATCATTATATTCCAAAACATCTGAAACTTATTCTGTGACCGCCCGCACATCCATCCAGGTCAGCAGCTTCTCAATAGAAGGATTCCTGTTATCCGCAAGCCAGCTAACGTGAACTACCCATTGTCTAAAGCCAATAGGCTTCCTGCTTCATCGACCTCGTAACCTACTATCTCCACAGGCGCAAACCGGTCGAACACTTCGCTCAATATCCACTCTGTCTGTTTCTCAGGCTTCATAATCTGCAAATTATTTTACCCAAGTGCAACATCAAGAGCGAGCATTATGGTAAATCCGGCCGCAAATAGCAAAACGCCCCTGTTCGAATGCGGTTCCCCCGATACTTCCGGGATCAGCTCTTCCACAACAACATACATCATCGCCCCCGCGGCAAAGCTCATCAGATACGGCAGCGCCGGAACGATCCAGCGGACGGCAAGAACTGTCAGAAACGCGGCTGCAGGTTCCACCGCGCCTGAAAGCGTTCCATAGAAAAATGCCTTTTTCTTTGTCATTCCTCCCGCCCTGAGCGGCATTGACACGATCGCGCCCTCCGGGAAATTCTGAATGGCTATCCCAACCGAACAAGCTATTGCTTCCATAAAAGCAATTCCGGCATTTCCGCTCAGCCATCCGGCAAATATCACTCCGACAGCCATACCTTCCGGTATGTTGTGGAGCGTAACCGCCAGAAGAAGCATTGCTTTTTCCCTGATATCTGTTCTGCCCTCCCCGCAGATATCTTCCTCCGATCGCAGGTACGGTATCCTACGGTCCAGCAACATCAAAAATAAAATACCGATCCAAAAGCCCGTCGCTGCCGGAAGAAACGAAAACCACCCCATCTCCTCCGACTGCTCCAAAGCCGGGAGCAGCAGGCTCCATATGGACGCCGCCACCATAACCCCGGAAGCAAAGCCGGTCAGCAGCCTGTGCACTCCATCATCCAACTGCCCCCGTACAAACAAAATACATGCAGCGCCAAGCGCCGTTCCCGCAAAAGGGATCAGGATCCCGCATATTATTTTCAAAATTAATGGCATACAATCATACCCCATTTTCCATAACCAGTCATAAATCATTTTATGCAGAAGAAAGAAAAAGGTCAAAGAACTGCCTTTCCACAATTCATTGGCCCTGTTAGAACTATGTTTCTTTGTTCATCATTTTCTTTCTTTTGAAACAGTTTCCCAAAACGCTTCAAAATCTGTCAGCCCTGTCAAATAAACATCTGCCTCCTGCCGGAGCATCTCCTGATCTTCCTCGCTGAACCTGTCGTAAATCCCGACAGTCTGAAATCCAGCCATGTTCGCCGTGCGTACCGCATAAAGCGCATCCTCAAAAACGAATATCTCTGCCGGCGCTGCATCGAGAAGCTCTGCCGCCATACGGTAGATTGCAGGCTCCGTCTTTCCTGCCCCGGCCTCCGCCGACGTTACGATTCCCCGAAAGTATTTCCGGATTCCATGACGCGCAAATGCCCTCTCCAGATATCCCTTTTCGCTGGTCGATGCAACTGCCATGGGAATCCCCTTTTCAGACAAGGCCTCCAGAAACTTCCTGGCCCCATCCTTCAAAGCAGCGTCATAGTAGTAATAATCCCGGACAGTTCCCAAAACTCCCTGCAGGATCTCCTCCTCCGGAAAAGGCAGCCGGTATTGCCTTTTCAGATATGCAGCGCTTTCTGAGAGGCTCATCGCCCACAGGATATCCCTCAGTCCCGGCTCCGCCTCAATGCTCAGATTTTTCAAATACCGCGCGCCCGCATCCATCCAAACAGACATAGAATCCAAAAGCACGCCGTCCGCATCAAAAACTGCTCCCTTTATCATAGCTTCACCATTTTCTTCATATGTTCCTTCAATTTTAAAAAACGGATATGCCAAAATAACATATCCGCTGAACTTCACGTTATATTCCTACGTTGCCTGATGATATCCCCATCACCACGCATTAAAATTATCTTTCATCGCCCTTTGGAATGCCGAGTGTCTTGGAAACTTTCCTTTATATTTTATAAAAATCGCCCTCTTTTCGCCCGGCTCTCCCAAAGCTTCCTTTATTTCTCCGACTATCGCAAGCAAAACAGCCACTTCCCAATATTGGTTTCTGTGCTGCCCTGATACAATTGCGTCTGCTCTGCTGTACACGATTCTCTCTGCCCATGCAAGATACCTTTTCTTCTCCGATAATTCCATCGGAAAATATCTCTTCCATCTTTGAAAATACTTCCAAAATATGCTTACATTTTGCTCCCGGCTCTCTTCTGATATTTCCCGTTCAAAATTCATCAGCTCAGCGTCATTTCTGTTCTCTCTGAACCCGACGTAATCACAAATAGCTGACGCTGCTTTTGAAGGAACTAATCCCTCGTACAAATAAAGCAATATCAGCCTGATGCCGTATCTGATAAAGGATGTGCTCCATCCCAGTGAGCCTTTTGGATTTACAGATGCTTTTTTTACTTTTTCAAAATCACCCATATAAAAACTCAGCGTATTATATTCATAATCTCCTATTATATTTTTCTGCAGCTCATGATCTATTCCGTTATACCGCTGATTTTCTTTCCCCATTTTTTTAAGAACTTCTTTGCCATTTTTCCCATACCTTTCTGCCATTTTTTCTGTTCCGAAAAGACGAAGAAGATTCTTAACCGTTGAATTTGAACGAAAACACTCCCAGCAGGATCTCATCATATCCTCTTCATGCTGCAGACAGGATGAAGCGAACGCCGTTTTCAAGGCAATCTCGCTCCGCATAACGAATGCGGTATCGATTGTATCGAGCGCCTTTTTCCCGACTTCTTCAATCTTCGCATACGCGTGGTTCTTCTCATATTCATTCATGGCTGCAAGATACAGTGACGGATGTATTTCCGCATTTTCTTCCGCCATCTGTACCAGCCCTTCTATCCCGTCACAATACAGAACCGCTTCCTTTAAAAGCCGTCCTTCTGTATCACCGCTTTTCGTCTTTAACAGAGCAATCCAGTCGCTCCAAAATTGTTCCGTATTCTTCAGATTTTCTCTTCCGGCATGAAACATTTCTTCTATATGAAGATTGCGGAATGTGTCGTACACAAAGTAAAGATAAATGTCTTCTGCTCTATTCTCCGGTTCCAACGCCTGATAATCTGCGTACAGAGTCAGCAACGCCAACTGCTTGATGTCCGTCTGGATTATATCATATTCCTCCAGCGTTTCCAAAGCTACAGGATCGCTGTATTCGTTGTCTGTATATACCTCCATGCACCAAAGCCATTCATAGATCGTATTTGCTTCCTGATATCGTCTGTCGTCCACGCAGTCCTTTGCAAATCCGATCGCGAACATGATTTCATTACCAAGCCCATGATTATCATAATACTCTGTAATCCAATCGGCGTCCCAATATCCGCTGGAATAATCCTCATACTCTTCCGTGTCAAGGTACAATTCCCCTTTATCGATCTGTTCTTTCAAATGCTCAAACCGCGTCATTTTCTCATCCACCAGCTCCTGGGACATTCTTACCTGCACAGGTAATTGATTCCCCGCGTCTTTCTGATCCATGCTTTCTTCAATTAATAACCGTAATTTCTGACATTGCTCTTCGGACAGGAAAGCTGTCATATCCTGTATTACTTTCTGAAGCGCTTCCTTTGACAAACTGTCTGATTTCAACTCTGTAAATTCCAACTCTCCACCTCCACAGACGCAATTTCAATTTTGATTCCCGTTATTATATACTTATCTCTTTCCACAGCATTTTT
>CAZPXF010000010.1:0-34596 GCA_964590945.1 uncultured Lachnospiraceae bacterium | reverse complement strand
TATTATATACCCTTGCGTTTATTATTTCAACACAAGAATGCTGCCTTCCGGCGCCGCTTCCCGTAAGATCAGGTCTTTCATCATCTGATCGTATTGCTTATCCAGCCGATAACAGAGTGCAATCAAAAACATAATGACCCAGATTGCGACAGGTACGTACAGGTAAAATGCTTTGATCGTCCGGATCGCGGAGGCCGTCTGCTCTGCAGCCGTCGCTTTCAGCCCGTCAAACGCCGCCATGGAAAGGATCGCGCCCATGATCGCCGAGGTGAAACCGGAACCTGCTTTCTGTCCCATGCTCATGGATGAGAACATAAGTCCCTCCACGCGAAGCCCCGTCTTCCAATGTCCGTATTCGATCGCATCACTTGGAAGGGAATACTGCACTCCGTAAAACGGGGCGATCCCAAAACCTCTCATGATACAGGTCAAAACTCCGAGCGGAATGCTCGTGGCATTCAGAAGGAAGACAAGCTGTCCCGCGATCCCGAGAAGACATCCGACGCAGATCATCTTGCGTTTGCCGTACTTCGGAAGAAGCTTCGGCAGCATTGCTATTCCAATGATCGTCGCGATCTTTTCAGATGCGGAAAGCGGCATCACCAGATTCACGTCGTTCAGCACATACTGGCAGTAATAGGTGAGATCTGTTCCTATAATGATCTGATATACCGTATAGAACAGCATCAGCCCCAATGCGATCAGAAAATACGGATTCGTAACGGTGATCTTCAGCGCCGTCAGAAACGGAAGATCTTCTTTTACCTTTTCTGCTGTCCTGACACGCTCTGTACAGGTTGCATATGTATTTAAAAGTACGAATACGGAAACGATCGCATACGCTGCCGTTACAATGATCCATGCCGCCTGTTCATTCCCGCACACACCAGCCACTTTATTGATCAGCGGCAGTGTAAATGCAGTGATCACCATGCTCGCTGTGATGGAAAGGATCATGCGGATATTGCAGATCACATCCCGCTCTCTTCTGTCGCGGCTCATCAGGGAACCGAGCGCATGGAACGGCTGGCTGATCGCGGTATATACAACCGTATTCATAATATTATAGGTTACAAAAGCATAGATCACCTTCCCCATAGATCCAAGTCCAGGCATCGTAAAGAGTACGACCGCTGCCAGCGCATATGGAATGGCCAGACGAAGGATCCAGATCCTGGATTTTCCGTATTTCGAGTGCGTACGGTCGATGATCGTCCCCATCAGCACATCGGAAAAGCCGTCAAACACACGCGATACGAGCATGATCATACCGACGGAGCCTGCAGAGATCCCCACTACATTTGTATAAAAATAGATCAGGAGAGTGGTCGTCATCGTGTACATAAGCGTCAACGCCGGATCGCCGAAACAGTATGCCAGCTTCTCCGTCGCCGGTACCTTGATGAACTCATCCATGTCCTTTCCTTTTTGTTTATAATTCAATAATTCTGCTACAGATTTCATAATCTCTCCCCGGTTCTTTTATCGCATCAACAGTTCCTTCTCAATGATCTCCCTCGCGCGCGGCGCTTCTACATCCATCCGCTCCGGATATCCGAAGATGGATACGCAGGAAATGGCGTCTCCCCCGACCCGGAATGTTTTATTTGCAAAATCCATCTCGCGCAGCGTCTCAAAAATGCCCTTGAAATCCACATCTCCCTCGCCCATCGGATTGTGCTGGTGGATGGACACGTCTTCTCGTCCCATCTGATTGAGCCACGGCGGATTGAGAATATACCGGCAGTCTTTTGTCTGATTAAATGTATCTGCAAACAGCACATGGCTCAGATCGTCTCCTGCATATTTTAACATAGAACGCACGTCTCCGGCGCCTTTATCATAGAAAAATCCATGCGGTGCGGAATATACGTATTTCAGGTTGTCCGAGCGGTAGCTCTTAACCATATCGCAGGTTTCGTTGTTCAGCTCGCAGAAATCCCACGGATGAGACTGAATCTCCACACGGATCCCTTCTTTCTCAAAAAGGGGAAGCAGCTCGTCCATAGAGCGGAACCACATGCCGTTGCAGATCTCCTGCTGATTCGGATCGCCGGAAAGCTCGGTGTTGATCACCTGCACGCCCATATTGACCGCGATCTCCACCATCCTCTTCCAGTTTGCCACCGCCATCTTTCTCTGCTCCTCCGTCGGACCGGACCAGCGGTACACGACGATAAAGGAAGAAATTTCCACGCCGGTCTCACCAAGAGCTTTCCGGTATTCCATCTCGCATTCCTTTGAGAAAAGCGGATGCTTGTAAAATGGATTGATCCTCGGATGCGGAGACTGCTCGATGTACTTGTAGCCCCAGTCCGCTACCTGATGAACCATCCAGTTGATATCGTTCACATTCTGTTTCGCCAGAACATCTACGTCAAATGCTATTTTCATCTCTTCTTCCTCCTTATAATCCTGTCATTTCGCGGATGTACGCTCTCGCCTTCTTCGCATACTCCAACGGGTTGGCAAGGGCAGGATCCTGCTCCGCCTCCACAACGATCCAGCCTTCATAATCCGCCTCTTCCAAAATACGGAAGATCGGAGCAAAGTCCACGTCGCCGTCGCCCGGCACAGTGAATGTTCCGGCGCGCACGCCCTTTAAGAAGCTCCATTTCTCTTCCCTGGACTGTTTGACAACATCCTTTCTCAGATCCTTCAGATGCACATGGCGCACACGATTCACGTATTTTTTTAAAATCTTTTCCGGGTCGATGCCTGCAAATGACAGATGTCCGCTGTCGAACAGAAGAAATACCAGCTCCGGATCCACAGACGCCATGAAGCGGTCGATCTCTTCCTCTGTCTGAACAACCGTTCCCATATGATGATGAAACGTCAGCGCCATTCCTTTGTCCTTTGCGATTTTCCCTAACCGGTTCAGGCCATCGGTGAGAAGATTCCACTCCTCATCGTTCATCACATATTTTCCTTCCTGGATCGGATGATCCAGCATTCCCTGAATGCTGTAGCTCTGCTCCGATACGCCGATGCATTTCGCGCCGACCTGTTTCAGAAAGTCGCACTGTCTGATAAATGCTTCCTCCGTCTCCGCATAAGGTCTGCTGATCAAGAAGGAAGAAAACCACTGATTACAGATCGTCATTCCCCGGAGATCCAGCGCTTTTTTCAGTACAGCTGCATCCGTCGGATAGTGACTTCCGACTTCAGAACCTGTAAATCCGGCCAGCGCCATCTCGCTTACGGTCTGCTCAAATGTATTTTCTTTTCCAAGATCCGGCATATCATCATTCGTCCATCCGATCGGCGCAATTCCCAAAAACACTTTATTTTTATCTAACATTTCATCTGCTCCTTGTCATCAGTCAAAATACTTTTCTACAAATGCTCTTGTCACTTCCGCTGACTTCTTCACATTCTCATCGTGCGACATCGCATAATATTCCGGACGGAACTCCTCGATCGTGCAGACGCCGTCAAATCCGATCTCCTTCAAAGCGCCTGCGATCGCTGCATGATCGATCACGCCCTCCTCCGGCCAGAGTCTCTTGTCATCCCCGCAGGAACCAAGCGGCAGGTCCTCACAGTCATTTAAATGGTAAGCAAAAATCTTGTTTCCGTCTGCATTTCGCAGATCCTCGATCCTGGAGCACATCTCATGGAAATGGAAGGTATCCACTGTGATACCGACGTTGTCCCGGTCTACTGCTTTTACAACATCGTAAGCTGTCCCAAACTGATTGATGGAGCAGTTCGGCGCGCCGCAGAATTCCAGAGAAATCCGGATATCGGAGCCAACCTTATCGGACAGATACCTCAGTCTCTCAACGGCCTCTTCTTTGATCTCTGTCACGCTCTTATCCTTCACGTCAAACTGCGGAACTGTTATCAGCATCTTCATACCGATTGCCTTGCAGACTTCAATGATAAAATCCGTCTCCTCGTCGATCTCTCTGACTCCGGCCTCGTCTCTCTGATTGAAGTAGATCAGCGTGTTGTATGCCCATGGCTTCAGGTGATGGTTCGCGAACCAGTCCGCCAGCTCTGTCAATGTATGCTCTTTTAAATAATCCTTAATGCAGTCAAATCTGATCTCGATATAGTCAAATCCGTGTCTCTCACATGCCTCCAGATCGGCGATCAGAGACTGTCCTTCGCACTCCAGCGCTGTTGCTTCGTTAAATCCAAGTTTCATAATGATCCTCCCTTTCATGCGTTCTCGTGCACGCATTTCACAAAAAAAATTTCCTTCTTACTTTGCAGCTCTTATTTATAGAATTCCGGCTTCTCAACTGTTACAACTTTCTCGATATTTCCTGTCTCCTGCGCCTTTACAAGTGCATCTGCTGTCACTGCCGCCAGGTATCCGTCCCATGTTGTCGGTCCTTCGATCACGCCCTTTTCTGCACAGTCCACCCAGTTCTGAATCTCCGCATCATATGCATCCTTGAATAATACGAAGCAGTCTGTTGTGATCTCTGTGGAAGCCTTTGCGCTCTTGCGGATGGATGGCGCCATCGGCGTTCCCATTTTCAAGGCTCCGTCCTCGCATACAACCTCGCAGTTGATATCATAGCCGAACCTGCAGTTTACAAAGCACTCCACGTCGATGCAGATGCCGCTCTTTGTGCGCAGAAGCATGATCTGAGGATCTTTCAGCTCAGAGTGAGAATATCTGGTAACCTTCGGCATAAGAACCTGAACGCTCTCATAATCGTCATCTACAAGCCAGTGGCAGAGATCGATCTCATGGATCACGGTATCGTGAACAGCCATCGGTGTGTTGTAATTTGTTCCAACCTCCGGATTTCTGTGCGTGCAGTGCATCATCAGCGGTTCGCCGTATTCGCCCGTAGCGATCGCATCCTTGATCTGATTGTAGCCCTTGTGGTATCTTCTCATGAAGCCAAGCTGGATCAGATGCTTTCCTGCAGCCGCCTCTGCGTCCATAACTTTCTTGCAGTCGTCCGCTGTTGTACAGAGCGGCTTCTCACAGAATACACGTTTCCCGGCTTTGATCGCTTCCAGAAGATCGCCGCAGTGTGCAAATCCCGGGGTTACAACAAGAACTGCATCTACGTCCGGATCATTGATGAGCGCCTTTCCATCTGTATAAACCTTTGCTCCTCCTGCGATCCCGGCTGCCTTCTTTGCGCCTTCCTCGAATACATCCGAAACAGCTACTACCTCTGCGCCCTGAATTCTCTCTGTAATTCTCCTGATATGGTCTCTTCCCATTCCGCCGCATCCGATAACTCCTACTTTTAACATTTTTGTTTCCACCTTTCTTTTTCAGTTGCTTTCTTTCTTTATTTTTGATGATTACATTCTATCATTGCGTGCACGAGAACGCAATATCCTTTTTGCACAAAATCACAATAAAACTTTTATTAAAAATGCCAAATCAATGCAGATTTACCAAAAAAATTGTGCAAAATGTCGGATAACGCTTCCTTCATCTTGCACATTTATCTTTTATTTTCTCTGTTTTTACCAAATTTGCGTGCAATGCACGCTCTTACAGATTATTCTTTGTCTTTATAACGATTTCCGTATAGGCAAATTCCTCGTCCGGGTCTTTCCCGTCAAAGATCTTGTTAAACATCATCATGATCGGCTCATACCCCTGTACATAGCCGTTCTGTCCGATCAGGAACTGAATCTTTCCCTCTTCCAGACATTTTATATTCTGCGCTGTCAGGTCATTGGAAATGACCTTCACTCTTCCTGGCAGTTTCTTCTCTTCCAGAGCCGCGCAGACTCCCTGGACGCCTGAGGCGGAAAGATAGATGCCGCTCAGATCCTCATATTCTCCAAGCATTCCCTTTGTAATCATTTCCGCCATCTGATTGTCATCGAACGCATACTGTACATCCAGGATCCGGATATCCTCACGGCGCTTCGCCAGTTCCTGCGTAAACCCCTTTGTCCTGTTCTTATGCGCCTGATTGGACGGATATCCGGATATCACAAGAACCGTTCCGCCCTCCGGCAGGATTTCCGCCATCAGTCCTCCGGCTACTTTTCCGCTCTTTAATGTATCCTGCCCTACAAAGCACAGCCTTTTTGACGCCTCAATATCCGAGTTAAATGTGATCACGGGTATATTGTCGTCTGCAAAATCATCCACCGTCTGCCGCAGCGCTTCGTCATCCACCGGCACGATCACAAGTCCGTTGCACCCGGCAGCTTTCAGCTCTTTCATCGCCTCCACCGCCTTTTCTGCGTCCAAGCCCTGGATCTTCTTTATCATAACCTCAGCGCCGAGGCGTTCCACTTCTTCCTTTGCCTCCGCGATCCCATCCAGAACATTTTCCATAAAGGGGGTTCCCGCCGCCTGGACGATCACGCCGATCGCGATCGATTTTCTGGACATTGCCAGAGCTCTGCCCGCGCGGTTCGGCTGATACCCCATCTCCTTTGCGATTCTTTTTATATTATCCGAAACTTCGGGATTGATCCGTCCCCGGTTATTCAGCGCACGGTCTACCGTTCCTCTCGATACCCCCGCTGCCTCTGCTATCTGCTGCAGTGTCACAGCCATAATCATTCCTCCTGTAAATAAAAGATCCTGACAAATTTCTCGCACGCCGCACAGCGTATGCGTGCACGCATCTGTAGTTATTATAATATCTGAAATCCAAAAGTACAAGGGCAAAATAAAAGGAACCTGCATGACACGGCTTTGCGGAAAGAGGCTTCATCTACAGACCGGAAAGAGGCTTTTCACAGTTGAATACCTCGATATGATGTTTCACATTCTCATATGTACCGTATACCATCGCCTCGTTCAGATCAAAATAGTTATGTGTGCCTTCGGTGCGTAAATATTCTTCCGCCCTCTTCGTCAGCCGGTTAAAGCTCGCGGTTGCAATATTCACCTTCACGATTCCGAGCGAAATCGCTTTCCGGAAATCTGCATCTGTGATCCCGCTTCCTCCGTGAAGCACAAGCGGAACTTTCGTCTTTGCATGAATCTCTTCCAGCACATCAAAGGCAAGCGTCGGAGCTACCGGATAATTGCCGTGCGCGTTCCCGATCGCCACTGCAAGCGCATCAACTCCCGTGCGCTCACAGAATACAAGAGCATCGTCCGGGTTTGTGCAGCGGATTCCGTGATCGCAGCTTCCGTCCTCGCTTCCTCCCACAAGACCCAGCTCCGCCTCCACGGTCGCTCCGTACTGTCCCGCCAGTTCCACGATCTCTCTCGTGCGCATCATATTTTCCTCAAAGGGGTATGCTGAGCTGTCGAACATCACAGAAGTAAAGCCCATCTCCAGAGCATCCTCCGCCACCTTTGCTGTCAGACCGTGATCCAGATGTACGGCCACGTCTACATCTGCTTCCTTCGCCGCCTGCACCATCATCGGCCCCATAAGCGCAAGCGGAGAATGCTTCAGCCTTACCTCCGCGATCTGCAGAATGACCGGCGTGTGCAGTTCTTCTGCCGCCTGGACCGCGCCCTTTACCATCTCCATATTTCCGACGCTGAATGCGCCGACGCCTCTTCCTTCTTTACTCGCCTGCGTGAGTAATGATTTCATGGTTACTAATGCCATTTTGCCTCTCCTTTCCGTGCTTTTTCAGCTCTCTGTCTAACAATGACAGACAGATAAATGCAACGATTGCAAATGCTGTGCCAACTGCAAATACCGTCTGCATTCCATATCCTTTCCCTGTCAAAAAACCGGTGATCGCCGGAGCCCCGAAGGTCGCTATGACAATGCCAAACATAACGAATCCGTAGTTTTCTCCGGTATGCTCGATTCCGAAAATGGAGCTTGTGAACGAAGGAAAGCTTCCCATAATACCGCCGTAGCATCCGTACATGATGATGATCGCCGCCGTTGCCGCATAGGAATGCGACAGGCTGAGCGCTGCCATCGCGATCACGGACACGATAAGGATGCCTTTGATGCAGACAATTCTTCCCACTTTGTCAGAAAGCGTCGGAAGGATCAGCCGTGTTCCCGCATTGCACACAGAACCGAACATGACTGCACTCACTGCGACTGCAGATGGAATCCCAAGCCCGATCTGATATGTCTGGGACACCGGGGAGAGCATAAAATACGAGATCAGTCCGAACAGCATGGTCGCCAGAAGAAGATAAAATCTCTTTGTCCGCATCATCTCACCGGACGTATACTGCTTCTGCCCTGCATCCTCTGCCGGCTCTGCTGATCTTCCTGCTTTCTCCGCCAGCTCTGCTTCCGCCTGCACTCTCCAGTCCCGATCCGGCGCGCAGAAGAAGACCGCACACAGGATCCAGGAAGCCGCGATCACAGTCCCGATCACGAGAAAGGCCAGTTTCGCGCCTCCCATCTCCAGGAGCCGTCTGCTGACCGGAGCCAGAAAGAAGCCGCACAGTCCATTGGCAGTCACGACGATGCCGGAAGCGAATCCGGTGCGCCCCGGAAACCATTTCTGCGCTGTGGAGATGATCGTCGTGTAGATCATTCCCTGTCCGAAGCCCTGCATCACGCCATAGGTAATATAGATCGGAAGCGGGGACGGAACGATCAGAAACGCCGACAAAAGGACGCCCGCCGCAAAGATTCCTCCTCCGGTCAGGATAACCATCTTCGGGCGCCCTTTATCCTGAATACGCCCGCCGATGATATTTCCAAATACAAATGTGCCAAGCGCGAGATAGAAGCACATGGACGCCTGCCCCTGTGTCCATCCTGCCTGTTCCATCACATACGGCTGATAGATCGACCAGACATGCGGGTATCCGGTAAAAAAGATTGCAAACGCTCCGGATATCATCATCAGCATCCTTTGTCTGCTTTGTTTTTTATAATCGACGGATCCGCAAGGAGCAGCGATCGCTGCCCCTGAACCTGTAACAAGTGCCATTTTTATCTTCCTCCCTTACCAGAGATTTCTGTACATCTGCTCGATATCAGCCTGTGTGATCTCTTTTCTTGTATTCTGCGGACTTCCGCTGTCCATTGCGTCATACGCCATTTTCTCAATCGCTGCAAAGAACGTCTCTTTGTCAATACCGAACTCTTCCAGCGTCGGCGTCTCGAGCTCTTCTGTCAGAGCGATCACCGCCTGAAGGAATTTTTCGCTCGCCTCTTTATCCGAATCCTCTGCTGCTGCCGCTCCGATGCTTCTTCCAAGTTCCCCAAAGCGGTCATACGCACCTTCCAGCGCGAATGTCAGACACTCCTTCATCAGCATTGCATTGGACAGACCGTGAGCGACATGGAACAGCGCGCCGATCGGACGGCTCATGCCGTGAATCAATGTTACGGAAGCGTTGTTAAATGCAATCCCTGCCTCCAGCGCAGCTACAGACATCTCGATCCTTGCCTCCTCATTCTTCCCGTCGTGGAATGCAATGGGCAGATATTTGAAAATACGTTTTACTGCGGACATTGCAAACGTATCGGACAATGTCTGCGCCCGTCTGGATGTATACGCCTCCACTGCATGGCAGAGGGCGTCCAGTCCTGTTGCCGCTGTGATTTTCGGAGGAGCCGTCATTGTAAACTGCGGATCGCTGATTGCCAGGGTTGGCATCAGAACCTTCCCTTTGAGCAGCATTTTGATATCTTTCTTTGTATCTGTAATGATCGTAAACTGTGTCGCCTCGGAGCCGGTTCCCGCAGTGGTCGGGATCGCTGCCATCGGAGGCGTCTCCACATCGATGATCTTACCCATGTAATCGGAAATATTTCCGCCGTTTTTCGCAAGGGAACCGATCGCTTTCATGGAATCGATCGGGCTTCCTCCGCCGAGCGCTACGAGGAAATCACATCCCTCTTTTTTGTACTGTTTCAAACCGTTCTCGATCATAGTATCTGTCGGCTCGCCGACGATCTCTGAAAAGATCGTATATGCAACGCCCTGATTCTGAAGCGCCGCCTCTACCTTTGCGCAGTTTCCAAGCTGGATCATCACTTTATCTGTCACGATCATTGCTTTCTTTCCAAGCTGTCCCAATGTTTTCTCTGCCATGTTAAGAGCGCCTGCTCCTGTAATCACCTGTCCCGGTACAATAAATTCTCTTGCCATAATCTTATCCTCTCTTTCTCCATTTCTTTCTGTCTTAAAGCTCTTCTGTCTTAAAACTGCGCGTCATGCAGCCATGTGTATCGCTCATCCTCGCAGCGGTCTGTCTGCAGCCACGGATTGCCGTCGATGTGGCGGATCATCCAGCATGTGTACATCTGGAATCCCGGCGCCGCCGCCTGCGGATGAAGCTCGCCTCCTGGTATCGCGGAA
Organism: uncultured Lachnospiraceae bacterium; assembly: GCA_964590945.1. GTDB lineage: Bacteria > Bacillota > Clostridia > Lachnospirales > Lachnospiraceae > CAZPXF01. The sequence continues at coordinate 24,396 of CAZPXF010000010.1, read as the reverse complement.
AAGCTGTTATTGACGCTCTTAAACACCTGATCTCCTACAAAGCTTGCGCCGAATCCCTCCGGACGGTCAAACTTGAACAGATACGTCTCCGGCTGCGGATGTCTGTGCGGCAGATATCCCGACCAGTTCCCCCTGTCGTTCAGCACCTCGCCGAGAACCATGTTGGACTTTGGTGAAATATCGTGATCGAAAATGGTGTTGACGCGGCGCTTCGCCACATTGCCGAACTTGCCTACGCCGGAGTAACCCCACGGAGCATCCTCCGGCGTATACAGGCGGCTTGCAAATTCATTTTCATTGTGCGTGCACTGCACGAGGATCTCGGATTCCTTTGCCGCCGTCACTTCCACTTCCACAGCTTTACTTACATGCACGCACCATGGACCTTCTGTAAATACGTCCTTTCTGGCGGCCGCTTTCTCTTCGCCGCCCCATTTATATGTAATTTCCCCTGAGAGGAGAAGAACAGCCGTCTCTTCTCCGTCTCTGCAGAATTTCCTTGTCTCGCCGGATTTCATGCGGTACACACGGATATCCATCATCATTGCCTTATATTCATTGTCATATGTCGTGAGGATCATCTCTCCGTTTCCGTCAAATTCCGGATAACCAAATACTTTGCTCATCTTGTCATCTCCTGATATTAATACTCTCTTGCCTCGCTTCTTCCTTTCAGAACGCCCGCGCATGCTTTCCTTACCGATTCCTTCTCTGACGTCGTAGCGATACCGACATTCCACCAGGATTCGTAGCCGTCTGTCATCGTCTTTGGAATGACTTTCAGATCAAACAGACATGCGATATCCTGCGTTCTGGCATCCGCAAGCGCCGCCTCCAGCTCTGCGATCGTCTTACATGTATAGGACTTCAGTCCGTATCCTTCCGCGATCTTTGCATAATCAACCGGGATCAGATCTCCGGCCGGTTTCTTTCCATCTGTGTAGCGGAACTCTGTGGCAATGCTTCCGATGCCGTGGTTCATTTCCAGGTTGTTGATGCATCCGAATCCGCAGTTGTCAAATACAAGAATATTGACTTTCTTTTTCTCCTGCATGATCGTCATGATCTCGCTGTGGAGCATCTGGAAGCTGGAATCGCCGACCACGCAGTACACTTCATTGTCCGGCTCCGCGAACTTCACGCCCAGCGTCGCCGCCACCTCGTATCCCATACAGGAGTACCCGTACTCCGCATGATATCCGCCGCGCTTATCCGTCGTCCACATGCGCTGCATACAGCTGGGAAGGGAGCCGCCTGCGGTGATGATCGTCGCATCCGCATCGATCGCTCTGCGGATTGCGGCAAGCGCCGCCGTCTGTGTGATCTTTCCATCTGTCAGTCTGACATATTCAGGGATTGTCCTTGGATCTCTTGCTTTGATGATCGGCTCGAAATCATCCCCGGTATATTCGATGCCCGCAAGACGGACCATTTCTTCGTCCCATGCACGTTTTGCCTCTGCAATTTCATCCGTATAGGAAGATACATATCCTCTTGCCCTGAGCTTCTCTGCCAGAGCCTCCACCGTTACCTTTGCGTCTCCGACTGCCTTTACGGCATCCATCTTGTACGCATGGTATCTGGAATTGTTGATCGTGACGAATTTTACTTGTTCATTTTGGAAGAGGCGCTTGGAGCTTGTGGTGAAATCGGACATCCTGGAACCGATCGCGATCACTGCATCCGCGTCCTTTGCGATGATATTGGAAGCGTAGGTTCCTGTCACGCCGATACCGCCAAGGCAGTACGGATGGCTGGATCTGCATGCGCTCTTTCCTCCCTGGGATTCGCCAAATGGAATCTTAAATTCCTCGCAGAATTTCTCAACAGTCTCGCCCGCTTCGGAATAACGGACGCCTCCCCCGACGATCACGAGTGGTTTCTTTGCCCCTGCGATCACTTCTGCGATATCTTCCAGCTCTTCCTCCACCGCAACAGGTCTTGTAATTCTGTGTACCCGTTTCTCAAAGAAGTAATCCGGATAGTCATAGGACTCGCCCTCCACATCCTGGCAAAGTCCGATGCAGCAGGCGCCGGTCTCCTCCGGATCCGTCAGAACTCTCATGGCGTTGATCAGCGCTGTCATGATCATCTCCGGACGTGTGATCCTGTCCCAGTACTTGCAGACCGGCCTGAACGCGTCGTTGGTTGTGACTGCAAGACTGCTGCTCTGCTCCAGCTGCTGGAGCACCGGATCCGGCTGTCTGGAGGCAAATGTATCAGCCGGAAATACCAGTAACGGTATATTATTTACAGTTGCTGTTGCACAGGCTGTCACCATATTGGCCGCCCCGGGTCCGACAGAGGATGCGCATGGAATGATCCTTCTTCGGTTGCTCTGTTTCGCAAATGCTGTCGCCGCATGGCACATACCCTGTTCGTTTCTTCCCTGAAGGACTCTTAAATTCCCCGGATCTGTGTCGAGCGCTTCTCCCAGGCCGACCGCGATTCCGTGTCCGAAAATTGTAAAAAACCCTTCTACAAACTTTGTTTCTTTCCCATCCATGGAAACATACTGATTATCTAAAAACTTTACGATGGCCTGCGCCACGGTCATTCTTGTTGTCTTTGCCATTTCCCTTCTCCTTTATACTCTTGCGATCATCTCGCCGAATTTCTCTTTCTCTTCTTTGATAAATGCGTGTACCGCATCCGGTCCCGGAAGAGAATCGGAACAATTGTTGCTTCTTACCATCATGGAAGCCTCTGCAGAGCCAAATTCCAGACAGTCGATAACCTCCCATCCCTGATACAGTCCATAGAGGAAACCGGAACCATATCCGTCTCCGCCGCCGAATCCCTTTCTTGCCTCTACCGGGAACGGCTTGATACTGAACTTCTGTCCGTCGCATGTATATGCTGTGGATCCTTTCATTCCGTGCTTGATCACGACGATCCTGGCATTGCAGCTCTGCCAGAGCGCTGCGCTCTCTTCATCTGTCATCCCCGGCCGGATCAGCTTTTCCGTAAGGTCAAACTCTTCTCTGGATCCCATGATGATGTCCGCTTCTTTTGCGACGATGGAATAGTAAATGGAGATCTCATCGCTGTTCTTCCAGTTGTATTCCCTGTAATCGATATCGAAGATGACCTTTGTGTCATTCTTCTTTGCCAGCATCACTGCCTTGATCGCGGCCTCCCTGGATGGACTCTCAGCAAGCGCTGTACCGGAGATCAGGATCGCCTTCGCCTGCCGGATGTATTCCTCGTCGATGTCGTCCACATGAAGCTGTAAATCTGCAACGCAGTTGCGGTACATCAGGATGCTGCTCTCCTTCGGAGATAACATCTCTGTGAATGTCAGTCCCAGCTTCTCGCCGTTTGTACATCTTGTAATATGGGAAGTATCAATGCCCTGCTCATCAAAATACTCCTCCACGAAATCTCCGAACTGGTCATCCGATACCTTCCCGAGAAATCCCGCCTTCAGCCCATGGCGGGTAACGCCTACCGCGATATTCGCCGGAGAGCCTCCCACGAACTTCTCAAACATATGTACCTTCTTTAATGGTTTGAACTCTTCCTTCACCTGATCGTTGTAAGCAGGATTGAAATCGATCGCCACCCTTCCGAGCAACACCAGATCCATCGGCCTTGATTCATCAAACTGGATATATTGCATCTCATTTCCTCCTTTTCGCCTTGCGTGCTATTTCTAATTATGCGTGCTTTATTGCGTGTTATTTATTGTGCTTTTATATTAGCACGCATTCTTCAAAAATGCAAGCGTTAATTTATTATTTTTAAAAATTCTTTTAAAATGCAAAAATACAGCATCTTTATGCCTCCTGCGTGCAAAATAAAGCACGCATTTGTGCAAAAAGAAAGCGTTCATTGGTTTCCCAACAAACGCTTTCTTTTCAGAATCAATATTCTATGATTATTCTCCCCTTTTTTTAATGAAATACAGGCATTCGCTGTCAGTACCTTCCCCGGTCAGGCTGTCGTTCTTATCAGATTAACAATCCGCTCCGAACACTTTTCATCGACCACCAGGGTATTCAAAAGTCCGCCGCGCATCGCCCCTAAGATCGCCTCTGCTTTGCTCTCTCCGTATGCAACGCACACCACTTCAGGGCAATCTCTGATATCATCAAGGCTGATACCGATCATCCTCTCGGCCAGAGCCGTCTCCAGCTCCCTTCCCCGGATATCATAAAAATGTCCTCCGATATGTCCGACAGCGCCCTTCGCTTCCAGCGCTTCCAGCGTCTTTACGCTCAGGAAATTATTCCATGATTTGTAAACAATGGAACCTACGCTTGTCAATATAGCGTCGGCATTTGACGACAGTCCCAATACTTCTTCAATGTTCCGTTCTTTCACCAGGCTGTCCTTCAGCTCCTTACTGTTTACAAATAACGGCGCGTAAATATATTGGTATTTCCCTCCATATGCAGAAGCAAGATCCTTCGCCAGATCCATGGCGTCCTTCTCAGGACTTTTTATATTTGCCGCGCCCATGATCGGCACAACTGTGATCGGAATGTTTTTCCTGTTGTTCGTACTGATATTTTTCACAATGCGATACAACGTATTCCCCCACGAAATACCTACGACCATATCCTCTTTCACAATAGAGTCCAGATAGTAGGACGCCGCTTCCGCTATCTTCTGAAGACCGTCTTCTTTATCAGAATCTTTTATTATCACTACGCGGACATTCTTTAAACCAAATTCCTTTTTCAGAATGCCCTCATATTCCAGATTCCTTTCCCACGGTTCCCGAATATATATCTCTACGATTCCCAGATCTCTTGCTTCTTTCAGCATCCTGGAAACCTTTGATCTGGACGTATACATCCTCTCTGCGATCTCATTCTGCGTCAATTCCGAATTATAATATAGATTTGCAACCGTCGCTAATATATTCCACTTTTCCTGTACACTCATCGATTCATAATTCCCTATACGTTCCATAGCTACCATCCTTTCTTCCATAAATTTACCAAATTCTTTATATTTTGTAAACTATGATAAAGTACCGGATGGCGCTATTTTCCGGGGCCGCGCAAGCGCTCGCGCGGCCCGTTTAAACAGCAGTTTCCATTTTCCTACAGGCAGGACCGGAACGGAATATTCTGAGGCGCCTCGAAGCAATCCTCAAATCCGCGTCTGTGATGATAATATTTCTTATCCTTGTCTGCCGGATACGTATATTTTCCTCCTACCTGCCAGAAATACGGCTTGAATGTATATTCATTGCGGTCTTTCTTGAAATTGTAGAGCAGTTCAATTTCGCCGCAGTCCGGCTGGAAGTTTGTCCAGACGTCCCAGTGGATCGGGATCACGACCTTACACTGCAGGTTTTCCGCCATACGGAGCACATCGATGGAGGTCATCTTATCCTGCATACCGATCGGATTCTCTCCAAAGGATGCGAACGCAACGTCGATCGGATAATCCTTTCCATGCTTTGCAAAGTAAATGGAAAAATGGGAATCTCCGCTGTGGTAAATATTTCCGCCCGGTGTTTTCAGCAGGTAATTTACCGCCTTGTCGTCCATGTCTGTCGGGCATACGCCTGTGAGTTCCTCTCTCGTCTCGTCTGTCCGGTCTGTGGTCACGATACAGGTTCTGTCAAAGCTGTCCAGACACACGATCTCGATATCCTTCACCTTGATCACATCGCCAGGCTTTACTGTGATGCAGCGATCCTCCGGCACGCCCCAGCCGATCCATGTCTCCACAGATTTCTTTGGTCCGATAAAAGGAACCGGAATCTCTTTTCCGTTTTCGTCTGTTGTTGTCATACCGGACTGGATCACATGCGCCGCCCACTCTGCGGACATATGATCCTGATGATAGTGCGTTGCAAGCACAGCGTCGACCTTCTTAAATGCAAACGGATCGATCACAAACGGGATATTTCTCAGGTTCGGCTGCATCGCTCTTCCGCCGCACATATTTGCCATCTGATGTCCTACTTTCATCTTGCCGTTGCCATGCGTACGTTTTCCATTGCCGCACCAGAGATCGATCGTGATATTGGCATCTCCCGGCGTCTTCATCCAGATACCGGTGCATCCCAGCCACCACATAGCGACATTTCCAGGCGCCACCACTTCATTTTCGATGTCCTCAACCAGCCAGGTACCCCACTCCGGGAACGTACTCATAATCCAGCTCTCTCTTGTAATTTCGTTGACTTTGCTCATTGTTGTTTCCTCCTGTTTTATTTATTTTTTAATTTAAAATTAAAACACATACATTGCGATCTCATTAACTTCCCGGTTTGTTGCGATCAGGACGTCCTTTCCGTCTACAGAATATCCGTACGCATTTGCCGGGCCGCAGTCATCATCAAGTGTGCGGAACACATATTTTTTCTTCTCCCCGCACCACGAGAACATCAGAAGTCTCCTTGCGCCTCTCCGGTGTCCGATCACCGCAACCGGTTTCCCGTTAATGGTCCCGCTCCAGATTGCATGAAGAAAATCCGCCTTTTCCGGATACTGGTATACCTCCTCGTAGATTCCTTCAGCTTTTTTGTAGATCCTGATCTCATCGCCGTGGAATGGAGATAATACTACCAATTCCATTTCTCCATCCTGATCCAGATCGATCATCGTTGCATCGCTGGCCGGTGTATCCAATAATTGTTCCACCGTCCATTCGGAATCCTGATCCTTCGGCGGATAGCAGCGGAATACTCCCTCGGCGCTGCATACGACGGAAGATACCGTTCCATTTTCAACAACCTTATAATATCCATGATTTTTCAGCATCCCATCCTTCAGAACCTGAAGCTCAAGCTGATGGTCTTCATCATACCCGGACAGATCCTCCGGAAGCTTCGCAACATAGATCTTTCCCGGACTTCTCCAGTCCTCCTTGTACTCATGTCCCGATTTCAGGGTACATGCGATCAGATAGTAATCTCCCCCGCTCGGAAGGATATCAAAACGGTGAACAAACGGCAGATCGACCAGTGTCCTGATGTCCCAGTTTCCGCTTCCATCCGGTGTTGCAACCACAATTTTCGCCTCTTTGGAATCATTCGGCGAATAGAATTTATGCGTCGCCAGAAACTGTCCGTCCGTCCCCGGAACCTGAACCATCGTCATAACCCCGCCGGGGCCTTCCCAAACGGTTGCCTTTTCATTTCCCTGTGCATCAAACAGAATGCATCTGTCTGTCTTCTCTGCCGCCACAAGGATGTGCGGCTCTCCCTGATATTGCAGCGGAGCGATTGAATAGCATTTTTCCAGTTCAGCTAATACTTTCTTTTCCATTATGTCCTCCTATATTATTTCCATCTCATTTTCCAGTTAAAAAATAGCACGAAAGCCGATGGTTTTCAACTTTTTCTCACCTTCTGCACATATGTGCGCATTAAAAGCATAACCCGAAGGAGCCAAGTACCATCACTACAAGCGACGCTGCGATTGGAATGAGCGTTGCCACAACGAACATATCCAGATACGAGTCCTTATGCGTCATTCCGCAAAGCGCCAGAACCGTTACGGTCGCCCCGTTATACGGAAGATTGTCAAGGCCGCCGGAGCAGATAGAAGCCAGGCGGTGCAGCACTTCCGGGTTGATTCCGGACGCGAGGAACGTATCGCTCATAACCTCCAAAGCCGCGCTCAGGCCGCCGGATGCGGAAGCTGTCATCGCACACAGAAGGTTGACAGACACTACTTCTCCCAAAAGCGGCAGCGCCGACAATCCAAGTACAGCGCCGGAAACGACTGTGAAGACAGGAAGTACCTTTACTACGGAGCCGAAGCCAACAACCGCGCAGCTGTTTGCCAGCGGCGTCAGGGACTCAATGGAAGCATCCTTTAACCCGACCTTTACCTTTTCCTTGATCTTGCCAAAATTGACAATAAGAAGGAACAGAATGGATACCAGCATGCCGATCAGCACGCTCCATGTACCGCTGTTTGCAGCTAATGTAGTGCCAAATTCTTCTTCCATGTAGGAGCCGTCCAGCGACGGATATACTACCTTGGAAAGCAGAAGGTTGATCACAAGGATAATAAGGATCGGAACAACGGCCATTATGATACCCGGCGTTTTTCCTTCCATTTCGGATGTGTTCTCTTCGGCAACGCCATACCCTTCTCCGGCTGCTTTCGCCTTATTTGCACGGCGTGTCAGCCACATCATACCGCCGACGAACATGATCACGGATGCGATGATTCCAAGGCCCGGAGCCGCAAAGGAATCCGTCCCGAAATACTGCATCGGGATCGTGTTCTGTACCTGCGGGCTGCCCGGAAGAGCCGTCATCGTAAAGGTAAACGCACCCAGCGCGATACATCCCGGGATCAATCTTTTCGGAATATCGGCCTCCCGGAATAATGCGGTTGCCACCGGAAGCATTACAAAGGCTACAACGAACAGAGAAACGCCGCCGTACGTAAGGATCGCGCATGTAAGAACCACCGAAAGAACCGCACGCGACTTTCCAAGCTTCTCCGTACAAAAATGCGCAATGGACAGTGCATTTCCTGAAATATCCATCAGCTTCGCAAATACTGCGCCGAGCAGATAGATCGGAAAATAATTCTTTGCATAATTTGCAAATCCTTCCATATATGTAAGCGTATACGTAGCCATAAAATGTCCTTTTAATCCATACGCGAACAAAAGCGCGATCATTGCGGCGATCGGCGCCACAACTATAATGCCGTGGCCCTTAAACGCCATATAAACAAGAAAACCTATTGCTATGAGCAGTCCTATAAGACCTATTGCTGTATTCATAAAAAAACTCCTCCTTAATGTTAAACATAAAACTCAAACTCTCCGTCCTTGAGCAAACCTCCCCATATCTTCTTATACAGACGATTCATCTGTGCTCTGTATTTCTCGTAATCCAGTGCATACTCCTCCTGCGGCAGGAAAACCTTTACCTCAGTTCCCTGTCCAATCTCTTTGAACGCCTCCTCCATAGAATCATAAGCGCCCAGTGTCTTTGCCGCGATCATCAACGCTCCTCTTGCAGTTGCATCTGCCTTTCCGCGGCGGATGATCTTGCTTCCATATACGTTGCACTGAATCTGATTAAATGCTTCACTGTTGGTCAGTCCGCCGTTGACATAGATATCTGAAATATCCAGATACTTTCTCATCGTATCAATTCCATTTCCTATCTCATAGCAGATTCCTTCCAGAAGGCTCCTCAGCATATCCGCCTTTGTTGTTCCAAGCGTCACATTTGCAAATATGCCCTTCGCCATATTGTTCCAGTCCGGCGTAGACCTGCCCTGAAAATACGGCAGGCACAGACATCCGTTGGAACCGACAGGCGATGACGCCACCTCTGCATTTACCATGTCATAGGACTGATCCGGATAGAATTCCTTCCGGAACCAGTCGAATGCAGAACAGCAGGTCAGAACACTGGATTCCAGAATATACTGCCCTTTTATGGAAGAACAATTACAGATTACATCCTGTTCCAGATTCTCCGGAACCTCGTCTGTCGCCGTGATCAGGAAACCTCCTGTCCCCGCTGTGACGGATAACACTCCTTTTTTCACAACTCCCTGTCCGATAGCGCCGCACTGCTGGTCTCCGCCTGCCGTAATGACAGGAATCCCTTCCGGGCATCCGGTCAATTCCGAGAATTCTTTTGTTATTGTTCCGCAAATGCTCCCCGGCTCTATCAGATCGCAGAGCTTTTCTCTTTCAACCCGAAAGATATCCAAAAGCTCAGGATCCCATTCATGTGTGTAAAGATTCATCAGATGTGAACGGCTTCCATATGTATAATCCGTACACATATTTCCTGTCATCAGATAATTGAGATAATCCGGAATTACCATGAACTTATATGTTTTTTGATAGATCTCCGGTCTCTGCTCTCTGATCCATGTCATCTTGCTGGCGGAAAATACCGGATTTACCCTGGAACCGCACAGTGAAAATATCTTTTTGTTCTTGGAATTTAACGCCTCGCAGATTCCGTTTGTCCTCTTATCCTGCCACATAATCGCATTGCACAACGGACGCATGGACTTATCTACCGGAATAACCGAGGATCTCTGGGAGGTCATCGTAACCGCATCGATACGCCAGTCATTTTTCTCTGCCTCTGCGGAAACATCTTTCATAATATCGTATAATGCATTTTCCCAGTCCGAAGGATTCTGCTCCACCCAACTGTTTCCCATGTACGAGACATTATAAAAATACTGTTTTACCGTCAGCTCTGCTCCATCATGTGTAAGCAGCACACCCCTCATGCTTGATGTACCAACATCCAACACTAAAATATTCATATGTCAGGCTCTCCTTTTCTTTAAATTTTTCAGAAATTCCCATTTGTTGTCATCTGCAAATATTAATCCCGGGATTTGCATACTTTGTTGATTATCCAATCAGGTCTTTCTTGCTGTGATTGTATAGTAACACATCCGGATTTATAATTCATCATTTTCTCATTTGTTGCACATTTGTTCATAATCATATTTTCACGCTATGCACATTTGTTCATATTCTCTCAGAAAAGGAACGTCCACCGGAGCTTCCTTTCGCATATCCGGCAATAAAAAAAGCGGAACACGACACTATCGCCGCATTCCGCATATTTTTATAATTCTCCTCTTGCTTCTCTTTCTTTCAGCTCTGCAATGATCGCAGGATACTTTTTATCCAGACGATATAAACTCAATGTAACGATCAGAACGATCCAGATTACCATCGGCCCGAATTTATATAAGTTGATGATCATGTTGACCGCGCTTTCCGGCTGGACGACCGACCCCGATGTGGAGCTGACATATCCGGCCAGGGATAAAAATCCGGTTATGACCGCTGATGTAAGACCCGCTCCAAGCTTCTGCCCCACAGAGCCGCCCGCAAAGATCAGGCTTTCCTGTCGGATGTGTGTCTTCCACTGTCCAAACTCCACAACATCGCCGATGATGCCGAATACTACCGAGTTCATCGGCGCCAGACCGATTCCCCGGATGATACAGCTCATGAGCATCCACCGGAAGCTGTACGGATTCATACAGAACAGAAGCTGCCCAGCCAGCGCAAGGATGATTCCCGCCAGGGACATATTTCTCTTTCCAAATCTTGTCAAAAGAATTGGAGAGCAAAATGTAACCGCCACGATGATCAATGTCTCCGTCAGATACAGTGTACTGTACATCCACGTATCATTTCCAAATACATATTTACAGTAGTACGGCAGAATCGTCCCAGTCACACAGTAGATCGCATTCTGCATCGTCCACAGGATGACCGCCGCCCAGAAATACTGATTGCACACCAGAGCTTTCAGAGACTTCCCAAGCGGAATCTTTGCCTGTTTTTTCTTTGCCTCGATCTCCACCGTCTCTTCGCATTTCAAAAAACAAATGATCAAAAGCGCCAGTGCGATTGCCGCCCATACGCCCATCGTCTTCGCCCATGCCGCCTGATCGTCGCCGAATATTTTTACCACCGGCATTGTACATGTAACCGCCAGAATCCTTCCAAACGGGGAGAGACCCATCCGAACGATACTCAGCATATCTCTTTCCGACGACTCTCTTGTCATCATTGCGGACAGGCTGCTGTATGGAAGATTGATTGCCGTATAGCACACTGTCGTACAGAAATTATAGGTTACAAACATGTATAAAATCTGAATAAATTCCGTTGTGTGTGGCACTGTAAAGAGCAGAACCGCCGATACTGCGTATGGTACGCTCATCCAGAGCACCCACGGTCTTGATTTGCCCCATTTGGAATCTGTCTTTTCCACGATCACTCCCATGATCGCATCGGAAACTCCGTCGAAGCAGCGTGAAAGCAGCATAACAAGGCCGACCGATGCCGCGCTGATTCCCACATAGTCTGTATAAAATAATGTCAAAAGCGTACTGATCATACCAAACACAACGTTACACGCCGTATCTCCGCAGCCATATGCGAATCTTACTCCCCAGCCGATACGATCTGCACCTTTGCCTGCCGCCCCCTTTTTCAACTGTTCCATAATCCTCTTCCTTTCTTTCGTACTATAAAAGCTCTCTCTCGATTCGTTCCCTTGCCTCCGGTGCCTGCTTATCCATCTTTTCCGGAAATCCGAACATGGAAACACATGCGATATTGTCTCCTCCCACCTTCGGAGCGTCTACTCTCATTTGTTTATTTGCAAAATCCATTTCTCTGAGTGTCTCAAATATTCCGTCAAAATCCACATCTCCCTCTCCCATAGCTAAATGTTGATGGATCGTCACGTCAGATTTCCCACGCGCATTCAGCCATGGCGGATTGGCAATATATCTGCAATCCAATGTCTGATTAAATGTGTCCGCGAACAATACATGTGTCAGTTCGTCACCTGCATAACGGAGCATGGAGCGCACATCTCCTTTTCCTTCATCATAGAAGAATCCATGCGGAGAGGAATATACGTATCCCAGATTTTTGGAACGGAAGGATTTGACCATATCACACGTCTCATTGTTCAGCTCGCAAAAATCATACGGATGGGACTGGATCTCTACACGCAGGCCCTCCTTCTCAATGATCGGAAGCAACTCCTCCATCGATCTGTACCACATACCATTGCAGATCTCCTTCTGGTTCGGGTCTCCGGAAAGCTCCGTATTGATCACAGGAACTCCCATATCCACCGCGATCTCGATCATTCTCTTCCAGTTCTCCACCGCAAATCTTCTCTGCTCCTCACCTGGACCTGACCAGCGGTATACTACGATAAAGGATGATATCTCAACCCCTGTTTCACGCAGCGCTTTTCTATATTCCGCCTCGCACTCTCTGGAAAAAAGCGGATGTTTATAAAATGGATTAATTCTCGGATGCGGAGACTGCTCAATATACTTATATCCCCAGTCTGCAACCTGATGCACCATACGGTTAATATCCATCTGCTGCTTTGCCAATACATCTACATCAAATGCTATTTTCAAACTTATATCCTCCTTGCTATTATACATTATGAACTCAAATTAAGGTACAAAAAACAGACATACGGCGCCTGCCGCTGTCGTATGCCTGTTTTATGTTGCCAGGTATGCGAAAGGAAACTCTGATGGCGGTTTCTTTTCGTTGCCGCTGTCTCAATACTTATTTGCTGATTGTCTGGTTCAATGCATCAATTGAAGTATTGACGCCCGCTTCCACAGACATCGTGAGATCCTCCATCTCCAGTGATACGTCTCCGTCATATCCCATCATACTGAGTACAGAGAAAAATTCTTTCCACCACTGCAGGTCTTTTCCGCAGCCTACTGCCACATAGTTCCATACTCTGTCCGCAGATTCCGTCACCGGTTTTGGCTCAAGAATCCCATTTACATCTGCAAGACCTCTCTCAATGCGTGCATCCTTGCCATGTACATGAAAGATACATCCTTTCAGCGCTCTTGCTGCCGCAATCGGATCTGCTCCAAGAATCATCATGTGGGATGGGTCAAGGTTGATCCCGATCATCGGATCTGTCGCATTACGAAGCTTGAGCATTGTCTCTGCTGACCATACCATAGTTCCAGGAAACTCCTCGATAGCGATCTTCTCCACGCCGCATTTCCTGCAGTGATCTGCAAATTCCTTCCAGAATTCGATCGTCACCTTCCACTGGTATTCGTATGCCGGAGCCATAAAATCCGGCCATGATACGGTGGACGTGATCCAGTTTGGAGTTGTATCTGTCTCATTGCCGGCCGGAAGTCCTGCCATTGCAACGATCTTCTTCACGCCAAGCTTTCCGGCCAGTTCTGCACACGCATACATGGACTCCTTATATTCCTCGCCCGTACTGGATGGCCAAAGAGGATTACAGGAAGTGTTCAGCGCGGAAATACGCATCCCTCTCTTTGTAAGCTCCTCCTGAAAAGCTGCAAGCTTATTTTCATCCGCAAGTAATTCTGCGGTATTACAGTGTTTCCGTGCGCCCCAGCCTCCGGCTGTCATCTCTACGGCGTCGATTCCCAGTGATTTCACCTTATCAAGCATATCTGTATATGATAAATCTGCAAATACGTCTGTACAAATTGCTAACTGCATAGTATTTCCTCCTCTTTCTGGCTTTGCCTTCTATTTGCCTTCCAATTCCTGCTCAAAGTCCACCCATACTCCACCTTTGTCTGCGGATTTGGCGCAGGCATTGATCCAGCGGATGCCATCGATACCATGTGCCAGATCCGGATATACAAGGTTTCTCAGCGTCTCTTCATCTCCCCGGTTCTTAGCGTCGATGGCAACTGCAAATTTCAGATAAATGTTGGCCCATGACTCACTTAAACCTTCCACGTGGGTTGCGCCAAGGCTTTCATCTGCATTACACTCATCACAGAGGTAGTCGTTTCCACGGATCAGAAGCTGTGCTGGCTTGCCCTGCTCCTGATAGTACAGGTGATTCGGCTGGGCATCATGCCACTCAAGGGATGCCTTTGATCCAACGATACGAATCGTCTGCGTCTCCGGTGTACCTGCATCTACACAGGAGCACCACATCCGTCCGACTGCTCCGTTCTCATAGCGCATAAGTACATATGCGTTATCCTCCAGCGGGTAACGGGAGCCTACAAATGCCTGGCGGTCACAAAGTACCTGCTTAAGCTTCATGTCATTTGTAGCAAGCTGGGATTCATAGAATGTATGTGTGGACAGATCGCCAAGGACGAACGCTTTCCCAACCTTTGATGGATCTACACGCCATTTCTGTCCTTCTGACTGAACATCTCCTGCAGGATCACATCCATATCCGTGTGTATATTTCAGATCGACCATGTTAATCCTTCCAAGCATTCCTTCTTTTACCATATGGCGCATCTGAAGGAGCAGCTGCGAACCGGAAAATCCGTATGTAACACAAACCAGCCTGCCTTTCTCCTTTGCCAGATTCTGAATCTCAAGTCCCTGCTCCACCTCGAAAAACAACGGCTTTTCACAGATAACATGAAGTCCTGCTTCCAATGCTGCTTTTGTTACTTCATAGTGCTGGAAATTTGGAGTTGCGATATCAACGACCTCTATTCCATCTTCACGTTTTGCCTCCTCTGCAAACATTGTCTTGTAGTCAGGATAGAGACGCTCCGGGTCAACTCCAAGATTCTTTCCAAATTCTACGCATCTCTCCGCGTCCAGATCAAATGCGCCGCATACCATCTGGAAAGCTGTGTTGTCTCTGAGCGCTCCAAGACGATGCTTGTAACCTACATTACTTGTGCGGCCTCCGCCTACCATGCCCCAACGAAGTGGTCTCTCAATCTTTTTTTCTCCGATATGCATAACTATTTTCTCCTTTTCTTTCTTGTTTTTGCTTTTTATTCACCTTGTATGTTTTTTAACAGGAAGCCCACTCCAGACATCACGCGCGCCCTTTGATTTCTTTTGTTTTCTTCCTTTACCGTAATTACATTATATGTTAAAATATTCCTGTAGTAAATGATGTAGATTGTCAAAAAATTCATTAATCTTGCTTTATATTTTGGGAGGAATCGTTTTGAAGAGTGTTGATACCGGAGTTCTGTCCAAATCTGTCTGTTTTTCGTTCACCCCGTCAGATCTGGCAAAGAAACTCTATTTCTATCCGACATGGTGCGGACACTATTACTGTACAAGGAATTATTATATGAAAAGAAAAAGCTTCCCGCCGCTTCTTATTGTATACATACGTGAGGGAACCTTTCATTTTGAATATCGTGATATGGTTTTTGATGCGGTGAAAGGAGATGTTGTGCTTCTTGACTGTGCAGAGCCGCATTACTATCACGCATACGACGGACTGGAATTTGTCTATATGCATTTTGACGGCTCCAACGCCCACGAAATATGCCAGCACATTTTGGAACAGGAGGGTTCTCTGATCCGCAGGGGAAATAATATCATGATTGGAAATCTCCTGTATAACATGGTGCGGTTCTATCAGGAGGATGGCATCGAAACGATGTTCCAAAGCTCCATGCGCATTTACCATATATTTGAATACCTCTTGATGCCGGACAGACACCAATATGAAAAGGACAGTCCAGTGGAACATGCAATCCGCTACATTCGTTCCAATATGGCAGAAAGTATCTCTCTGGAAGCGCTGGCAAACGAAGTGAACCTGAGCACCTATTACTTTGCTCACCGTTTTAAGCAGGAAACCGGATTCTCGCCGATGGAATTTGTCATCAATACGAAACTGGAACAGGCAAAGATCCTTCTTGCCCGTACATCCAGATCCGTGGAGGAGATTGCCTATGAGGTCGGCTACTCCTCATCCAGCAGCCTGATCAATATATTCACGCGGAGGGAAGGCGTATCGCCGGGGCAATACCGGAAGATGTACCAAAGCCCGGCAAACTGACATATCCGTCGAAGGATCCGTATTAATATTTCAGGCAGATGCAATAACAGCATCTGCCTGAATTCCTTTATTACAAATTGTATTTTGTTTTGATATTAATGTCTGTAAATAAATACTCTGCTTCCGGCATCTGGTTTTTCATCAGCATATCCGCGAGAATATGCGGCGGACGGTATCCTTGCACATATCCGTCCTGATCGATCAGAAAATCCACGATATCTTCCCGGATGACCTTCTCGTTCTTAGGCGTCTGGTCATAGATCAGTACGTACGGCCGCCGGTCCAGGGAAAGTTTCTCAAAAGCTCTTCCCACGCCTGCCTGTCCGCCGGAAACGACCAGTATTCCATTGATCCCGGGTATATTTATCATCGCATTTACGATAATCCGTTCCACCTCGTCGGCGTCGTCAAAGCTTCCCTGCACGCCTGCGATCTCAAGCTTCGGCCAGGAGCGCTTCACTTCCTCTATAAACCCATCCACACGGGAGTTGTCCACATGATTACTGAAATACCCCGTGATCACAAGAACTTTCCCGATCCCTCTTGTCAGCATCCCCAGAAGTCCCGCTGCAGTCCGTCCGCTTCTTACATTATCCATCCCTACAAAGCAGGTTCTTTTCGTCCCCACAATGTCGGAGTTAAAGGTCACGACCGGAATCTTTTTTTCCTCGATCAGCCAGTTGATCTTCGCCCGTATTCCCTCGCAGTCCACAGGCATGATCGCGAGTCCGTGGATCCCCTCTTCCACAAGGGCGTCAATGGCGCGGGTCTGCTCTTCTTCGTCCACAGACAGGCCTTCTTTCATGATTATCTCCGCTCCACGCCCTTTCAGCTCTTCCCTTGCCTGTCTGATTCCTCTGTTTACCTCCAGCATAAAGGATGACTTTGCAAGCTGCGTGACAATTCCGATCCTGATTTTCTTTTTCTGTGAAGCAGACCTTTTTCTTCCCTTTGGGACATAACCCAACTCCTCTGCGATCTGCCTGACCCGCTCTTCCACCTCCGGACTGATGCGCCCCCGGTGATTCAGCGCCCGGTCTACGGTTCCCCGTGATACTCCTGCCGCCTCTGCAATCTGCTGTATTGTTACCGCCATCTTTTTTTCTCCCCTTGTCCGCTTTATTTTCTATTTTATAATAGCACACGCAGAAAAAGCACGCAAGTTCTTTTGCGTGCTTTCCCTGTATCTCATGCGTGTCTGTTATTTATTTTCCCACAGGAACTGATAACGCGTCATCTCCCGGTAAACCTCGCCCGTATGCAGCACTGTGCTTGGAAAATCCGGATAGTTCGGAGAGCATGGATAGTGCTGTGTCTCCAGACAGAAGCCGCCATGCTTCGGATAACGGATTCCATTTTTACCATGCGCCGCGGTGTCGTCCTGAACATAGTTGCCGCTGTACAGCTGGAATGCAGGCTGCGTTGTGTATGCTTTCATCCGGATTCCGCTCTTCTCACCTTCCGCCTCTGCAAAAAGAACCATTCCTTCACCGTCGCGCCGGATAATGAAATTGTGGTCATAGCCCTGACACATCGTAAGCTGCGGGTCATCCGCAGAAATATCCGCGCCGATTCGCTTTTCACAGGTAAAATCCATCGGACTGTCCTTGACCGGCAGGATCCGGCCTGTCGGCAGCGTCTGTGCGTCTCCCTCCGTAAAATAATCGCTGTTCAGCTTCAATGTGTGCCCGAGAATGTCCTCTCCGTTCTGTCCGTTCAGGTTGAAATAAGAGTGGTTCGTCAGGTTGATCACCGTATCCTCATCCGTCTCCATCTGATATACGATCACAAGCTCATTGTCATCGGTCAGGCTGTATTCCACAGTTCCGGACAGATTGCCCGGATATCCTTCCTCCTCCTTCGGACTTATGATCTCAAATGTCACCTTCTCATCCCCGGCGATCCCTCTGTATACCTTGTGGGTGAACGCTCCGTGCAGGTGGTTCGGTCCGTCGTTGGCCTCAAGCCTGTAGGTTTTGCCGTTCAGAGAAAACTCCGCATTCTTAATCCGGTTTGCATAGCGTCCCACAAATGCTCCGTAGAAGCAGCCGCCCTCTTCGTAGCCTTCCACATTATCATAACCCAGCACAATGTCCGTCAGGCTTCCGTCCGCCGATGGAATCCATATGCTCTGTATCGCACATGCATAGCTGATGATCTTCACCTGCATACCATTCCTGTTTTCCAGCGTGTAACGGTATACCTTCTCCCCGTTTTTCGTGACGCCAAATTCCTCTTCGTAAATCTGTCTCATATGATCCTTCCTTGTCCTCTCCTGAAAACTGAACCTTTCGTCGGCGCCCGGGCAGCCGCCTGCAGGCGCTTTCTTTCTATTATACATCCTGGAGGATGCTATTTCCATGGGTTTTCAGACAAATACCGGACTTCCGCCGGCTGGTTGTAACCGATCTCGCTCAGTTCCACGCCGATGTACCGGAACACCTCGAACAATGCTTTCCCGTATTTGCCAAATGCAACCGCGCCGTGATGCGGATAATTCTTTTCAATCAGCACATGCCTGTAGAACCGTCCCATCTCCCGGATTGCAAATACTCCGATGCCGCCGAAGGATTTTGTCGCAACCGGAAGGATCTCTCCCTCAGCAATATAAGCGCGGAGCTTGTTGTCCGCAGTGCTCTGCAGTCTGTAAAATGTGATATCGCCCGGAGCGATGTCTCCTTCAAGAGTGCCATTTGTGACTTCCTCCGGAAGCGTCCTCGCCATGATCTTCTGATTTCGCATCTCATGGAACGCAAGCTTTTTGCTGCAGGTATTTCCGCAATGGAAGCCCATAAATGTATCTGTATGTTTGTAGCCGAATTTGTCCTTGATGCTTTCCTCATACATATCCTTCGGCACGGAATTGTTGATATCCAGGAGAGTAACCGCGTCCTCGCTGACCGCGGTTCCGATAAATTCACTGAGCGTTCCGTAAATATCCACCTCGCAGGACACCGGGATCCCTTCCCCTGTCAGGCGGCTGTTTACATAGCACGGTACGAAGCCGAACTGCGTCTGGAACGCCGGCCAGCACTTTGTCGTGAGAGCAACATATTTCCGATATCCTTTGTGCGCCTCTATCCAGTCTCTTAGCGTCAGCTCATACTGCGCGAGTTTTGCAAGCACTTCCGGCTTCCTGTTGCCCTCTCCAAGCTCCTTTTCCATATCCGCCGCGACCGCCGGGATCCTCTCATCCCCGGCATGGTTGTTGAATGCCTCAAAAAGATCCAGCTCCGAGTTCTCCTCGATCTCAACGCCAAGGTTATAAAGCTGTTTGACCGGCGCGTTACATGCCATAAAGTTCTGCGGACGCGGTCCAAAGCTTATGATCTTCAGGTTCTGAAGTCCGTCCACCGCTCTTGCAACCGGAAGGAAATCATGGATCATATCCGCGCATTCCTCCGCCGTTCCAACCGGATATTCCGGAATATATGCTTTCACATTGCGCAGCGCGAGATTGTAGCTTGCATTGAGCATACCGCAGTATGCATCCCCGCGCCCATCCAGCAGATCGTCCTGGCTCTCCTCCGCAGCGGCGCAGAACATTTTCGGGCCGTCAAAATGCTTTGCAAGCAGCGTCTCCGAGATCTCCGGGCCAAAGTTCCCCAGATATACGCAGAGCGCATTGCAGCCTGCCTTTTTGATGTCCTCCAGCGCATGAACCATATCGATCTCACTTTCGATGATCGTAACCGGACATTCATAAATGTCTTTCTCTCCATATTTTTCCGAATATGCTTTTACCAAAGCCTCTCTGCGGTTTTCCGCAAGCGACGCCGGAAAGCAATCCCTGCTCACTGCTACAATTCCAATCCTTATTTCTGGTATGTTTTTCATTATAAATTCCTCCTGAATAATTGATTTCCTTTTTATTTACAGGAAGCTTCTGAAAAGCTTCCTGCAGTGTCCCTGTCTATCTTCCTGAAAAAAATGGCTTCAGAGCCGGATAAAGTTCACGAAACTGCTGATATTTCTCCTCATACCGCGCTGCGATCTCCGGTTCCGGCCGAACCTCACTGGTTATTGTAATAAGCTGATCGCAGGCGTCTTTCACAGACGCAAATTCCCCGCATGCAACGGCAGCCAGAATTGCCCCTCCATACCCCGGTCCCTGTTCTGTCTCCGGAACTGTCAATGTCACGTTCAGTACATTGGCAAAAATCTCTTTCCACTGTTCACTTCTTGCTCCTCCGCCGCAGATCATACTTCTTGTTACCTCAATGCCAAGCTTCCTGGCCGCCTCCAGCGAATCTCTCATTCCAAAAGCGACGCCCTCCATGACTGCCTGAGTCATATCCTCTCTTGTAGAATCCATCGACATTCCGATAAAACACGCCCTTGCAGAAGGATCGTTGTGCGGGGCGCGCTCCCCCATCAGATACGGAAGATAAAATACAGGATTTCTTCCCATTTTATCTTTGCTAATACCGCTCTGCTCTCCGGAATAATCACCCGTCTTCAGAATTTCTTCTATCCACCACTTATTACAGGAAGCAGCCGAGAGCATACACCCCATCAGATGATACCTGCCGTCGCTGTGTGCAAATGCGTGGAGGGCGTTTCCGCTGTCCGTCTGAAACTTGTCGCTGGAAATAAAGATCGTCCCCGATGTGCCAAGGGAAATATTGCATGCCCCTTCTCCCACTGTCGCTGTTCCGACCGCCGCAGCCGCATTATCTCCGGCGCCTGCAGCCACCCGCACGCCCGGATTGAAGCCGAAAGCCGCCGCAAGTTCCGGCTTTAACGTGCCGACCGTTTCATAGCTTTCAAAAAGCTTCGGCATCTGCCCTTCCTCGATTCCGCAGATTTCCAGCATTTCCCGGCTCCAACGCTTATTCTTCACATCCAAAAGGAGCGTCCCCGATGCGTCGGAATAGTCGGTACAATGCACGCCTGTCAGAATGTAGTTGATGTAATCCTTCGGCAGCATGATCCTGCGGATTCTGGCAAACAGCTCCGGCTCGTGCTTCTTCATCCACAGAAGCTTCGGCGCGGTAAATCCCGCAAACGCGATATTTCCGGTATAAGCATTCAATTTCTCTTTTCCGATGACCTGATTCAAATAATCTGTCTCTTCCTGCGTCCTTCCGTCGTTCCAGAGAATTGCAGGACGGAGCACCTTATCATTTTCATCCAATACAACAAGCCCATGCATCTGTCCGCCGACGCCTATCCCCGCGATCCGGCTCCTGTCAACATCTTCTGTCAATTCAGAAAGTCCCGCAAGAACCGCCTCGACCCAGTCCTCCGGATTCTGTTCCGACCACCCCGGCCTCGGAAATACCAGCGGGTACTCTTTTGAAACAATGTTTCGTATAACGCCCTTCTCATCCATCAGAAGAAGCTTGACCGCGGATGTTCCCAGATCCACTCCTATGTACAGCATTTTCCTTTCACTCCTTTTTCAACATTCTGTGCTTTATTAAATTGACTTTATTAAAGTTATTTTATTATTTTTAGATTAAACCGTCAATATGAATCCGACCAATTATTCTTTTTTGGCATAATCTACAAAAAGAGCCCTGATATATCCAGAAAAAGCAAGAGCGCTTTGACACTTTTGCCAAAACACTCTTCCTCCTCCCGCTTCATAATCGCTGCATGAACTCCTCATTTACATACCATGATACGCCCCGCATACCGGCTCTGCGCGAATACTTCCCCAGCTTAAGGAAATCCGCATTCCCGTCAAATGGATTGCCCTCCACGACTTTCTGTCTGATCATATCCATATAAGGCTCCATAAAATCTATCAGCGTTCCTCCCAAAACAACGTCGCAGTCATACGACAGCCGCAATGTATTGACCGCAGCAGCCAAATGCGAAAGTCCGTCCTCCCAGATCTCCCGGTATGCTTCATTCCCTTTTTCCATCTCCTCAAAAAAGTCCTCGAGCTGTATCCCCAGCTCGTGGCTGAACCTTCCGGTGCTGATATACGCCTCCAGACAGCCTCTGCATCCACAATTACAGAGCCGCCCGCCCGGATGAACGCAAATATGTCCAAATTCCGCGCTTCTGCGGTTCGTTCCAAGGTACGGCTTGCCTTCAAAGAACACTGCGCCGCCGACGCCATTTTCCAAAAACAGATAAACAAAAGTCTTCCCCCGCTCCTCCCGTGGGAGGGAAAGCCATTCCGCATACCCGCCGCACGTGCTGTCGTTCTCCACGATCACACGATATGGTATCTCACTGCGCACCTTTCCAAGATCCATCTGTTTCATCCGGAGCGTCGGAGAAAGGATCAGCGTATCTGTACTGCAATCGATCACGCCCGGTATCGTGATCCCCATCCCGATCAGCCGTTCTTCCTCCAGGTCATTCTCCCGCATGAACGCCTGGCTTTCTTCCCGTATCTGTCTGCCGATCATCGAGCTGTCCAACGACCGGATGCCGACACGTTTATAGCCAAGCTCCTTCATGCTCAGATTCGAAGCAAGAAGCCGTATATGATTCTCCGAAACCGCAACACCGATGGAAAATCCATAATCACTGTTGACTTCATACGAAACCGGAGGCCTGCCTCCGGTCGATTTCTGCAGCTCTCCGCATCTGATATAACCCTCGTCCAGCAATTCCGTAATATTTTTATATACCGTCGGGAGGCTCAGATTCAGCGCCTCTGCAATCTGCGGCTTGCTTACCGGCGTCCCTGCATCATAAATATATTTGAAAATATTCCGACGCGTTATACGTCTCTGATCATTGTAAATTCCCATAGTCCGTCATTTCCCCTTAAAACAATCCCATAATATTTCCGATGCTTTTATTGTGCCCGTGTTCTTTGAAAATGTCAAGCAGACAAAAGGACGTGTTTTTCAGGGTTTCCCCCATATCCGGATTTTCATTTTTCTTCTTGACATTTAGCTACCTTGTGATACAATATACTCAAGAACATTGCAATGCAAGGTAGTGAGAAAGAAGGAGATCCCATGGACAAGGCCCAGCTCATGAAAGGGATATTGGAAGGATGCATTTTGAAGATCATAGACAGATCGGAAACATATGGATACGAAATCGCAGAACGCTTACAACTGTTCGGTTTTACAGATGTAAAGGAAGGAACTCTATATCCATTGCTGTTAAGATTGGAAAAGAAAAATTTGATCACCGCGACATTTAAGCCAAGTCCCCTCGGCCCAAAGCGCAAGTATTATACTCTGACCGGGGAGGGCAAAAAATATGTGGCCGATTTCTATCCTGTATGGAAAGAGATAGCCGTTTCAGTAGAAAATATTTTTATGGAGGAATGATGTATGAGTATGTTTTATAATAATTATCAAAAGCTGTGTCAGGAAAACAACGACGCCATCGCGGAGCTTTCCGCGGCAAACTGGAATACCCTGAGGAAAATGTTCGACTATATCAGTTCATTTAACATTTCACTTTTTGAACTGGAAGTGTTCAAAAAGGATTTGATCGGCATTGCAAAGGAATCGGATCTGGAGGATATCGATCTGCGTGATAAGCTCGGAGTGCCGGAAACAGAATTTTGCACCACTATGATCCAGGATACCCTGCAAAGGAGCAGGCTGGAATCTCTCGTTCTTATAATAAGAAATATTTTCTCCTATCTCTTCGTGTGGTACACGGTAATTTTTCTTATAGAAGGACTGCCTGAGAACTATGGTATCCATTTATGGCTCGTACTATTCGCAGTATTCGACTGCATGCTCCGGAACGTTATTGATATCAGGCTTCTTAGAAGAACAACGTATATGGATTTCAGAAAGAGAAAAACAATAAGAACGATACTTGCCGCAATAGAAATCGCCTTGATCGCATTGCTCATCTATTTACCGGAGGAATGCTACCTGATTCGGGGAGACGGCAGAATCATATGGCTGGTTCTTTTAGTACTCGCATTAGTCTCATTTTTCGGAAATAATTACTTCTGGAACAGACGTTCCAGAAACTATAACTGGCAGTAAAAATCGGATATGGACATGGAGCTATTAAAAAATGGCATCCCGGCAATTCAGCGGGGATGCCTCCGATTGAATCTATTTTTCATCCAAAAGCGCCTTCAGACGTTCAATTTCGCGCTGCATATCCCGTATGACCACAGCATTTTCGCTCAGCTTTTCTTTCTGCGCATCAAGCTCTCCCTTCTGCTGATCCAACTTCAC
>CAZPXF010000009.1:0-37237 GCA_964590945.1 uncultured Lachnospiraceae bacterium | reverse complement strand
GTATCGGTCTGGCGAGAGCTATGGTTATGGAGCCGGAGCTGGTAGTGGCGGACGAACCGATTTCCGCGCTGGACGTCTCCATCCGCGCCCAGGTGCTGAACCTGTTGAAAAAATTCCAGAGGGAAAAGGGCGTTACCTATCTGTTTATCGCCCATGACCTTTCCATCGTGCGATTCATTTCGGACCGAATCGGCGTTATTTACAAGGGGAAGATCGTGGAAGTGGCAGAAGCGGAGGAATTATTTAATTTTCCGATGCATCCCTACACCCGTTCCCTGATTTCTGCGGTTCCGATCCCGGATCCGCATCTTGAGAAACACAAGGTATTATATACCTATGATCCATCTGTCCATGATTATAGTGAGGATCCGCCGGAGCTTGTCTGTATCGGCCATGACCATTATGTTTATGGAAATAAAAAGGAATTGGAAGAGTACAAGGCAATTCGGGAAAAGAATGAGCCTCTTCAGACAATCACCATCAGCGACCATTCAGATGAGCTGAATCAAACGTCGGAGGCTGATCTTGAGCTGCAGGCGGAGAAGGAGTTCCTGGAACATCCCGTCCGGGATACCGGGAATCTGCTTTGGGCGGTGCTGTCTTTCTTTATTCCGATCCTGGGTGCGATCCTGGCCGTGGTATTTCGCAGGAAGAGATATGTCCGTAACCACAGGATGTGCAAGAAAGGCGCCACGATTGGATTTATTGTGTGGATCGTGATCATTGCTTTGTTTGTATTGTTCCTTATTTTGGCGGTGATATAATTGGGACGTGAAACACGCACAGGCAGAAAGGATCGCCGGCCGAATGTACGGCCGGTGATCAAAGCAGAGCTCTCAGAAAAGCATCTGAAGCTTCGGTTTGTCCTGTCGGCGCTTTTCCTTTTACTGGGCGTTATTGGCATCGGCATGGCGGTGAAGGGACTGCTGACGGCGGACAGCGGCTGGACAACCATAGAGGCAAGCTCGTCCGCCGAAGCGAAAAACAGTGATGAGATTGCCCTGAGCTACGACCTGGGAAGCGGAGAGACCTCCGCCACTGCGGAAAAGAAGGCTCTGAGTCTTGTTTACACGGAAGCGCTGGAAGAAAGCTTTCAGTTGTTTGACAACGAGGAGAGTTATGAGGGTGTAACGAATATCTATTACATCAATCATCATCCCAACGAAGTCATGGAAGTGGATGAGATGTTGTATCAGGCTTTTTCACTGATGGAACAGTACGATAGCAGGTATCTGTATCTGGCTCCTGTTTACCGTGCTTATGACGATCTGTTTTATTCCGGGTATGATGAGGCGGCCAGTGAACTGGATCCCTACAGGCAGGAAGCGCTTCGGACCCGTTTTGGGGAGATTGCCGCTTTCGCAAGGGATGAGGAGGCCGTGCAGGTGGAACTGCTTGGGAATAACAGGATCCGCCTGAATGTGTCAGAAGAATATGCAGCGTATGCTGCGGATAATCAGATAGACAGCTATGTGGATTTTTTCTGGATGAAAAACGCGTTTATTGTAGATGCAATTGCGGATGCACTGACAGATGCAGGTTATACGAATGGCAGCATCTCCAGCTTTGATGGTTTCGGAAGATGCCTGGATCAGAGAGGAAACGATTATTCTCTGAACATCTACACCAGACAGGATGGTACGATATATCAGGCGGGAACCTGCTCCTGCCAGGGGCCTGTGAGTATGGTGACCCTGCGGAATTTTATGATCGCTGAGCGGGATATTCTGTATTACTATTCCTATGAGGACGGGGAAACCAGAACGTCTTATCTGAGTATGGAGGATGGCCTGTGTAAGAGCAGTATTGACAGTCTGGTCTGCTACAGCCGGGAAATGAGCTGCGCCGGGATCCTCCTGCAGATGGCTCCGCTGTATATTACGGAGGAATTTTCTCCGGAAGGGGCGCTTGAGCTGAGGGATAAAGGGATCTATAGTATCTACTGCGATGGTTTTACGGTATGCTATGATGACCCGGACGTCAGGATTTATGATCTTTATGATAAGAACGGGGTCTCTTTCGGCCTGAAGGATAATACAACCCGGTGATGTCATAATTCAGAAAAAAAGTCTTGCGTTTTATGGAAAATTGTGTTAATTTAGATAAAGATACATACGAACCCGGCAGAAGAGTGAACGAAAGTTCACTCTTCTTTATTGCGATGTGCCCGAAGGAAACGGGGCGGGCAGTGGGAACCGGCCGCATTGCGGGGGAATAAGAAAGGATGATGAGAACTTGACAAAGAAAGAGACGTATGAACAGAAGACAGAAGAGCTCCTTTTGCCATTGATGGAAGAGTATTCCTTTGAGCTGGTTGATGTGGAGTATGTAAAGGAAGGCGGCAGCTGGTATCTGAGAGCCTATGTGGATAAGGAAGGCGGTATCACGATCGATGACCTTGAGATGGTGAGCAGAAGACTTTCCGATCTTCTGGATGAGAAGGATTATATCGAAGATTCGTACATTCTTGAGGTGAGTTCACCGGGACTTGGCCGTCCGCTGAAAAAAGAGAAGGATTTTAAGAGAAGCCTTGGGGAAGCTGTGGATATCCGTACGTATCGTGCGATCGAGCGCCAGAAAGAGTTTACCGGCGTCCTGACCGCATACGACAGGGATTCTGTCACGATCACGTTTGAAGACGGGACAGAGAAAACATTTGACAAAAAAGACATTGCTTTGATCAGTTTAGCGTTTGATTTTTAAAAACGGAGGTAAATAGAAAAATGAATGAATTATTGGAAGCGTTAACGATTCTTGAGGAAGAGAAGGACATCAGCAGGGAAGTCATGCTCGAAGCAATCGAGAATTCACTTTTGAATGCGTGTAAGAACCATTTCGGCAAGTCCGACAACATTCGGGTTGACATGAATCATGAGACCTGCGAATATTCTGTCACAGCGGAAAAAACAGTTGTGGAAAATGTCGAGGATCCGGTGCTTGAGATCAGTCTTGCCGATGCAAAGATGAAGGATTCCAGGTATGAGATCGGCGATATCGTGCAGATTCCGGTAGAGTCCAAGGCGTTTGGAAGGATCGCTACGCAGAATGCGAAGAACCTGATCCTTCAGAAGATCCGCGAGGAAGAGAGAAAGGTTGTATACGATCAGTATTTTGAAAAGGAGAAGGATATTGTTACCGGTATCGTGCAGCGTTATGTCGGAAAGAATATCAGCATCAATCTCGGCAAAGCGGATGCAATGCTGACGGAGAACGAACAGGTAAAGAGCGAGCACTTCGAGCCGACGGAGCGCATTAAGCTATATATTGTAGAAGTGAAGAACACGACAAAGGGGCCGAAGATCCTGGTATCCCGTACACATCCGGAGCTGGTCAAGAGACTGTTCGAGGCGGAGGTTACGGAGGTACGCGACGGGATTGTCGAGATCAAGAGCATTGCCCGTGAGGCGGGTTCCAGAACAAAGATGGCCGTCTATTCCAACGATCCGGATGTAGATCCGGTCGGGGCATGTGTCGGAATGAACGGCGCGCGTGTCAATGCAGTTGTGGAAGAGCTTCGCGGCGAAAAGATCGATATCATCAACTGGAACGAGAATCCGGCGATCCTGATCGAGAATGCGCTCAGCCCGGCCAAGGTTATTTCCGTTGCGGCAGATCCGGATGAGAAGATGGCGAGCGTGATCGTTCCGGATTATCAGCTTTCCCTTGCGATCGGCAAGGAAGGACAGAACGCGCGTCTTGCAGCAAGACTGACAGGTTATAAGATCGATATTATGAGCGAGACACAGGCGATCGAATCCGGTATTCTTGATGAGAACTATATGGATATGGTCATGGATGCAGAATATGGCGAAGAGTATGAGGAAGAATACGAAGGCGGATACGAGGAAGAGTATCCGGAGGAATAAGGAGTGATCATATGGGCGGCGTCAGGAAGATTCCTATGCGCAAATGCGTAGGATGCCAGGAGATGAAAAAGAAGAAAGAGATGATCCGCGTGCTTCGTGTATCGGAATCGGAATTTGTTTTGGATACAACGGGTAAGAAAAACGGGCGCGGCGCGTACCTGTGCTTTTCGGAAGAGTGTCTGGATAAGGCGATCAGGAACAAGGGTCTGGAACGTTCCTTTAAACAGCCGATCCCGCAGCAGGTATATAAAACCCTGAAGGAGGAACTGGTAAACAGTGATAAATAGAGTATTTTCCCTGCTTGGTCTTGCAAGGAAGGCGGGGAAGATAGCAAGCGGAGAGTTTGCTGTAGAGAATGAAGTGAAATCCGGGAAAGCAGAACTCGTGATCGTGGCAGAAGATGCTTCTGATAATACGAAGAAGAAATTCCGGAATTCGTGCAGGTTTTATGAGGTCCCGTTTGTATGCGCAGGCGCTAAGGATGAATTGGGTCATGCGATCGGCAAAGAGTACAGAGCGGTTGTTGCGGTTCTGGACGCCGGATTTGCAAAAAGTGTATCTGCGAAGCTTACAAATATGGGCATGAAAATTGAATAAGGAGGTAGTTAGTGTGACAAAAATAAGAGTACACGAATTAGCAAAAGAATTAAACAAAGATAATAAGGACATTTTGAATTTTCTTAAGGAAAATAATATAGAAGTAAAAAGTCATATGAGCACGCTTGAGGATGATACTGTGGAAAAAGTCAGAAAGCATTTTCAAAAACCGGGCGAGACGACGGAGGACGCTCCGAAAGAGGAGCCGAAGAAGAAAAAACTGATCCACGTTTTTAATCCGCAGAATATTCAGAATGCCAATGCAAAGAGGAATATCCGCCAGAGTACGGCAAGGAGAAAGGCAAATGCGCAGAATCAGGCGAAATCACAGGCGGCACAGTCGGAAGCGGCAAGGACACAGCCGAAGGCGCAGACAGAGCAGTCCAAGGCTCCGGTAAGGCAGCCGAGGATGCAGGCGAAGACGCAGGCAGGACAGCCAAAGGTGCAGGCGGAGCAGACGAAGCCGGAGATGAAAGCGCAGGAGGCAAAGACAGAGACTCAGCCGAAAACGAAGATTGCAGAGCAGCCGGAAATGAAAGCTCAAAATGCAGCGGGTACAGCGCAAAACGCTGCGCCAAAGGCCGACAGAGGTGAAAAGCAGGCGCGCAGCGACAGAGCCGACCGCGGGAATGACAGGAGCGACCGCCGCGATAATCGTTCCGCCGATGGAAGGAACGACCGCCGCGACAACCGGTTCGGAAACAGCAGAAACGACCGGCGCGAGGACAGAAGAGACAATCGCGAGGACAGAAGAGACAGCCGCGGCGAGAGAAATGACCGGGGCGGAAGATATAATAACGAAGGACGTCAGGGCAGCAGAAACGACCGCCGCGACAGCCGGTTTGGAGACGGCAGAAGAGACAACCGCGACGACAGAAGAGACAGCCGCGAGGACAGAAGAGACAACCGCGGTGACAGAAGGGATAGCAGAGGCAGCAGAAACGACCGCCGTGATGACAGAAGGGATAACAGGGGCGGAATGCCAAATATCCCGGCTCCAAATGTAGCGCAGGATCAGAAGCCTTCGCGTAAGAGTTCCAAGAATGATTACAGGAAGAAGGACTACCGCGATGAGGACAGGATCGAGAGAAAGGGCAAGCAGAACAGGAAGCAGAATGCGCCGAAGGTTCAGATGCCTAAGAAGCCTGAGAAGGTAGAGGAAACGATCAAGATGATCACGATCCCGGAGAAGATCACGATCGGCGAGCTGGCTGAGAAGATGAAGCTGCAGGCTTCCACGATCATCAAGAAGCTCTTTATGCAGGGCAAGATGGTGACGGTGAATCAGGAAGTGGATTATAATACGGCTGAAGAAATCGCAATGGAATTTGACGTTCTCGTTGAGCAGGAGGAAGTTGTCGATGTCATCGCAGAGCTTCTGAAGGAGGACGAAGAGGACGAGAGCAAGATGAAGAAACGTCCGCCGGTTATCTGTGTTATGGGGCATGTTGACCACGGAAAGACTTCTCTTCTGGATGCTATCCGTCACACAAACGTGATCAGCGGCGAGGCCGGAGGAATTACACAGCATATCGGTGCATCTGTTGTGACGATCAATGGAGAGAAGATCACATTCCTCGATACGCCGGGCCATGAGGCCTTTACATCCATGCGTCTCAGAGGCGCGCAGTCCACAGATATTGCGATCCTTGTTGTTGCAGCCGACGATGGAGTGATGCCGCAGACAATCGAGGCGATCAACCATGCGAAAGCGGCGGGAATCGAGATCATCGTCGCAGTGAATAAGATCGATAAGCCGGGCGCTAATATCGACCGTGTAAAGCAGGAACTGACCGAGTATGAGCTGGTTGCCGAGGACTGGGGCGGAAGCACCGTATTTGTCCCGGTATCTGCCAAGACAGGCGAAGGGATTGATGAGCTTCTGGAAATGATCCTTCTGACAGCGGAGGTTCTTGAGCTGAAGGCAAATCCGAACAGACGCGCAAGAGGTCTGGTCATCGAGGCACAGCTTGATAAAGGAAGAGGGCCGGTTGCAACCGTACTGATCCAGAAAGGAACCCTCCGCATCGGGGATGCTGTTGCCGCAGGCGCTTCGCATGGCAAGGTGCGCGCTATGGTGGACGATAAGGGAAGACGCGTGAAGGAAGCCGGCCCGTCCACGCCGGTCGAGATCCTTGGA
This sequence comes from uncultured Lachnospiraceae bacterium, assembly GCA_964590945.1. Classification (GTDB taxonomy): domain Bacteria; phylum Bacillota; class Clostridia; order Lachnospirales; family Lachnospiraceae; genus CAZPXF01. The sequence continues at coordinate 30,634 of CAZPXF010000009.1, read as the reverse complement.
CTCAATGATGTTCCGAATGCGGGCGAGGTGTTTGTCGGATGTAAAAATGAAAAGGACGCCAGAAGCTTCGCGGAGACATTTATTTCACAGGGAAGAGTGAAGATGCTGGAGGAGACAAAGCAGAAGATGTCCCTGGATGACCTGTTCAACCAGATCCAGGCAGGAAACTTAAAGGAACTGAACATCATCGTCAAGGCGGATGTGCAGGGATCTGTGGAAGCGATCAAACAGAGCCTTCTGAAGCTTTCGAACGATGAGGTTGTTGTCAAGATCATCCACGGCGCCGTAGGCGCGATCAACGAATCGGATGTAACGCTTGCATCCGCATCCAATGCGATCATTATCGGATTTAACGTAAGACCGGATGCGGCTGCAAAGGACAGCGCGGAGAGAGAGGGCGTAGATGTGCGCCTGTACCGTGTCATTTACAATGCGATCGAGGATGTTGAGGCGGCTATGAAGGGTATGCTGGATCCTGTATTTGAGGAGAAGGTACTTGGCCATGCAGAGGTCCGTCAGACGTTCCATGCCTCCGGCGTCGGTACGATCGCCGGCGCATATGTGCTGGACGGTACGGTTGAGCGTGACTGCCAGGCAAGGATCGTGCGCGACGGAATCGTTATTTACGACGGAAAGCTTGCATCCCTGAAACGTTTCAAGGACGATGTAAAAGAAGTAAGAGCCGGATTTGAGTGCGGCTTTGTATTTGAGAAATTTAATGATATCAAGGAAGGCGATCAGGTAGAGTCCTTCAAGATGGTAGAGATTCCAAGATAATGGAGGAAACAGATTGAGAAAAAACAGCGTAAAAAATACAAGGGTCAACGAGGAGGTGCTCCGTGAGCTGAGCAACATCCTGCGCGGCGGGATCAAGGATCCCCGCGTGGCTCCTCTGACATCGGTTGTCTCGGTGGAGGTTGCGCCGGATTTAAAGACATGTAAGGCGTACATCAGTGTTTTCGGCGATGAACAGGCGCAGCAGGATACGCTTGCCGGGCTGAAAAGCGCGTCAGGGTATATCCGGAGGGAGCTGGCGCACAATCTGAACATGCGCAATACGCCGGAGCTTACATTTGTCATGGATCAGTCTATTGAATACGGCGTCAATATGTCCAGAAAGATCGCTGATGTCACAAAGAGTATAAAGGATGATGATGAATTATGATAAATCTTCAGGCAATTTTAGAAGGCGCCAGTACGATCGCTGTCAGCGGGCATGTCCGCCCCGACGGCGACTGTGTCGGATCCACAACCGGACTGTATGAGTATATCCGCACGTGGTATCCCCAAAAGGACGTCGACCTGTATCTGGAACCGGTACCGCATACATTTGACTTCCTGAAAGTGGTTCCGCAGATCCGCCATGAGATAAAAGAAGATAAGAACTATGATGTGTTTTTTATCCTTGACTGCAGCGACCCGGGCAGGCTTGGATTTTCAGAAAAGATCACAGACCGGGCAGCCCGCACGGTCTGCATCGATCATCATATCAGCAATCAGGCATATGCGGATGAAAATTATATTGAACCGGAAGGAAGTTCCACGTCCGAGCTGATTTATAATCTTTTGGAAAAGGAAAAGATCACAAAGGATATTGCAGAGAGCCTTTATACAGGAATCGTCCATGATACGGGCGTATTCCAGTTCAGCTGTACCGCGCCGTCGACGATGACCGCAGCGGCAGAGCTCATGAAGAAGGGAATTGATTTTACAACGATCATAGAAGATACCTTCTACAGCAAGACCTATGTGCAGAATCAGATCCTGGGACGTGCGCTTCTGGAAAGTATTCTTTTCATGGATGGAAAATGTATCGTTTCTGTTGTCACGAAAAAGATGATGGATTTCTACGGCGTACTTCCCAAACATTTGGACGGTATTGTCAACCAGCTTCGGGTCACCACCGGAGTGGAGGTTGCGATCTTCCTGTATGAGCTGGAAAAGGGCGAGTTCAAGGTCAGCCTGCGCGCCAATGGAGATACCGACGTCAGCAAGGTTGCCGGATTCTTTGGCGGCGGCGGACATAAGAAGGCTGCCGGATTCTCTTTTAAAGGAACCAGCCATGATATTATCAACAATCTGGCCGTGCAGCTTGAGATTGCAATGAAAGAGAGCGGAGCGCTATGATCCACGGAGTGCTGAATGTATATAAGGAAAAAGGCTTTACATCCCATGATGTGGTTGCAAAGCTGCGCAGTATCACGCGCCAGAAAAAGATCGGGCATACGGGAACGCTGGATCCGGATGCGGAGGGCGTTCTCCCGGTCTGCCTTGGGCGGGCGACGAAGCTGTGCGATATGCTGACCGGACGCGATAAGACCTACGAGGCAGTGCTGCTCCTTGGAATGTCGACAGACACGCAGGATATATCGGGAGACGTTCTGGAAAGATGGGAAGGAGAACTGCCGGAGGAAGCTTCGGTGAGAGAATGCATCCTTTCATTCGAGGGGGAACAGGAGCAGGTTCCGCCGATGTATTCGGCTCTGAAGGTGAATGGCAGAAAGCTTTATGAGCTTGCCCGTGAAGGCATAACGGTAGAGCGGAAAAGCCGCCGGATCACGGTACATGAGATCAGGATATTGGAGATGCAGCTTCCAGAAGTGCGTATGTCCGTGTCCTGCTCCAAAGGAACTTACATCCGGACGCTCTGTCATGATATCGGTGAGAAGCTTGGCTGCCACGGATGTATGGAAAGCCTTCTGCGTACAAGCTCCGGACAGTTTGGAATCGAGGACGCCAAAAGACTTTCGGAAATCGAGGAATTCGTAAAAGAAGGACGATTATCGGAGATATTGATCCCGGTAGATGAGATGTTTTCGTCTCTTCCAAAGGCGGTACTGAAGGAATCGGGCGAAAAGAGCGCATACAACGGAAATGCCCTGAAACGACAGATGTTTTCCGGGATTTCCGGCGAAGATAAGGAAGAGATCCGCGTATATGACCGGAAAGGCCGGTTCATCGGCGTGTATGCCTTTGACCGCGGACGAGGCGAATACAGAATACGAAAAATGTTTTATGAGAAATGAGGATAAAAAATTGCAGTATGTAAATGGACTGGATCATTTTCATGTGCCGGAAGGAGTCCGGACGGCAGCAACATTTGGAAAATTTGACGGACTGCACAGGGGACATCAGAAACTGATCTCTTATGTGTGCGAACATGCGGACGAAGATACCTGGAGCGTTGCATGTGCATTTGACATGACGCAGTTTTTGAAGGCCCGGGGGATCCCGGCAGAAAATCTTATGACAAAGGAAGAAAGAAGAGCACATCTGGAGGGAAAGGTTGATGTGCTCATCGATTGCCCGTTTACAAAAGAGATCTATTCTATGGAAGCGGAGGAATTCATAAGAAAGGTTCTGGCCGGGCAGATGCATATCCGTTATATTGCCGTAGGCACGGATTTTACGTTCGGATATCAGAAGCGCGGCAACTATAAAATGCTGCAGAAATTTGCAGACGAGTATGATTTTCAGGTTGAAGTTGTTCCAAAAGAATTGTATCATGGTATGGTGATCAGCAGCACCCTCATCAAATCAAAGCTGGAACATGGCGAGATGGAGGATGTGAACCGGATGCTTGGCTATGCGTATACTGTAAAGGGCGAGGTGCTTCATGGAAGACAGATCGGGCGGAAGATCGGGATCCCCACGGTTAATATCGTGCCGGAGCAGGTGAAGCTTCTGCCTCCGAACGGCGTTTATGCCGCCAGGGTTCTTTTGGATGGCAGATGGTATGACAGCATCACGAATATCGGCACGAAGCCGACGGTAAAGGATGATCCTGTAAAGGGAGTGGAGTCGTTTTTGTTTGACTATGCAGGGGATGCCTATGAAAAGGACATTATAGTTGAACTTTATACCTTTGAGAGGCCGGAACAGAAATTTGCGTCTCTGGATGAATTGAAGGATAGAATGACTCAGGATATTTTATTTGGGAAAAAGTATTTTGCAAAAGAGGAGTAGAAATGAATGCAGTAACTATTATTTCATTGTTTGGAGGACTGGGAATGTTTCTTTACGGCATGAAGCTCATGAGTAAGAGCATCGAGCGTGCGGCCGGAGCAAAAATGAGAAGCTTTCTCGATATTATTACGAAGAATCAGTTTATCGGTATGTTGTTCGGTATTATTTTCACCGCGATCATCCAGTCTTCCAACGCAACCACGGTAATGATCGTCAGTTTTGTCAATTCGGGGCTGATGAATCTTTATCAGTCCGCCGGTGTGATCCTTGGCGCCAATATCGGTACAACTGTGACGTCACAGCTGATCGCATTCAACCTGTCGGACATCGCGCCGCTTTTTATTATCATCGGCGTTATCATTCCAATGATCGCCAAAAATGAGACGGTTAAGAAGATCGGCGATGTGATCCTTGGATTTGGTATTCTTTTTGTCGGGTTAAGCAACATGTCGGCAGCCATGAAGGCTATGAGGGAGGCGCCGGTACTGGTGAATTTCCTCACGTCTTTGGACAATCACTTTCTGGCGCTGTTTGTAGGCTTTTTGATGACCGCGATTCTGCAGAGTTCATCGGCGACCGTCGGCATTGTCCTTCTGCTTGCGTCCCAGGGGCTGATCGAAGTGTCTATGACATATTATATGATCATGGGATGTAATATCGGATGTACGATGTCAGCGATGTTTGCAGGCTCAAGCGGAAATAAGGATGCGAAGAGGGCGGCGCTCATTCATTTCCTCTTCAATGTGATCGGTACGGTGATCCTGTTTATCGTGATCTCCATTTTCCAGGAGCCGATCACCGCAAAGCTTCTGGCAATTTCCGGCGGAGATGCCGGTCGTGCAGTTGCAAATGCACATATGAGTATTAAGATCATCGAGGTTATTATGCTCTTCCCGTTCATGAAGAAGATCGTGGATCTGACGTTCCGGATCGTTCCGGAGGGGACAGAGGAGACGGCAGAAGAAGGACACCACTTCGAGACATTGTTTATTCATCCGAAGAACAACCGTACAACATTTGTTTACGATGTAATATGTGAGATCAACCGTATGGGACAGATGGCGATCGATAATCTGGAAGCATCCATGAATCTGCTGCTCCATCCGGATATGGAAAAGATCGATGCGATACTTGATAAGGAAAAATACATCGATTATCTGAACCATACGATCACCAATTTCCTCGTAGCGGCGAACCGTTCGAACCTTCCTCTTGGCGACGCGGAAAGACTTGGAGGACTGTTCCATGTTGTAAATGATATTGAACGTGTCGGCGACCATGCGGAAAATTTCGCGGAATCGGCAAGGTCAAGAGCGGAGCTGGGGATCGAGTTCTCCGAGAAGGGCGAGAAACAGCTCACCGAGATGACGGAAAAAGTGATCCAGATCCTGCAGTATGCACTGGAAATGTTCGTATATAAGAATGAAGAACATATGCAGGAAATTCTGACTCTGGAAGAAGAAATTGACACTATGGAGAAGAAATTCCAGAATTCACATATCAAACGTCTCACAAAAGGCAAATGTACTCCGGAAGCCGGTATGATGTTCTCAGATACGCTGTCCGGGCTCGAGAGGGTCGGAGACCATGCAACGAATATTGCGTTCTCGATTCTCGATCCGACAGGAGACGTTGACTGGAAAGAGGAAGAGGATTAAAGGATGAAATTCAGGTATTTACATTTGAATATGTATATGTTATACTACAGACTATGAGTTTTGCCGACATTCGGTGATTGGATCACTCCGACCGTTGCCTGATGTCCGGCGTATATTATATAACAGGAGGACATGTAACATGATTTCAAAGGAAAAGAAACAGGCGATTATCGCTGAGTATGGAAGAACACCTGGCGACACAGGTTCACCAGAGGTTCAGGTTGCGATTCTGACAGCAAGGATCAATGAGCTGACAGAGCACTTCAAGGCGAATCCTAAGGATCACCATTCAAGAAGAGGACTTCTTAAGATGGTTGGACAGAGAAGAGGACTTCTTGGTTACCTTAAGAAGAATGATATTGAAAGATATCGTTCTCTGATCGAGCGTTTAGGATTAAGAAAATAATCGTTTATTTTTCAGGGAACGGGCGATCCGTTCCCTGTTTTGGGTTGCCATGCATCCGAACGGAAGCTCTGACGGAGGTTCCGGAAGGTTGTTGTGCCGGGACCACTGAAAAGTGTATTATGCTTCACGGGTGATAGTACATTTTTCAGTAGTTTCGGAGAGGCATCCCGGGAAAGAGAGAGTAAAGAGTAAGAAGAATTAAGAGAAGTAAAGGAGAAAAGTATGTACAAGAGTTTTACAATGGATTTAGCAGGAAGAACTCTGCGCGTTGACGTCGGCAGAGTTGCAGCTCAGGCAAATGGCGCGGCATTTATGCACTATGGGGATACGGTTGTGCTTTCAACTGCAACAGCATCCGAGAAGCCGCGTGAGGGAATCGATTTCTTCCCGCTCAGCGTTGAGTATGAGGAGAAGATGTATTCCGTAGGAAAGATTCCGGGAGGATTTAATAAGAGAGAAGGGAAGGCTTCCGAGAATGCGGTATTGACGGCGCGCGTCATCGACCGCCCGATGCGTCCGCTGTTCCCGAAGGATTATAGAAATGACGTAACGCTCGACAACCTTGTTATGTCTGTCGATCCGGAGTGCAGTCCGGAGCTTACGGCGATGCTTGGCTCTGCGATCGCGACAGCAATTTCCGATATTCCATTTGACGGCCCTATATCTTCCACACAGGTGGGAATGATCGACGGGGAATTCATCATCAACCCGGGCAACCTTCAGAATAAGCTTTCCGACCTGAAGCTGACAGTTGCTTCCACAAGGGAGAAGGTCATCATGATCGAGGCCGGAGCAAATGAGATTCCGGAAGATCAGATGATCGAGGCGATCTATCTTGCTCATGATGTGAACCGCAAGGTGATCGAATTTATTGACAAGATCGTTGCTGAGTGCGGAAAAGAGAAGCATGCTTACGAGAGCTGCGCAGTGCCGGAAGAGCTTTTCGCTGCTATGCGTGAGATCGTATCTCCGGAGGAGATGGAAACCGCTGTATTTACAGATGAGAAGCAGGTTCGTGAGGAGAATATCCGCGTGATCCGTGAGAAGCTGGAAGAGGCTTTTGCTGATCATGAAGAGTGGCTTGCTGTGCTTGGCGAGGCGTTGTATCAGTATCAGAAGAAGACTGTGCGTAAGATGATCTTAAAGGATCACAAGCGCCCGGATGGAAGAGCGATCAACGAGATCCGTCCGCTTTCCGCTGAGGTTGATATTATTCCCAGAGTTCATGGTTCCGCCATGTTTACACGCGGGCAGACACAGATCTGCAATGTGACGACGCTTGCTCCGCTTTCGGAGGCACAGAAGCTGGACGGGCTGAATGAGCTTGAGACGTCCAAAAGATATATGCATCACTACAACTTCCCGTCCTATTCGGTTGGCGAGACCAAGCCTTCCAGAGGACCGGGACGCCGTGAGATCGGACATGGAGCCCTTGCAGAGCGCGCCCTTGTTCCGGTGCTTCCGACAGAAGACGAGTTCCCATACGCGATCCGTCTGGTATCTGAGACATTCGAGTCCAACGGTTCCACATCCCAGGCAAGTATCTGCGCATCCAGTATGTCGCTGATGGCTGCGGGCGTGCCGATCAAGGCTGCCGTAGCAGGTATTTCCGCCGGTCTTGTGACAGGTGAGACAGACGATGATTACATCGTTCTGACGGATATTCAGGGACTTGAGGATTTCTTTGGCGATATGGACTTCAAGGTGGCAGGCACGCATAAGGGTATCACAGCGATCCAGATGGACATTAAGATCCACGGCCTTACAAGACCGATCGTTGAGGAAGCGATCGCACGTACAAAGGAAGCGCGTACTTATATTCTCGACGAGGTTATGGCAAAAGCGATCGCCAGGCCAAGAGAAGAGGTCGCACCTCTGGCGCCGAAGATCCGCCAGATGCATATTGATCCGCAGAAGATCGGCGATGTGGTCGGACAGAGAGGGAAGACGATCAACACGATCATCGAGCGCACAGGTGTTAAGATCGACATCACGGACGACGGCGCAGTATCCGTCTGCGGCGTAGAATCCGATGCGATGGATGAGGCTATGAAGATGATCGAGATGATCGTGACAGATTTCGAGTCCGGTATGATCCTCGAAGGTACAGTAGTCAGCATCAAAGAATTTGGAGCGTTTATCGAGTTTGCTCCTGGAAAAGAGGGAATGGTACACATCTCCAAGATCGCAAAGGAAAGGATCCGTCACGTTGAGGACGTCCTGACACTTGGCGATAAGGTTACAGTAATCTGTCTCGGAAAGGACAAGATGGGACGCCTCAGCTTCTCCATCAAGGATGTTCCGGCCGACAGAAAATAAACAGAAGCATTTCGGCGGCTTGTTCTTTTCGGACAGGCCGTGCAGCATATGGGAGGCAGAAAATGAAAGGAAAGTTCGGTACAGCAAAGATCATGATCTGGTGTCTGCTGTTTGCGGCAGTGATGATGGCCGGTTCTGCGATGCGTCCGGTACAGGCGGCGGAGGATGATGATCTGTCCGGCTGGCAGAAGATCGAAGGAAAATACTACTATTATGAAGATGGCGTAAAGCAGAAGAATAAGATCGTTGGAAACAAGACGGACGGTTACTATTATGTCGATAAATCCGGAATCCGCATCACGACAAAAGAGATCAGGTATGCGGTTGAGTTTGTTGTGAAGAATTCCAAACCGACGCAGTCCAGAGCCGCAAAGCTCAAGAGCTGCTACAAGGTATTGTTAAACTATAAATACAAAGGCATGAAAGAAACCAAACCTTCGGCAAAGGCGATGCCGAAATACGCAACGTATATGTTCAAGAAGAAGTGCGGGAACTGTTACCGCTATGCATCCGCAATGGCATATGTCGGCAGAGTGCTTGGATATGAAACGAGAGTTTCGACCGGGCGGGTCAGCGTCAGCCGCAGGAAAAACCCGGTTTCCCCGCACGGCAGATGCGAGATCAAGATTGGAGGCAAATGGAAGATCCTGGAGCTTACAATCTATATCCACAGCTCCAAAAAGCCGAATTTATATCTTTTGACGGACAAGAATTATCCGGCCACATGGAAGTGCGATCACAGGTTCGTGCTGAATGCAAAAAATGGAAAAGTCACCTGGAAAAAAACAAAATAACCGGAGGAAAGGAGGAGCGCGGAACTGCAATTTTACTGACCGCGCAAATGAAGGAACATGAAAAAGAAACTAAGAAGGATCCTGGCTTTGTTTTTGATCTGTGCCGTTGCGGGAACTTCGGGGTTCGTTTCGGATGCAAAAACAAAGTATTATAATGAGAAAGTTGTGGAGGCTTCCTATTATGATCAGGGCGGATATACAGTTGCCGTCCGCAATGCAAGCCGTACCAACCATAATCTGGGTATGAAATCCGTGTATGTTATCAAATATCTGAAAAAGCACGGCTATATTAAAGTGAATGCAAGAAGTTCGATGATGTCACAGTATCTGGCAAGCACCGCAAGCGCCGTGAAGCGTTTTCAGAGGAGGCATGGACTGAAGGCGACCGGAAGGGTAAACTATGCCACATGGAAAAAGATGGGTTATACGAAGAAGCAGTGGTATAGCGTCGGATCTTACGTCACACCTTTGAAGGTCGATGAGGATGCGACAACGAAGGAACGTATTCAGGCTATGATCGATACCGCGAAGGAATATGTGGAAGCCGGTACAAAATATGCAGGCGGATGCTCCGGCAAACCAGGGCAATATACAGATTGCTCCGGATTATTGCTGCAATGCCTGTATTCGGCGGGCGTTGATCCTAAAAGTGTAAGCGTTATTTCCCATTCCACCAGCCGTCGCGCGGTGGGATCCAGTTTCCTCGCTGCCGATAAGCGCCTTGGCAAGGTGGTCAGCGCCTCAAAACGTAAAAAAGGCGATCTGGTGTTCTATGTTCACAGGGGACGGGCAAAAAAGGATTCTAATGTATGCCATATCGCATTATATGCGGGGAATGGAATGATTTATGATAACTGGCCATGGATCGGCGCGACATACAGAAAGGCCAACTTCAATCCGGGTTCCTATACGATCTATAAATATGTAAGGGTATTTTTCTGATGGAACAGATGAAAAAAATATATCAATTGTTTTTACATACAGCGAAAGTTCTGGCGCTTTGTTTCTTTGCTGCAGTTGTTTTGACGGCGTTTGGCGCTCCTTCAGAGGTTCTGGCGGAGGACGGAACGCCGGATCAGGAGACTGTTGAAACCGTGCAGACCGCTACAAAGGTCAAAGGATTGAATCATTCGTACAACCGTCCGGCGTCTTCGAGTATTACGGACAAGATAACGGTACAGCCGGGAAATCAAAGAGAGATCCGGCTTCAGTATTACAATGCATCGAGTAAAAAATGGACCACGAAATCCGTATATAAAACGGGTTCTTCCGACAGCGCGGTACTCCGTATCAAATATCCGGATCAGTGGAAGAAGAAATCCTCCACCAAATGGCGTATTTATATTCCGGCTTCCGGAGATGCGGCTGCTTATACGTCCGGTGAAATTGAGATTGTGACAAGAAATATTTCTTCACTGAAGCTTTCTTCCAAAACAGCAGTTATTATACGGGCGGATGACGCAAAGGTGCTTTACGGGAAGAAGATGCATACGAGCCGGGAGATGGCAAGCACAACAAAAATGATGACGGCGCTGGTCGTGCTGGAAAATAATAAACTGAATGAGAAGGTGAAAATTTCAAGAAATGCAGTCTCGTCCGTCACATACCCGAAATTTAAGAAGGCTGTCGGGAGTAAATTCTATGTGAGGGATCTGCTGAAGGCTTTGCTCATCCGGTCATGTAATGATTCGGCGGTGGCGTTGGCGGAACATACGGGAGGTTCTGTCAAAGGATTTGCCAGAATGATGAATAAAAAAGCCAGGGAGCTGGGTCTTGCGGATACGCATTTTGCGAATCCGCACGGGTTAAATAATACGAACAACTATTCTTCGGCGTATGACCTGGCATTGATCCAGAGAGAGAATATTACAAATGAATATAAGGACATTTATCTGTCGATCCTGCAGATGACAAGCTACAAAATAAAAAATACTGCAGGAACCAAAACGCTCCGGGAAAATACAACGGACAGGCTCCTTTATATGAATATCAAGGGTTTTATGGGCGGAAAGACAGGACTTACGACCCCGGCAGGAAATTGCTTCTGCGGTATTTACAAATATAAAGGCGTTACGTATATATTTACCGTTTTAGGAAGCCGCACCTCAAACGGGAGATGGAATGACTGCCTGAAGCTGATGAAATATATCAGGAAGTATGCATAGGAAAAATAAAGGGATTCAAAAGACAGCGTATTCTTAGAAATAAGAGTATGCTGTTTTTTTATTGCCGGGAATACGACAGGAAGAGCCGACGAACCTTTTTTTGGTTCTAATCCCGGTTCTGCTACATATATTGAATCAGAGAAAGGGGTTGGACAACATGGTACCGGATATATTCACACGGGAAATTCAGAAGAAGATCGATCATTTTGAGGAGGACGCCCTGCAGGAGGTACGTATGCGGATCGGACGGCCGCTGATCGTTGTAAATAATGGACAAGAACATGTGACGGACTATATTGTCACGAAAAGGGATATGAAAGAGACGATGGAGTATGTCAGCGATTATTCCCTGTATGCGCATGAGGATGAGATGAAACAGGGATTTTTGACCATCGACGGAGGGCACAGGATCGGCATTGCCGGAAAAGCCATCATCGAAAATCAAAAGGTGAGAAATCTCCGGTTTATTTCCTCAATGAATGTCCGGATCGCCCATGAGTTTAAAGACTGCGCGGAGGGAATACTTCCCTGTTTATGCAGGAATAAAGAATTCCTTCATACGATGATCCTTTCTCCGCCGGGATGTGGGAAGACAACCTTCCTTCGGGATCTGATCCGGCTTCTTTCCAACGGGACGGATTGCGTCAGGGGACAGGCTGTCGGTGTGGTGGATGAGCGGTCGGAGATCGGTGCGTGCTATCAGGGAGTTCCGCAGAATGATCTGGGAATACGGACAGACCTTCTTGACGGCTGCCCGAAGGCGGAGGGTATGATCATGCTGATCCGTTCTATGTCGCCGCGCATCATTGCGGTGGATGAGATTGGTGGGGAACAGGACATACGTGCGCTGAAATATGCGCTTCACTGCGGATGCAGGATCCTGGCGACGGCGCACGGCGAGAGTTTGGAGGAGATCCGGCGGAAGCCGGAATTTATGGAACTGATCCGGGAGAAAAGATTTGATCGCTATGTGATCCTGAGCGGGCGGAAGCATCCCGGAACGGTTGAAAGGATACTGGATATGGATGGAAAGGAGCTGTGATGCGGTTTGCCGGTATTGCGTGTCTTGCAGTATTCTGCGTGCTGGCAGGCATTCAGCGTTTTTTGCGGTATCAGAATTATTTCAGACTGCTGCTGGAAATGGAGCGGTTTTTTCTCTATATGAAAAGCGAGATCCAATACTCCAAAAGCAGCCTCCCGGAATTTTTCCTCGCGGCGTTCGGACGAGGATATCCGCGCATGCGGCCATGGATTGAGAATATAGCGGGAAAACTGGAGGGCAAAGAGCGCGGGATGAGACAGTCCTTTGCGGAGGTCTGGAAAGAAGCGGCAGCTGCAGAAGCGGCTCTTGATATAAAAAACCCTGAGCTTGCGGAGGCGTTTTATCGTCTTGGTGATGAGATCGGGGGCATGGATATGCAGTCGCAGATGAAATATCTGGAAATTTTTCTGCGTGATCTGGAACGGGAGATCGGACTGATAAGGGAGCAGCTTCCTGTCCGGAAAAAACTATATCTGTCCCTCGGCGTTATGGCGGGGATGTTTGTGACGGTAATCCTGATATAAAGCAGGAAAGAGAATGGAGGAAGAAGAATTTAATGAGTGTGAATTTAATATTTAAAATAGCGGCAGTGGGTATTCTTGTGTCCGTTCTCTGTCAGGTTTTAAAGCACAGCGGAAGAGAGGAGCAGGCGTTTTTGACAAGCTTTGCCGGGCTTTTGCTCGTTCTGTTCTGGATCGTACCATATATATATGATCTGTTTGATTCTGTGAAAAAGCTGTTCATGCTGTGAATGAGGGGATATAATGGGAGTTCTTGGAATTGCCGCAATCGGCGTGACCGGATGCCTGACGGCGCTTTTTTTCACACAGGATAAAAAAGAATATGCCATTATGGTCACGCTTGGCATAGGAATTTTAATATCGATCGCAATTGTTTCCCGGCTGCAGGTGATCACGTCGGCGCTGACAGAGATCACAGATTCCATCCACGCAGAGAGCGCCGTGTTCCGTACACTACTTAAAATGGTCGGCGTCACCTACATAGCGGAGTTCAGTTCCGCAATCTGTAAGGACGCCGGGTTTCATGCGGTCAGTGTGCAGATCGAATTGTTCAGTAAGATCGTCATACTTGCCATGAGCGCCCCGCTGCTTGTAACTCTCCTGCAAAGTCTTGGAGGACTTCTCGCATGAGGGCGAACCGGTTTTTGGTATGTTTTGTGCTTTTCATGGGTCTGTGCTGTTATCCGGAAGCCGGCATTGCGGCGGCAGGGCAGACAGCAGCCGCTTCGCAGGATGGAGCGGCAGAAGAGGCACCCGCATCGCAGGATCACCCGGTCAGTCCGGCAGATCCTGCGGATCTGACAGATTCTATGCTCTCAGATTTGGATCTGGATTCGATCACCCGTTTCCTTCGGGGAACCGATGAAATGCGGGGATTCGATTTCCGGAAGATGTTAAAGGAGGCGCTCTCGGGGGATTACACAGCATTGTGGCAGTATATACGCGACGCCGCTTCAAGCGCGCTTTTCTCAGATTCGGACAGCTTTCGGAAGGGATATATGTATGTGATCCTTCTGGCTGTTATGGCGGCAGTCTTTACAAATATTTCATCGATATTCGGAGAACAACAGCTTTCAGGAACCGGGTTTTTCCTGATTTACCTTTCCATGGCGGTCATCATTTTACAGACCTTTCAGATCTGTGCGGACAGCCTGAAAGAAAGTCTGAACCATCTGATGGAATTTATGCAGATTCTTGCCGCTTCTTTTTCCATCACGGTCGGACTTTCCAATGGTTCGGGAAGCGCTTCGGGCATTTATATGGCGCTGCTGCTTGGGGTATGGCTGATCGAAACCGTATTTGTATGCATCCTGCTGCCGATGGTACATCTATATATGGTGATGATCATATTGGATCATCTGTCGGAGGAACCATTTCTGGGCAAATTTGCAGAGCTTTTAAAAAACGGATTCGGATGGATCATAAAAACAGTTCTTGGGATCGTCACCGGGATGAATTTCGTACAGGGACTGATCGGTCCGGCAGCGGATTCCCTGAAACGGACGGTGGCCGGAAGGACAGCGGAGGCAATTCCGGGTATCGGCGATGCGCTTGCGGGAACTGCGAATGTGATCGCGGGAACTGCGGCGCTGATCCGAAATGGGATTGGCGTGGCGGGAATGCTGATCTGCATACTGATCTGCCTTGTACCCATGATCCGGTTTTTCACTTTTATGTTCCTCTTCCGGATCGGAGCTGCGATGCTGGAACCGATCACAGACCGCAGGATCGCAGATACGCTCACAGGCGCAGGATGGGGTTACGGTATGCTTCTGCATCTGACATTTGGCTCCGGGATCCTGTTTCTCATCAGTCTTGCGGTCGTGATCACAATCCTTTGAGCCTGTGACGCCGGGGAGCGAAATATTATTCTCTGCTGAGCCGACGAGCAGTATGACAGGCGGGGATTTCCGGATGAGAAGGAGGTGCGTTATGCTGAGCTTCTGTTACGAATGGCTGGAAAATATCTCTTATTTTCTGGTACTGGCCGCGGTCGTGATCCATTTGCTGCCGGGGGAGGGGTATCGAAGATATGTGCGGTTTTATCTGGGTCTGATACTGATATCGCTTGTGCTTGGTCCGATCTGGAATCTGAAGAGCACAGAATTGCCGGATCTGGATCGTGCGTCGGTAAATCTGGAGAGACGGCTGACAGAACTGGAGATGGAATATGAAAAAGAATATGGATCTGAATAATTGGAAAAAGCATTTCAAAGGGAAAAACAGTCTTCTGATCCTTGTACTTGTCGGCCTGATCCTGATCGTTATTTCCATACCTTCCGAAAGGAAGGAAGATCGTACGGAGGAGCCGGAGGAGACTTATGAGGAGGATGACTATGCCAAACAGATGGAGAGAAGGCTTGAAAAGATACTGGATAAAACAGAAGGCGTGGGCAATGTTTCTGTTATGATCACGCTGGAATCTTCTGAGGAAACGGTTGTGGAAAAGGACGCATCCGGTTCCGTATCTTCTTCTTCCGACGGAGGAAACGGGACGCAGAACCAGACGGACAGCTCGGAGACGACTGTTTTTGAAGAACAGTCCGATGGAACGCAGACGCCCTATGTTTCCAAAAAGTTTGCGCCAGAGATCGACGGCGTGATCGTTGTGGCGGACGGAGGGGACGATCCGGTTGTAATAGAAAATATAACCGGCGCAGTCAAAGCATTATTTGACGTGGATATGCATAAAATTAAGGTAATGAAACGGAAATCTTCATAGTTACAAGGAGGAGTCTTATGAAGAAAGTCTTCAGAAAGAATCAGATCATCATTACAGGTCTTGCACTTATGATCGCTGCGGCAGGCTACCTGAATTATTCAGGGAAGCTGTTTCAGAAGGCAGATACGGACGGAGCGGAGACGGCAAGTCAGGAGCTGCTCGATATTTCAGATGAAGAGCTGGCGCAGGCGGACGCAGATGCGAAAGGCGAGATCGCCAGCCAGGACTCGGACGACGAGACGCCGGGAACGGCTGTCCTGACAAGCGGCGAGATCAGCTCCATTGCATCTGAGGCAAAGGTTTCCCGCGAACAGGTGCGCGCGGAAAATAAAGAAACGCTTCAGGGGATTATCGACAACGAATCTTTAAGCGAATCCGCGAGGGAGGATGCGTCGGCCCAGCTTCTTGCAATGACAGCGCGTGCCGAACAGGAGGCGGCAGCCGAATCACTTCTCGCATCCAAAGGATTTACCAATTCGGTCGTCAATCTCTCCGAGAACAGCGCAGACGTTCTGGTAGGGAAATCGGAGCTTACGGACAGCGAGCTTGCGCAGATCGAGGATATCATTACGAGAAAGACGGAGGTATCGCCGGAAAACATCGTGATCTCGCCGATCAGCAGTTCCGCCGGAAACTCCGGATCATAGAAAAACTATTTGCGTATCTACATAAGAATTGCTATAATTGTTACCAGTGCGAAAAGAAAGGTAAGAATGAAACGTTATGTCAGAATTTACAGATGAAATAAAAAAACGAAGAACATTTGCGATCATTTCCCACCCGGACGCAGGTAAGACAACTCTGACAGAGAAATTTCTGCTCTATGGAGGAGCCATCAATCAGGCGGGCTCCGTAAAGGGAAAGGCGACGGCAAAGCACGCGGTCTCCGACTGGATGGATATTGAGAAGGAGAGAGGAATCTCCGTTACGTCCTCCGTGCTCCAGTTTGAATACGGCGGATGCTGTATCAATATTCTGGATACGCCGGGGCATCAGGATTTCTCCGAGGATACGTACCGTACGCTGATGGCTGCGGACTCGGCTGTGATGGTCATCGACGCCTCAAAAGGCGTGGAGGCGCAGACAAGAAAGCTGTTCAGGGTCTGTGCAATGAGACATATTCCGATCTTTACTTTTATTAATAAAATGGACCGGGAGGCGAGGGATACCTTTGATCTTCTGGATGACATCGAGAAGGAGCTTGGAATCCCAACCTGTCCGGTAAACTGGCCGATCGGTTCCGGCAAGCAGTTCCGCGGCGTTTACGACCGCGGCGGGAAGGAGATCGAGCTGTTCTCCGATACGATGAAGGGGACGCGGATGGGGCGTGTGATGAAGATTTCGCCGGATGATCCTTCCGCTTCCGAATATGTGGAGGAGGATGCGCTGGAGCTTCTGCATGAGGAGATCGAGCTTCTGGATGGCGCAAGCGCCGGGTTTGATCAGGAGCTTGTAGATGCCGGAGAGCTTTCGCCGGTATTCTTCGGCTCCGCACTCACGAATTTCGGCGTGGAGACGTTTCTGGATCATTTTCTTGCGATGACGACGTCGCCGCTCCCCCGTATGTCCGACCAGGGACTGATCGATCCGATGAAGGAGAAGGATTTTTCTGCATTCGTATTTAAAATACAGGCAAATATGAACAAGGCCCACAGGGATCGTATCGCATTTGTGCGCATCTGCTCCGGCGAATTTGAAGCCGGAATGGAAGTGTTTCATGTTCAGGGAGGCAGGAAAGTGCGCCTTTCCCAGCCGCAGCAGATGATGGCAAGCGAGAGGAAGATGATCGAGAAGGCGTACGGAGGAGATATCATCGGCGTGTTTGATCCGGGAATCTTTTCCATCGGCGATACCTTAACGACGTCCGCGGAAAAATATTCGTATGAGGGGATCCCGACCTTCGCCCCGGAACATTTCGCAAGGGTGCGTCAGGCCGACACGATGAAGAGAAAGCAGTTTATGAAAGGCATCAACCAGATCGCGCAGGAAGGCGCGATACAGATCTTTCAGGAGTTCAATACCGGAATGGAGGAGATCATCGTCGGCGTTGTCGGCGTGCTGCAGTTCGACGTGCTGAAATACCGTTTGAAAAAGGAATACAACGTGGATATTTACCTTGAGAATCTTCCGTATGAGCATATCCGCTGGATCGCCAATACGGATATGGACGTTGAACGCCTGTCCGGAACGTCGGATATGAAGAAGGTGAAGGATCTGAAAGGCCGTCCGCTTCTTCTGTTTGTCAACAGCTGGAGTATCGGCATGACGCTGGACCGCAACAAAGGTCTGGAGCTCACGGAATTCAGCAAATAAAATATAATCTTTGCAAATGATACAGGATTTGTTATAATAATTCCGTAGATTGCTGTATAGGAGGTTTGAAAATGAACAAGGACGAAAGAAACAGTTATTCGATACACAGTGAAAATGTTATGGGAGAAGTGCGGATCGCAGATGAAGTAGTCGCAATTATCGCCGGACTTGCTGCGACAGAGGTCGACGGCGTCGCTTCCATGGCCGGGAATATTACGAATGAGATCGTCAGCAAGCTTGGCATGAAGAATCTTTCCAGGGGCGTGAAGGTCGATGTGCTGGAAGGAATTGTAACAGTCAGTCTTGCGCTGACGCTCAAGTACGGTTACAGTATCATGGATGTTTCCGCTACTGTTCAGGAAAAGGTTAAGAGTGCAATTGAGAATATGACAGGTTTAACCGTGGCAGATGTCAATATCAGAGTTGCAGGCGTAGATATGGAATAGCTGCCATGGCCGTAGAATCAGGATGTCATTGACATCCTTTTTTGCTTGCACAGCGAATCATTAGTTTTGGCAGGAGTCAGGAATGAGAAGAACAGAATTAAGAGAACATATATTTCAGTTATTATTTGAGATGGAATTTAACAGCCCGGAGTCCCTTGAAGAGCAGACTGCGCTTTATTTTGAGCTGCATGCTGTGACAGGTGAGAAGGATCAGGCTTATATCAGAGAAAAGGCGGGGAAGATCTCCGAAAAACGCGGGGAACTCGATGAGAAGATCAATGCAACGAGCACAGGCTGGAAGACAAAGCGTATGAACAAGGTAGACCTTACGATCCTTCGTGTTGCGTTTTATGAAGTGCTGGAGGACGATGATATTCCGGTCGGCGTTGCCATCAATGAGGCGGTGGAGCTTGCAAAGAAATACAGCAGCGATTCCGGTCCGTCCTTTATCAACGGCGTTCTTGCCAGGCTTGTGAATAACGGCGAACCAGAAGAAGCGGTCAAGGCATGAAGAAGCGCGTATATACGGTCCGGCAGGTAAATTCCTATGTAAAGCAGATGTTCACGCAGGATTTTGTCCTGCAGCAGATCTACGTCAAGGGAGAGGTTTCCAACTGCAAATACCACTCGTCCGGGCATATCTATTTTTCCCTGAAGGATTCCTCCGGGATGATCGCCTGCGTGATGTTTGCAGGACAAAGAAAAGGACTTGGCTTCCGGATGCGGGACGGCCAGGAAGTGGTGGTCCTCGGCAATGTCAATGTGTATGAGCGCGACGGCAAGTACCAGCTCTATGCATCCCGGATCATATTGGACGGCGCCGGACTGTTATATGAGAGATTTCAGGCTCTTAAAAAGGAACTGGAAGAGATGGGAATGTTCGCGCCGGAATATAAGAAGCCGATCCCGGCATTTGTGCGCAGGGTCGGTATTGTGACGGCGTCCACCGGGGCGGCGATCCGGGATATCGTAACGATCGCGCATCGCAGAAATCCTTGTGTGCAGCTGATCCTGTATCCTGCGATCGTGCAGGGGGAATATGCCGTGCCGAGTATCGTAAAAGGGATCCGGACACTGGATGCGATGGAGGATGTGGATGTGATCATTGTCGGCCGGGGCGGCGGCTCCATTGAGGATCTCTGGGCATTTAATGAAGAAGAAGTGGCGAGAGCTATTTTTGATTGTCAGCACCCGGTCATATCTGCGGTGGGCCATGAGACTGATTTTACGATCGCGGATTTTGTAGCGGACTTACGCGCCCCGACGCCATCGGCGGCGGCCGAGCTTGCGGTATATGAGCTCGCAGCCTTTGACCAGATGGTGGAGAACCTGAGAAGCCGGATGCTTTCGCTGCAAAGAAGAAGGATTCTGAAAGCACGGGGACAACTGGATTCGTACGCCGTCCATTTCCGGTATCTGAATCCGAAGAATCAGGTTCTGGCAAAGCGTCAGATGCAGATAGAATATGAAAACAGACTGCGGCAGCAGATGGAGGACAGATTGAGGCACAGCAGATATCTTCTCAGCATGTTTGCGGAGATGCTGCACGGGCGGTCTCCGCTCCTGAAATTTACGCAGGGTTTTTCCTATGCGTCAGATTCCGAAGGACGGAATATCAGGAGCGTGGAAGATGTACAGATCGGGGATGCGGTTACGATCGCTGTCCATGACGGCTATATTGATACACAGGTGACCGGAAAGAGAAAGGAGCATCCGTATGGAACAGGAAAATAAAGAAGAATCCGTGGACGAACTTTTTCGGAAAATTGATGAGATCGCATGTAATCTGGAGAAAGACGATATCGGTCTGGAAGAATCCTTTGAGCTCTATCAGAAAGGTATGAAGCTTTTGAAGATGTGCGGCGAGAAGATAGACCGCGTGGAAAAGCAGCTTGTGATTCTGGATGAGAATGGTGACAGCAATGACGAATAAAGAGCTTTTAAGTGAAAAGATTGTATATGCTGAGCGGGTGCTGGATCTGTACCTTCCGGCTGCATGCGGCTATCAGAAGACGGTTATCGACGCCATGCGCTACAGTGTGCTTGCCGGAGGGAAACGCCTGCGGCCGGTTCTGATGCTTGAGACGTACCGCCTGTTCGGAGGCGTATCTGAGATTGTTGAGCCGTTTATGGCGGCGATCGAGATGATCCATACCTACTCGCTTGTGCATGATGATCTTCCTGCTATGGATGATGACGAATACCGCAGAGGAAGAAAGACAACCCATGTGAAATACGGCGAAGCGATGGGGATCCTTGCCGGGGATGCGCTTTTAAATTATGCGTTTGAGACTGCAGCAAAGGCATTTGACATGGAGCCGGAAAGCGCGCTTTCCATCGGAAGGGCGCTCGCACTTCTTGCCGGGAAATCAGGCGTCTATGGAATGCTCGGCGGACAGGTTGTGGATGTGGAGCTTACCGGAGAGGATATCCCTTGCGAAGCGCTGGATTTTATTTACGAAAAGAAAACAGGCGCGCTTCTGGAAGCCGCGATGGAGATCGGCGCGGCGCTGGCGGGCGCATCGGAAGAAGACGTGCGAAAAGTCGGCCGGATCGCCGCAGACGTCGGATATGCATTCCAGATACGCGATGATATTCTGGATATGACGAGCACAACGGAGATCCTCGGCAAGCCGGTGCACAGCGATGAGAAAAACAGGAAACGTACATACGCTTCTATCCACGGCCTTGCACAGGCAGGAAGCCGTGTGGAGGAATTGACGGAACGGGCGCTTAAGCTTTTGCAGGAACTCTCGGACGACTGCGCTTTTCTGGATTGGCTGTTGAGAGAGTTGGTACAAAGAGAAAAATAAGAGGGGTACTTTTATGGTACTTGAAAAGATAGAGAAAGCAAATGATATAAAGAACATTCCCGAGGAAGAGCTTCCGGCGCTGGCGCAGGAGATCCGTGATTTTCTGATCCGCAGTATCAGTGTTACGGGAGGACATCTTGCGTCGAATCTGGGAGTTGTGGAGCTTACGATAGCGCTCCACCGCGTGTTCACCCTTCCGGAGGACAAGATCATATGGGATGTAGGGCACCAGTCCTATACGCATAAGATCCTGACAGGAAGGAGAGAGGGCTTCGAGGCTCTGCGGATGTACGGAGGACTGAGCGGCTTTCCAAAACGGGAGGAGAGCGATTGCGACGCTTTCGATACAGGCCACAGCTCCACCTCGATCTCCGCCGGGCTTGGCTATGTCCGCGCGGCAGAGATACAAAAGAAGGATTACCATGTGATCTCCGTGATCGGGGACGGTTCCCTGACCGGGGGCATGGCGTATGAGGCGCTGAACAATGCGGCGTCGCTTGAGAGGAATTATATCATTGTTTTAAATGACAATAATATGTCGATATCGGAAAATGTCGGGGGAATGTCCCGGTATTTAAGCACGATCCGCACGACAAATACGTATGCGAATCTGAAGCGCGGCGTGGAGAAGACGCTCCGCAGGATCCCGGTAGGAGGGGAGCATATCGTGGATCATATCCGCCGGACGAAAAGCGGGATCAAGCAGCTTCTGATCCCGGGCATGTTTTTTGAGGATATGGGGATCACATATCTTGGGCCGGTGGACGGCCATAATTTCAAAGAGCTGGAGCGCGTGCTGAATGAAGCGAAACGCGTACAGGGCGCGGTTCTGGTGCATGTAAATACCGTGAAGGGGTATGGATATGAGCCGGCGGAAAAAAACCCGGAGAAATTCCACGGGACAGGCCCGTATGACGTTCCGACCGGGCGGCCGGTTGCAAAGAAAGACGGGGACAGCTACACGGATGTCTTTGCAAAGGTACTGCGCAGCATTGCCGCAAAGGATGAAAAGGTAGTAGCGATCACGGCTGCGATGCCGGACGGAACCGGACTTAGCCTCTTCAAAAAGGCGTATCCGGAACGCTTCTTTGACGTGGGGATCGCGGAGGAGCATGCAGTGACATTTGCAGCCGGACTTGCCGCGGGGGGACTGAAGCCGGTATTCGCCGTTTATTCTTCTTTTTTGCAGAGAGGCTATGACCAGATGATCCATGACGTCTGTCTTCAGAAGCTCCCGGTCGTATTTGCCATCGACCGGGCCGGACTTGTCGGAAGCGACGGCGAGACGCATCAGGGCCTTTTTGACCTGTCATATCTGAATACGATACCGAACATGACTGTCATGGCTCCGAAAAATAAATGGGAGCTGGAGGATATGCTTCGATTTGCAGTAGACTATGGAAAGCCGATCGCACTGCGCTATCCGCGGGGGAGAGCGGATACGATTCTGGAGGATCACAGGGAACCGGTCGTATATGGACGCAGCGAGATGATCTTTGAAGGCGAAGATATTGCGATCGTTTCTGTCGGACACATCATGACAGTCGCGCTGGAAGTCAGGGAAATGCTGAAAAAGGAAGGGTACGTCTGTACGCTTGTAAATGCACGCTTTGTAAAACCGGCGGATATGCGCATGACAGAAAGGCTCTCAAAAAACCACAGGCTTATTGTAACGATCGAGGAAAATGTGCTGAGCGGCGGTTACGGCGAGTGCATTTCCAAATATCTTGCGGAGAACGACATGGGCGTGCGCGTCCTGAACTGCGGACTTCCGGACGATTATGTGGAGCATGGAAGCGTCGATATTCTGCGGGAGACGGTGGGACTTTCCGCGGAGAACATAGTACGGAAAATCATGGAAAAGATGAAAGATCAGACAGAGGTTGTGCGATAGATGAAGGAACGACTGGACGTGTTACTGGTGAAAAGAAATCTTGCGGAATCACGGGAAAAGGCAAAAGCAATTATTATGTCTGGAATTGTTTTTGTAGACGGGGAACGGGAAGACAAGGCCGGTACAAAATTTGACGGGGAAGTACATATTGAACTGCACGGGCATACGATGCCGTATGTAAGCCGCGGAGGATATAAGCTAGAGAAAGCGCTTGCCAGTTTCGATGTGTCGGTGGACGGAAAAGTCTGTACCGACGTCGGTTCGTCCACAGGAGGTTTCACGGACTGTATGCTGCAAAATGGAGCGGTAAAGGTATTTTCCATCGACGTCGGAAGAGGCCAGCTCGCATGGAAACTGCGCAATGACGGACGCGTTGTCTGCATGGAAAAAACCAATATCCGGTATCTGAAGCCGGAGGATCTGGGGGAGCCGATCGACTTCTCATCGATCGACGTTTCCTTTATTTCGCTCACAAAGGTGCTGGAACCGATCCGGAATTATCTGCGGGAGGACGGCGAGATCGTGGCGCTTATCAAGCCGCAGTTTGAGGCCGGCCGGGAAAAGGTCGGGAAAAAAGGTGTTGTGCGCGAGATAGGGACGCACTATGAGGTGCTTCAGAAGATCCTGGAATATGCCGACGCGCACGGGTTTGAAGTAAGAAATCTGGACTATTCCCCGATCAAGGGGCCGGAGGGAAATATTGAATATCTTGTACATTTAAAGAAAACCGAACGAAAGGAGAACGGAACGCTTCCGGACTATGTCCGTGTGGCGGACGCCGCGTTTGCAGAATTATCATAAGCGATGAATCAGTTTTATATTATTACAAATCAGATCAAGGATAAAGAATTAAAGGTGACGAACCAGATCGCAGATTATCTGCACAGAAAGGGAAAGAAATGCCTTTTGAGCCATAAGGTTTCCGGTGACGAAATTGCGGAATTTCAGCCGGATTGCGTGCTGGTTGTGGGCGGCGACGGAACGATGATCCGTGCGGCAAGGCAGCTCCGTAAATACGACGTGCCGATGCTGGGGATCAACAGAGGAACCGTAGGCTATCTGACCGAGATGGATCCGGGGAATCTCTACGAGGAGCTGGATCTTCTGCTTGCAGGAAAGTATTCGGTTGAAAAGCGCATGATGCTGAAAAGCACGTTTTCCTTTGGAAAAAGGGAGATCGCGCTGAATGATATCGTTCTGACACGTGTCGGCGCGCTCCGTGTCATGCGTTTTAATATTTTTGTAAACAGCGAGCTGTTAAATACATACAGTGCGGATGGAATCATCATATCGACGCCGACCGGGTCGACCGCTTACAATCTGTCGGCGGGGGGTCCGATCGTAGAGCCGACGGCAAAACTGATCGTGCTGACGCCGATCTGTTCCCATGCGCTGAATACAAGCAGCATCGTCCTGTCTGCCAACGACACGATACGGATTGAGCTGTGTCCCGGAAGAAATCCGGAGACGGAGTCGGCCGGGATTTCCGTGGATGGGAATGAGATCATTCATCTGGGCATTGATGATTTTGTTGAAATTTCGGCCGCGGAGGAGACGACAAAAATTTTAAAGATCAATAAGGTCAGTTTTTTGGAGACATTGCGAACAAAGATGAGAGGAAATTGACGATGAAGGTAAACAGACATGCAAAAATCGTAGAGCTTGTGAATCAGTACCACATTGAGACACAGGAGGAGCTTGCAGCACGTTTAAATGAAGCGGGATTCCATGTAACACAGGCAACGGTATCCAGAGATATCCGCGAACTGAAGCTTACGAAAACGCCGGTGGAAGGCGGCCGGCAGAAGTATGTTGTCATGCATACGGAAGCATCTATCATGTCCGAAAAATATATCCGGATCTTAAGGGATGGATTTGAGAGAATGGATATGGCGCAGAATATTCTTGTGATCAAGACTGTGTCCGGGATGGCGATGGCTGTCGCAGCGGCTTTGGACGCCATGAACTGGAGCGAAGTAGTCGGCTCTATTGCAGGGGACGACACGGTGATGTGCGCGGTCAGAAGCGTGGACGACACGATCCTTCTGATGGATAAGCTGGAAAAGCTTTTGGCGGATCATTAGGGAAGGATCCGTACGCAGTGATGTGTCAGAAAAGTTCAGGAGTAGATTATGCTTACAAATTTACACGTAAAAAACATTGCCCTGATCGATGAGGTTGAGATCGATTTTGAAAAGGGTTTTAATACGCTGACCGGGGAAACAGGCGCCGGGAAATCCATCCTGCTTGGCTCGGTGAACCTTGCTCTGGGAGGCAAATATTCGTCGGATCTGCTGCGCGACCCAAGGAAACCCGGGATCGTGGAGCTTGTCTTTGAGATTGACAGCGAGGCGCGCAAAAAAGAACTCCGGGAGCTGGATATTGAGCCGGAGGATGGGCAGGTAGTCATAACCAGAAGATTTAACGACAGGAAAAGCGTGCTCCGGATCAACGGTGAAACGGTTACAATTGCAAAGGTGCGGGAAGCGGCGGAGCTTCTCATCGATATTCATGGGCAGCATGACTCCCAGACGCTGCTGAATAAGAAAAACCACCTGAGGATCGTCGATCTGTTTGGGAATCGTGAGCTGGAAAAGTCCCGCGCGGCGGTAAAGGAAGCGTGGAAGGAGAAGAAAAGGCTGGAATCAGAGCTTTTCAGCCTCCGCTCCCATGGCGGCAGCCGGAGCCGGGAAATCTCTTTTTTACAATATGAGATTCAGGAAATAGAGGAAGCCTCCCTTATCATCGGAGAGGATGAAGAGCTGGAGAAACGATACCGGAAAATGTCGCATGGGCGCAAAATATCCGAGAACCTGGCGGCGGCTTACCAGATTACCGGTTACGACAGCGGGGAAGGCTGCGGCAGCCGGATCGGCGCAGCGCTCCGTTATTTACAGGAGATCGAAAAGTATGACGAGCCTCTTAAGGAGCTTTATGAACAGCTCATCACTGTGGACAGCCTTTTGAACGATTTTAACCGGGAGCTCTCGGATTACGCGGAGTCTGCGGAGTTTTCGGAAGAAGAATTTTATGAAGTCGAGACCCGGCTGAATGAAATAAACCGTCTGAAGGAGAAGTATGGCGCGGATATCCCCGGAATTCTGGATTCCTGCGAAAAAAAGAAGGAAGAATTACAGAAACTGGAAGCATTTGATGAAAACGTCCGACTATTGGAGGAACAGCTTTCGGGCGCCGAGAGCAGGCTGGAGAGAAATGCCCTGAACTTATCAAAGGAGCGAAAAAGCGTGGCGGCCCGTCTGGAACAGCGGATCCAGGAGAATCTGCTGGATCTGAACTTCCTTACGGTGGAATTTCAGATCGCCTTTGGCGAACTCTCCTGCGCAGGGGAGAACGGAAAGGATGACGTGGAATTTCAGATCTCCATGAATCCGGGCGAACCGCTCAGATCCCTTGGCAGGATCGCATCGGGAGGCGAGCTTTCGAGAATCATGCTGGCCGTGAAATCAGTTATGGCGGATGAGGACGGAACGGAGACTTTGATCTTCGATGAGATCGACGCGGGTATCAGCGGAAGAACGGCGCAAAAGATTGCGGAGAAGATCGCCAGGCTCGCAAACAGGCATCAGATCATCTGTATTACCCATCTGGCGCAGATCGCCTCGATGGCGGACGCGCACTTTTTTATCGAGAAAAATACGGATCAGGGACGGACATGGACAAGCGTCCGCAAATTAAACGAAAAGGAAAGCGTGGAAGAGCTGGCAAGGATCATCGGCGGCGCGCAGATCACGGAGACGGTTCTTGAGAGCGCGGCTGAGATGAAATTACTTGCCAAAAACAAAAAGAATCAAGAGTAAGATATTTGAATCTGCATATAATAAAAACAGTTGTATGGATCACATGCGGCTGTTTTTAAATTTGCGCATCTGACGCGTACATTTTTTGCTGCCGTATGAAGGAACGTTGGAAAGCATTCCAATGGCGGTATAAGAAACAGGAAAAGAGCGTGTATATGAAAAAGAAATATCGGAAGCGGTTCGCTTTGACGTCGCTGGTTCTTTTATTTGCGGCGGCCGGAGGCGTCACAGGATACAGGCAATATTTTGCAGATGATACAAGCGTGGCAAGCAGTACGGTGGAGTCGGATGAAAAGGTTCTGCTCGGCGGGATCCCGGTAGGCATCTACATGGAGACGAAGGGAGTCCTCGTCGTGGATACTGCGGAAATTGACGATGAAGCCGGACATAAGACCTGCCCGGCAAAGCACATTGTCAGATCCGGAGATTATATCATATCTGTTAACCAGAATCCGGTGTCGACGAAGCGGGAGCTGGTTCAATGTGTAAAGAATCTTCAGGATGAAAAGGTCGTCCTCCAAATGCGCAGGGACAAGGAAGAGATCAAGGTAAGCCTTAACGCCGTGCAGAATAAAAAAGGGGAGTACCAGCTTGGCATCTGGGTGCGGGACGACACCCAGGGACTCGGAACCCTGACCTTTGTGACGAAGGAAGGAAAATTCGGAACTCTCGGACATGGGATTCATGACGCGGATACAGGCAGCATGATGGAGATCGCAGAAGGAAATCTGTATGACGCCGGAATTCTTTCCGTGACCCGCGGGAAAAGCGGAACTCCGGGGGGACTTGAGGGGATGATCATTTATTCCCCGTCGAATCTTCTGGGGGATATCACGAAAAATACGGATCTTGGAATATACGGGACACTGGATATCGGCAAACTGGAAATGAAAAAGAAAAGATGGGTGGACGCAGCAAAGCGGTCAGAAGTAACGACCGGAAAAGCCTATGTGTATTGCGATGTGGATCAGGAAGTCGGGCGGTACGAGATCGAGATCGAAAAGATCAACATATGGAATAAGAGCAGCAGTAAGGCCTTTG
Source organism: uncultured Lachnospiraceae bacterium (assembly GCA_964590945.1). Classification (GTDB taxonomy): domain Bacteria; phylum Bacillota; class Clostridia; order Lachnospirales; family Lachnospiraceae; genus CAZPXF01. The sequence continues at coordinate 2,716 of CAZPXF010000009.1, read as the reverse complement.
TCATCCGCGTTACGGATCAGGAGCTTCTCGAAAAAACGGGCGGGATCGTGCAGGGAATGTCAGGCAGCCCGATCGTACAAAACGGGAAATTTGTCGGCGCAGTTACCCATGTGCTTGTAGACGATCCGACGAAAGGATACGGGATCTTTGCAGAAACCATGCTGAATGCGATGGAGTAACATGCAAGATCTTATGGAGAAAAATGCATGTTCGCGGTTCAGCGGTGTCGAAATAATACGATTGATATTTCTTGAGTGTATGCTGACAAAATTATATAATTTTAACTGTCATATGGTGCGGATATGTTTCATTCGATGCAGGAGGATGATGGAAAATGCATAAGTTGAGCGTGGCGGTTGCCGACGACAATGAACAAGTGCTGGAAATTCTTGGCCGGATCATCAGCGAAGATGAAGAACTGACACTTGTCGGCAAAGCGAAAAATGGCGAAGAAGCCTGCGGGATTATCAGGGAAAACAAGCCGGATGTGATGGTTCTGGATCTGATCATGCCGGGAATGGACGGCCTCAGCGTTATGGAAACGGTCAGAGGGGACGACAGCTTCCGGAAAGCGCCGAGGTTTATTATACTGACGGCAGTCGGCAGCGAACGGATTACAGAAGACGCGTTTAATCTTGGGGCGGAATACTATATGATGAAACCCTTTGATAAGGAAAGAGTACTTGGAAGGATCAAATACGCAGGGAACAATGTCCGTCAGAAAAAGCCGGAGGATCCGGCGGAACATGCGGCGGCAAAAGTTCCGGGAAAGTCGATCGAAACTCTCGTAACGGAGATGATCCATGAAATCGGCATTCCTGCACATATCAAAGGTTATCACTATCTCAGGGACGCGATCATGATGGCAATCGACGATATGGATGTGCTGAATGCAATTACAAAGATCCTGTATCCGGAAATTGCAAAGAAATATCACACGACCTCCAGCCGTGTGGAGCGTGCGATCCGGCACGCGATCGAGGTAGCCTGGAGCCGCGGGAGGCTGGAAACTATCGATAACCTTTTTGGATATACGATCAACAATGGAAAAGGAAAACCGACAAACTCAGAATTTATCGCTATGATCGCAGATACGATCCGTTTGAACATGAAAGAAAAATAAGTCTTTAATTTACCGTGTAAATAAGGTATAATAAAAACAAAACGTATGAAAGTAGGTAATATCTTATGAACAGGGAGAAAATTTTATTTGTAACCTCAGAGGCAGTACCATTTATTAAGACTGGCGGGCTTGCAGATGTTGCCGGAACGCTGCCGAAGTACTTTAACAAAGAAAGATATGATACAAGAGTCATCCTTCCGAAATATATGTGCATGAAACAGGAATGGAAGGATAAATTAAAATACAAAGCTCATTTTTACATGGAGCTTGCATGGAGAAAGCAGTATGTCGGAATCCTCGAGACAGAGATCGACGGCGTTCCTTTCTATTTTATTGATAACGAATATTATTTTTCCGGAGACAAGCCATATGGTGAGATTCACCTCGACATCGAGAAGTTTGCATTCTTCTCACGCGCTGCGCTGAGCGCATTGCCTGTAATCGGATTTAGACCTGATATTATCCATTGTCATGACTGGCAGACCGGATTGATCCCTGTATACCTGAAGGATACCTTCCATGGGGGAGATTTCTACAGGGATATACGTACCATCATGACAATCCACAATCTTAAGTTCCAGGGCATATATGATAAGAAGACTGTTCAGGATGCGACAGGACTCTCACCGTATTATTTTGCGCCGGACAAGCTTGAGGCATATGGAGACGCGAACCTGCTGAAAGGCGGAATCGTTTATGCCGACCGTGTAACGACTGTCAGCGATACATATGCAGAAGAGATTAAAACGCCATTTTACGGGGAGAACCTGAACGGACTCATGTGCGCGCGCTCCAACGTCCTTTCCGGTATCGTAAATGGTATTGACTACGAGACGCTGAATCCGGAGACGGACAAATATATCCCATACCACTTTAATGTGGATAATTTCCGTAAGGAGAAGGTTAAGAATAAGATCGCTCTGCAGCAGGAGCTGGGACTTCAGGAAGATCCGAAGGTGATGATGATCGGTATTGTATCCCGTCTGACAGACCAGAAGGGATTCGACCTCATTTCTTATGTTATGGATGAGCTGTGCCAGGACGCTGTCCAGCTCGTTGTACTTGGAACCGGCGAGGAACGCTACGAGAATATGTTCCGTCATTTTGCATGGAAGTATCAGGGTAAGGTTTCTGCGAATATCTTCTATTCCGAGGAGCTTTCCAACAAGATCTATGGTTCCTGCGACGCGTTCCTGATGCCGTCGCTGTTTGAGCCATGCGGTCTCAGCCAGTTGATGAGTCTGAGATACGGTACGCTTCCGATCGTTCGTGAGACGGGCGGACTGAAGGATACGGTAGAAGCATACAACGAATACGAACATACAGGTACAGGATTCAGCTTCACGAATTACAATGCGCATGAGATGTTGAATACAATCCGCTATGCGGAAGCAATCTTCTACGATCATAAGCGCGACTGGAATAAGATGGTTGAGCGTGCAATGCAGGCTGACTTCTCGTGGAATGCATCCGCAAGAAAATATGAGAAGCTTTACGACGAGCTTCTTGGCTGGGTATGGCCGGAGCCTGAACCGGAAGTACCGGCGGCAGAGGAAAGTCCGGCGGCAGAGGCAGCTCCGGTGGAAGAGCCGG
>CAZPXF010000008.1:0-38007 GCA_964590945.1 uncultured Lachnospiraceae bacterium | reverse complement strand
ATCGAAGATCTCTTTGGAAAATACAACATTTTTATTGTACTTACGATTGAATTCATTCAAAAACTGATTTGCAAGGAGCGGAATATCACCCGTTCTCTCACGCAGCGCCGGAATGGTTATGGATATTGTATTAATACGGAAATATAGATCCTGCCGGAATTTTTTCGCATGGATCATCTGCTTGATCGACTGGTTCGTTGCCGCGATCACCCGCACGTCTACAGGGATACGCTTCTGACGTCCGATCTTCTCAATTTCGCCCTGCTGCAGCACCCGCAAAAGCTTCGACTGCATCAAAAGAGGCATATCACCGATCTCATCCAAAAAGATCGTTCCTTTATCCGCCAGCTCAAATTTCCCTTTTCTTCCTCCTTTGGCGGCTCCGGTAAACGCTCCCTCTTCATAGCCGAAAAGTTCGCTCTCCATCAGATCTTCTGGAATAGCGGCACAATTAACTGTGATGAACGGCTTATCTTTTCGTTCGCTGCACTGATAAATATAGTTGGCGAAAACCTCCTTCCCAACCCCGCTTTCCCCACAGATCAAAACCGGGACATCCGTCTTTGCAACGATCTCCGCCTGAGACAGAAGATTCAGAAAATTCCGATCCTGCGTCGCGATTCCCATACTTTGAAGCGACTTCAGGTGCTGAATCTGCCTCGAATATTCATCCACGATTCCCGTCATCTTGTCTACTTCCCGATTCAGATCATGAATCTCCGTAATATCACGGAAAAAAGATACCGCTCCGAGAAATGTATCCTCCATAATAATAGGCTGGATCTTCACAGACACATACCTGTTCAAAGATGCAATTCTCTGAGATTCATTCTCCGCCGGCTCCTTTGTCTCAAGCACCTTTTTGAGTAATGATTCCGGTTCTACATCCTGAATATATTTGCCGATAAGGCGGTGCGGGTTTACGTGCAGAATATCTACATATGACTGATTCAGATAAAAAATACGCCCGTTCTTATCTACGGCTATAATCCCATCATGCGACATGTCCAGGATATGGGACCATAGATCATTGATTGGTTTTTGTTTTAAATCTTCAAGATACATACCCTTTCCCCATTTCTCATTAATATTCTTTTCTCCCCCTGGAATCCGGTATTTGCATTTGTTCCCGGTATTTTGTCACTGTACGGCGCGACATCTGTATTCCCATTTCTTTCAAAAGTCCGGATAATTTCTGATCGCTGTATGGCTTTGATTTATCTTCCCCATCGATCAGCTCTTTCACCTTTCTTTTCATCTGTACTGCTGCCATCTCTCCCGTATCATTCTTTATACTCTTTGAAAAAAAGTAGCTGAAAGGATAAACACCCCACGCACATTTCAGATATTTATCCTTTACCGCTCTGCTGATCGTCGATTCATGGAATTCCATCCTTTCCGCCGCATCCTTCAGCCGCAGCGGTTTTAACTGATCCTCACCATATACAAAAAACGCATACTGTTCTTCCAAAATGTATTTTGCCAGTTTCAAAAGCGTTTCACCCCGCATACGGATATTTTTCTGTACTTCCTCCGCCTGCTTCATCTTGCTGTCAAGATATTCCTTCACTTCCTTCGGACACTCCGAATTTAAAAGACTCAGGTAATCCTCATTCATAATGATCGAAGGCAGCTGTTCATCTTCAGCAACAATATGGAATCCGTCTTTGCGGCGTACAATAGAGACGTCCGGAATTATAAGCTTTTGGACATGACCATCCTCAAATCCCTGTGCAGGAATCGGATTCAGCTTTTTAATGTGAAGAGCCGCCATTCTGACTTTATCTATTGAGATACCCATTTTCTTTGCAATAACCGGAAGCTGATTTTTCCCCAGCAGTTCGAGATATTCCGTGATGATCGTTTCCGCTGTCTCATCTTTCTTTTCGCTTTTTCTCAACTGCGTTAACAGACATTCTTTCAGGGAAGCAGCACATACGCCTGCCGGCTCCAAAGCTCGCATGATCTCCAGATATTTTTCTGCCTGATCTTTTGAAATCTGAAAATAAGCAGACAGTTCGTCCGGAGATGACGTGAAATATCCTTTTGAATCCAGACATTGGGCAATATACTCAAACACCTGGAAATCAAACTTCGAATAAGGCTTATGAATCAACTGCATTTTCAAAAAATCCGCCAGTGTCTTCCGTCTCCATTCTCCCATATTTTCAAGGAAATAATCCTCTGAATAATTTTCCTCCAGCGAATATGCCCGGTTCTGTTCATCACTTTTCGCAAGCCAGTCATAATAATCCGGCTTTACAGGATTATTTACGGCGAAATCAGTTTCCTGTAAAATCACGATCGGGTTCTCCAGTTCCAGTTCTTTCAGATAGTCGGAAAGTTCATTGCCGCTCATCTGAAGAATCCGCGCAGACTGTATCATCTTTTGTGACAGTTTTATTTTTTGTCTCTGTTCCAGATGCGGCGCCATATGCTTTCCTCCCTTTTTTTCGTCTGATATAATATCACTTTTATTTTACCACAAATTAACGCAGCAAAGTAGAGTGAATTCCATCGAACCCACTCTACCTGAAACAGTATTCCTGACACTGCTACTGCACAATACCATATTTCAGACACTGCTTCCCAATCAACTGGACAGCATGTTTTTCCAGTCTGATACAGTCCCCTTTCGGCGCCCTTCTTTTTGTCTTTCCCCAAATGTAAAAAAGATAAATCTTTCCGATCGTCACGTCTTCATTCTGGAAACGGAACCCGCACCGGTTCGGATACTGCATCGCATCACAGTATCTTGCATAACACTTTGGATCTGTTTTCAGATTGAGGGCTGCGCTTTCATGAATTTTCTGCACAAGCTGATGCATCCCTTCCACATAACAGGCTACAAACTCGTCGTCAGAAAGGCGTTCCCCTTCGGCACTCTTCAGTTTCTTCTCAATCACGGCTCCAAACAGATCCATATTTTCATCAATCAATTCCATAAAATACCGATATGCATCCTTTGCCTTATTATCTGAAAAAAGCATTCGCGCCTCACCTCATTAAATTGCGATTGCACAGAGCGAAAGCAGTGTCGTAACGATCCAGCCTGATGCGTAGTACGCCATGAACTGCACGCCTGTATGAATACCAAAATTGTTGTTTAAAAATCCGCCAAAGATACCAACCACAAGGGCAGTAATGATTCCAAATAAACCTGCCTCGTGGAATGCCAGCATACATACCAGGCCCATGAATGCGCCAATCAGAGCCTCGTGGCTGACTGCACGGAACATCATCTCAGACCATCTGCGGGCCTTTTTGATCGCTATCGGATAAGCAAACAGACATCCAAAGATAATCCCGATGTAGCCGTAAATAAAGTAATCCGGCATCGTCAGATAATCATGAAGATTGATCTGGTTAAACAGTGGCGCCGCAGGACCAAGTGCAACCGGACTGAGAGGCAGGCCGAATGCGATCATCGGTATCAGCAGTTCTCCTAAGTATGTTGCGTTGGATACAGCATCCTGTACGCCGAGAGTTGTCGTTACACGGTCATACAGTTCCTTCTTTCTGGAGGAAACAAGCTCGCCCAGCATAACCGTCATACCAACCGGTGAAAATGTAAATGTACAAGCTGAGATTGCCGAAGCTCCCGCCACATATCCGATGGATGATTTGTGGAAGAACTTAAACGGATTCGGGAAAATGGACATTTTCTCTTTGGACTCCGGAGCCAGCCAGATCTCCGTCGGCTTATCCCTCCTGTTCTCCTCACGTTTTGCAGGGATCATCGTTGTAAAGATCTCTGCAATCATAGGCCCGATCGTGATCCCCATGAAAATAGAAGTAAACAGCGTCGTGCCAACTGCTTCAACTGAAATTCTCTGCAGTCCCTGGATCAGAAATGCGAAAGGAATCAGGGAAACTACAGCGCCGACCTTTGCCTTTGACATATATGCAATGATGCAGGCCGCGATCGTAAAAATCAGTCCGCTGTATGCAGAGATAATATCGCTGAGCGGTGCAAGAATCTGCGCAAATAAAATCGCAATCGGAAGTCCGATGATCGATCCGATCAGAGAACCTGCGGACATCTTGCGCATGGATACATGTGGGATGCCGAGCTTCTTGCCGATGTTGCTGTTTTCCACCATAGGAACCGCCATCGTGGAACCCGGCAGGGCAGCCATAGCCGTCGGAATCGTATGCGTGATCTGCATGGCAACCAGTATTGCGATAAACCATGCAAAAATAACAACAGGTTCAAATCCCATAAGAACTAATATTAATGTAATCGGCGCCATTGTAGCAGTCTCATCTGTTCCAGGAATAATACCGATGATAGAAAAGATGATTCCACCGATAATGGAAACGATAATCGCCTGAATAATAAGCATATTTATCCCTCCTCTTTTGTCTTAGCCTCGGCGGCTGCCGCAAGCTCCTTATATTCTGGTTTGTAGTTGTCAGCGCCCTCCGGAATCAAAGAGAGCAGATTATAAAGTCCCAAATCTTCCATTTCTTTAATAACGCTCTTATCGACCTTCGTAAGCGCCTCGGCTTCTTCCTCCACTGTCATATGTGCATATTCCAGGATTTCACTGATCTCTCCTACGTCATTTAATTCCCCAATGATCCTCTTTGGCTTGAAAGACTTTGCAGAAATCACGGCTGCAATGATGCAACCGGCGATTCCGACGAACAATGCATATCCTTTTGCAAGGCTTTCATCAATACTGTTCATTCCAAGGAAAATATGACGTCCTACCAGATAAAATACCATCGTAAAAACGACCCCCAGACACACAGAAATTGCCAGTTCCTTAATATTGACTGTATCGCCCCATACTTCGGTCAATACCATATCTTTTTTATTCTCATTCTGACCCATTTAAAACCCTCCTGTGTCAATGATAACTCCTGACGAAAAGGAACCTCCACCGAAGCTTCCTTTCGCATACCTGGCATCATAGTCTCCCCGCCGGCTGGCATCCTGCCATCCGGCGGGCAGCTTATCTATTTACATGTCAGCAAGAATCTCTTTTGCATATTCTACATTTACTTTTTTATCTGCAACAAGCTTTGCGGCCAGTGCATCCACCTGCTCCGGTGTTGCACCTGCGGTGATAGCCACATTGCGGGCATGAAGCTTCATATGACCCCGCTGGATTCCTTCTGTTGCCAACGCGCGAAGGGCGGCGAAATTCTGTGCCAGACCAACTGCTGCGATAACCTGAGCAAGTTCAGCTGCAGAAGAAATTCCAAGCATCTTCACATTTACCTTTGCTGCCGGATGGATCTTGGTTGCTCCGCCGACAAGTCCAACCGCTGTAGGGAGCTCGATCACGCCGGTCAGATCTCCATCCGCATTCTTTTCCCAGGTTGTGAGGGACGTGTAGCGGCCATCTTTTGCTATATAAGAATGAGCGCCGGACTCAATAGCCCTCCAGTCATTTCCAGTCGCCACAACAACCGGATCGATACCGTTCATGATTCCTTTGTTGCTTGTTGCTGCGCGATACGGATCCGCCGCCGCAAATTCATATGCGGTGATGATTCCATCCACAACATCCTCTCCGCCGATCGCTTCTTTCTTAAATGTAGCTGTAGCGCGTGCCAGACGAAGATCCGCAAGGTTCGTGAGAATACGAAGCTTAACGGTGCCTCCCGTAAGCTCCTCAATTTTTGACGCCACTGACTCCGCCATTGTATTGACAGCGTTTGCCCCCATTGCATCTCCCGTATCAACAACGAGATGTGCAACCACCATAGGCCCGATCTTAGAATCAATGACACGGACAATGATATCCTGCGCTCCGCCTGTCAGCTTTACAAGGACCGGATCCTTCGCATTCGCTATGTCAAGTATTTCCTGCTTATTCTGAAGAATGATCTGACGGGCAAATTCCGGATTCTTAACGCCAATGATCTGAATCTGCGCCTGCATGATGTTGCCGGTATAGCTTGTCGTAAATCCGCCCGCTTCCCTTGCCATCTTTGCCGCGTTGGAGGCGGCGGCTACTACCGACGGCTCCTCAAGTACCATCGGAATTAAGTATTCTTTCCCATTGATCACAAAATTCATTGCAACGCCGAGCGGAAGCTGATATGTTCCAATTACGTTCTCGATCATATTGCTTGCAACTGTATCACTTAAAGCGCCCGGCTTTGTGAGAAGATCCATTTCCTCATTTGTCAGTCCTGCAAATTCCTGAACCTCAGCCGCTCTTTCCTGTGAAGTCAATTTATGAAATCCTGAGTATCTATTTGTTTTCATTTTGAAACACCTCCAAATCACTTATTTTACCAATCTGTATCAACCTTCATTCTCATAAACATGGAACCCATTGATTTTCCAAGAGAATCCAGTCTAAGAGATTTTGTTGCGCCTCCTCCAAGCGCATGCTTCATAACAAAATTTAATCCATGCAGCGTATCAATATCATAACGGACAATATCGCCCTTTACAATATCTCCAAAATGCTCCTTCACACGCTCCACTGTGAGCACTCTTTTCAGATACTCATAGTCCTTGGGATCCCGCGCATATACGCATACGTTGCTTGTATCGTCCTTATCGCCGCTGCGGCCATGAGCCAGCGTGTTCAAATATACCATTGCCATAGCTATTTCACCTCCAGAATATGGGATGTCAATTTTACCGCATCCCTGTTAATCAGCGTTGGCCAAAGTCCAACAACAGTTGTTACATGTGCGCGTCCGCCGAAGAAGGATGCCCCCGGAGGGCCGTTGAGCTGCAGCGGACTGATCTCCGGAATGATCTTCTGCGCCTCGGCCTTGCTCTGCGTCTGGATTGCAATACGAAGCACAACCTCATTCTGCTTTCTGATCAGATCCTCGTCAACCTCAGCGATACCAAGATGAAGGGCGTTCAGTCCCACGTAATCGATACGCACATCATCATATACCATGCCCTTTCTCTCCATCTTTTTCATGAGGATGTCCGCAGCATATTTTGCTTTCTCGTAAGCATCCGGCCAGGCGAAGGACAGATAAGTAACAACTCTGTACCCGGCCAAATAACCAAGGCACAGCTTCAATTTCTCAGGCTTATCTTTTCCCCGGATACCTCCAACCTTCACACGGTTATCGCCGTCCTGGTTCAGAGTTGCGTGGCTGATATCAACCGTTACATCCGGCGTGATATAATTTGCAGGATCATGTACTTCATAGAGGAATTGCTCTTTGCAGGACTGCTCGGAAATAAGTCCTCCGCAGTTCGGCGCCTTTGTAATATGAAACGAATCCTCTGTCAGTTCAGCGATCGGGAACCCAAGGTTATCCATATCCGGCACGCTTCTCCAATCATAATCGAAGTTGCCGCCTGATCCCTGTCCGCCGCATTCAAGAAGATGTCCTGCCATGATTCCTCTTGCAAGCTCATCCTTATCCTCCTCCTTCCATCCATATTCATATGCCAGCGGAGCAAGGAACATTGCGCTGTCCGCCGCACGGCCTGTAAGGACAACGTCAGCTCCCTTTTCGAGACATTCCATGATCGGTTCCCGGCCAAAATATACATTTGCATTCACAATCTTATCCTTGATTGAATGAAAATCCAAAGACGGATCATCCATATTCTCGAATTGGAATCCGCTTTCCAATAGCTTCGGAATCTGGTCAAGCAGATCGTCGCCAAGCACATAACCGATCTTATATCCGCTCATCCCCTGTTCCTTTGCAACTGCCTCAACCGCCTTGACTGCTCCCTCGATATTCATACCTCCCGCATTCGTAATAATACCAATCTTCTTTTCATAGGCTTCCTTTCCGATCTCCTTCATCAGTCCGATAAAATCGCGGGCGTACCCCGCTTCCGGGTTTTTCATCTTCTGACGCTGCATGATAGAAAGCGTAAGTTCCGCCAGATAGTCGCACGCCATATAATCCAGATTACCCTCGTGGATCATATGAATTGCCGCATCCGGACTGTCGCCCCAGAATCCCTGACCTCCTCCAATTCGGATTTTCTTCATTTATTACATCTCCTTTACTAATATAATGTTTTCTCTATATAATATACTTAGCAAGAAGCGTGCCAGTTTTTTATCGTCAAAAAAATAATTTTATCGCGTTTTTTCAACATTTCTTATTAGATTCGCGCAAAAGAAAATGCCACAAATGGCATTTTTCAAATGTCATTTGTGGCGCTGTATACTTTTCGGCACTTATTGGTTTTTCAATCAGATCATGAAATTTCCATTGCTGTATATTATTTCCATACAGCAAAAAAGAGAGGCTCCACAGAACACTCTCTTAGCTGCCGAACATGAATATTACACCCTGTCTAGAGGGATAAGGTTGTCATATAGTGTTGTAATATCCTTCATTCATCTTTCTTCTAAAAATTTTTTTGTGACAGAACCATCCCAACAACCGCTAGCATGAAATTGGTCAGTCATTCTGTCGCGAAAAACCATATTTAGTTTTCAGATATCCCGTCCGGCAACTAAGAGAATGTTCCGGACCTCCCTTATTTGCGTATTGGTAGTAAATTTGATAATTAACCAATCAATTGATCCAGATACCATCTGTTGTTGAAGTGCCAGCTTCACCACCCGCAGAATGTCCGCACCGAACCCGATAATAATATCCTTTTGTTACCGAGATCGTCTTTGAAGTGGAAACGTATGTCCCACTGCTTTTCGTCGCTGTCCAGGATGTTACATAGTTCCATGCTCCGCTGGATTTAGAATAACGCTGAACAGTTACTACCACTTTCAATGAACAGCTTTTTTTCGCAGTTGTAACACCGGAAGCTGTGATCTTCCCATTCCCGGCATTCTTAATCGCTGCAGTACCATCCAGAAGATACGTTCCATATGGCATCATGCCAGAGTCATTGTTATCCTCATCTTCAATGTAATAGATGGTCTCCGCATCAACCGGAGCTTCCGATTCCTCATCCTCTGTCAAGACAGAGCCATCAACAATCTTTCCCAAATCCTCGTCTGCCGCCATAACCTTTGATAAGGAACCTCCGCAAAAGCTGATAATCATGGCAATTGCTGTCAACATTGCGATTATTTTCTTCTTCATAATACTCACCTCAATTACGTTCCTCTAAAATAATCCTCTATATATAAAGACAATCGAAATGGCAAATCCTTACGCGAAATCTAATAAAAAAATAAATTTTTTACAATTTTTTTAAATTCCGCCCACCCTGTATTGGATGTTAAACGGTAATTTACGCCTTTATATACAAATACAGCCTCATAATATACACGATCCTCTGCATTCTTGTACTTCGTAATATCGATCAATGTATCGGAAAGTATCATCTGCTCCTGACTCAACATTTCATCATCATGATATACTGACACCGATTGATCCGCCTGATTCGCATACATGAAATATTGAATCCACCCCTCTTTATCATCTGTATATGAGAGATATGCTCTATCCGCATCTGAATCAATATCAACTTCTTTAAAATTAAAATCCTTCGGCAAATAAAATAATTCAACCATATTAATTCCCAGTTCCTGATTAACCTGCGTATATACTTCATCCAGCTTTCTGTCAGAATACTGCCTTGCTTCTTCTTTAGAATTTAAAGTCGTCTGGCCTTTCCCCTGCAACATATGATTTATTAAATCCATCACATAAGTTTTCCCGCTAAAGCTTGTTATTCCAAGTCCCAGCGTGAATACCACAACTAATACAGCGGCAACATATGGCTTCTTCACAGGAAAACGCATCACCCTTTTGTTCACCGCTTCACCTGTAAAGCCTTCTGCCGTTTCCACTGAAGGATCCTCCGAAGCAGTGGTTTCGCTGCCTTCCGGATTTCCTGCCTCAGCTGCGTGATTCTGCTCCCGGTGCGCTCTCTTTTTCAGAAGTTCGAAGCCAAGACGATATGCTTCCCTGCCTTCCTCGGACATCTGCGCCAGAAGTTTCCCGTCTTCCGATCCGGCGCCGCTCCTTTCACTGAGCATCTGCCGAAATTCCTGTTTCATTGACTCATCCGCCTGAAGAGCCGCGAACCCGGCATCGACGTCCTCCCGCTCTGCAATCTTCCGGCGGATCTCCTTATCCTCCTTGTCAAATTCCTTTTTTAAGATATCTCCGAAATTGTCTTCCATACTGTCCCTCTTTTCTAAATGTAAGTAAATTCCCACTCTGTCTTGCACTTTTCCCGGAATCCGTTTAAGATAAACTTAAGTTATTATTTTGGGAGGAAAAGTATGAAGCGTATAATCCTTACCGGCGGTGGTACTGCCGGACACGTTACACCAAATATTGCACTACTGCCACGTCTCCGTGAATTGCAGTATGAAGTTTACTATATCGGTTCCTATGATGGAATCGAGAAAAAATTAATTGAAGAACTCGGCATTCCTTATTACGGAATTTCATCCGGCAAGCTGCGCCGATACTTCAGTCTGAAAAATTTTACAGACCCATTCAGGGTAATGAAAGGCTTTTCAGAAGCCCATAGGCTTATCAAAACTTTGAAACCAGATGTTATTTTCTCCAAGGGAGGATTTGTCTCCGTCCCTGTTGTTATGGCCGGTAAAAAATGTCATGTCCCAACGATCATACATGAATCTGACATGACCCCGGGACTGGCCAACAAAATTTCTATTCCATCTGCAACAAAAGTCTGCTGCAACTTTCCGGAGACTGTTGAACTTCTTCCGGATGACAAAGCAGTTCTCAGCGGTTCTCCGATCCGGCAGGAGCTGATGACCGGCGACCCGGCATTTGCCAGAAAATTCTGTGGCTTTACAGAAGATAAACCCGTCATCCTGATCATCGGCGGAAGCCTTGGCGCTGTTGCTGTCAATGAAGCTGTCCGCGCCATCCTCCCGGAGCTTTTGCAGGATTTCCAAATCATCCATTTATGCGGAAAAGGAAAGCTTGATGAATCCCTCAAAGATATCAAAGGCTATGTACAGTATGAATATATTCAGGCTGAACTGAAAGACCTCTTTGCACTTGCCGATATTGTAATATCCCGGGCAGGAGCGAATGCTATCTGTGAGCTCCTTGCACTCCGAAAGCCGAATCTCCTGATTCCTCTTTCCGCCAGCGCAAGCCGGGGTGACCAGATTCTTAATGCCCGTTCCTTCGAGCGTCAGGGCTTTAGTATCGTAATGGAAGAAGAAGAAATTACCAACGAAAAACTTCTTGATGCCATACATCGTCTCTATGACAATCGGAAAGACTATATCGACACTATGGTTGCCTCTTCACAGACAGATGCTATTGCCACTATAACTGATTTAATTGAGAAATGTTGTCAAAAAAAGTTGTAAAACGATGATTTTTTAAACATTTCAGCAAAACAGGTGTCAAATCGACACCTGTTTTGCTAAAGTTACAGAATATCTTCATCAAGCTTTCTATAATACTCTTCAATCCATCTCTTCGCCCTGTTCATCAGTACATACAATGCATTTGTATTCATTCCCAGTTTTTCTGCTACCTTTGCCTGTGAGTGTCCCAAATAATATGTCATCGTGATTGCTTTATACCAGCGTTCATTCTTGTTGTATAATGCTTCCAGCATTTTACTTTCACGATAACTTCTTTCTTCGTTCCTGATCACAAGGAAGGCAGTTTCCTCTGCACTTTCAGACGTATATTTCCCGTCCATGATCTCCGTAAAATCATCTGTCAGAATTTCGTATTTTTGTCTCTTAACAAAATTCAAAGTTTTATTCTTTGCCGTTACTGTCAGCCATTTTCCAACTCTATTTATATCGACATTATCTATTTCGGAAATCAAAGCTAAAAAAACTTCCTGCGTCATGTTTCTGGCAATGTCATAATCCTCACAATTATCGTAACAAACCTTCAATACCAGACTGGCGTACTGTTCGTACAGAGTTTCCAGAGTCTGCATATTGCTCTCTTTCCGCTCCACTTTAGATATTCCCCATTATTCCTCATTTGTAAAAATGCATTATTTCAATTTATTTAAGATCTCTTCCTTTACCTCATCGGTGAGTTCACCAATATTCCATCCAAACCCCGCGTCATCATCCTTATAGCGCGGAATCAAATGCATATGGAAATGGAACACGGTCTGTCCTGCCGCCTCGCCATTATTCTGCACCACGTTATAACCATCGCATCCTAACACTGGCGTCAGCTTCGTGATCATCTTTTTCGCAAGAATAAATGCCTCCGCTGCGATTTCATCCTTGATTTCATATAGATTCGGATAATGCTCTTTCGGAAGGATCAGGGCATGTCCTTTCGTCGCCGGCCCAAGATCCAAAATCACCCGGAACTTATCATCCTCATACAGAGTTGCTGACGGGATCTCCCCATTGGCTATCTTACAGAAAATACAGTTGTCATCTCTCATTGTTCATGTCTCCTCTCATATTAATAAATGCCGCAGGTCTTAAATCTGCCGCAATTTGTCGAGCTTTGTCAGACGAATCCCGGAAAATCGTATTGATGCCTCTGGCGGATTAGTGCTAAACTGATCTTAAAATCGGAAAGGGGATACCCATATGCTCAATACTACAGATGCCCAGCGTCTTCACAGCCTCATGAATCGAGATCCCGAGGCAAAAGAATTGATACAAAAGCTGATCGAGGATCAGCAATTCACCCTTTCTTTAATCTCCCATGAACTCCGTAATCCCCTGACTATTATTCATGGAATCATCCAGATAATGGAATCGGAACACCCGGAGGTTCTTTCTTATGATTTATGGCCGCGCCTCACAGACGATATTCAGCAAATGCGCCGTCTTCTTGAGGACTTATCCGCCTATAACAAAAGACATCAATTGAAGAAAACCACTTTCCCAATGGAGGATTTCCTATACGATTTAGCAGATTCTTTCTATTACTCCATCAAAAACGAGCCAAATATCACGTTCGTAAGCGATATCGACGAAGGACTCCCTGAATTTACCGGTGATAAAAATAAACTCCACGAAGTGCTGCTGAACCTTCTTGTTAATGCGCATGATGCTGTCGGCGTCTCCGGTTCCATCTGTCTCTCTGCTTCTTACAGAGATAATGCTGTCCGGATTTCTGTAGAAGATACCGGTCACGGGATTCCGCAGGAACACCTCGAACACATTTTCAAACCATTCATTACATATAAAAAGCAAGGTACCGGACTTGGTCTTGCGATCACCAAATCGATTGTTGAAGCCCATCAAGGCTCTGTTGAGGTCGCATGTACTTCGTCAAAGGGAACGGTTTTTCTTATTACGCTTCCGGCGGCCCAATTTCCGATGGCATAAAACTGCAGCCATAATAAATCCTGCGACAAGTCCTCCGACGTGCGCCGCATTATCTACTCCTTCTGATGTGAAACCCATATACAGATTGAGCACGATCAACAGCAAAAGAGAACGCTTTGTCAGACCATAAACACTGCCCCTGTTGCGAAGCGCCAGAAAAAGCAAAGCGCCTGTCAATCCAAAAATTGCACCCGATGCGCCTGCCGAGACGGCGTAATCTCCGTGAATATATTCCAAATATCCTGACAGCAGATTGCCGCATACACCCGACCCAAGATAAATTACAAGCATTTTCAGTGATCCTGCCGCCTGTTCTAATGTCCATCCGCTCCAACCAAGAACAATCATGTTATTCAGTAAATGGCTGATTCCAAAATGCAGAAATATACTGGTTAATATTGTGTAATAGCTTCCATATGTCAGAATATCCGGCACATACATCGCTCCTTTAGTCAGCATGAATCCTGCGTCTTCTGTCATTCCCACCATAGACAACCCAAGAAATACAATTATATTTACCGCAATCAAAAAGCATGTACATGGCGCTTCTCTCAATGTCCGCATAATCGTTTATCCGCTCCCGATGTTTTTATTTATTATAGCGAATATACTTTCATTTTACAAGTTCTCCCATTCTCCCCATTTAGACATCTTTCTTCTTTTTTCGCGCACTCCTCTAAATGTCTTTGCTATATCCTGATCTTCTGAATAGATTTCTGCCCCTTCGATCATATCTGTGTACTTGTTTTCTGTGTTTTCTGTATTTTCTGTTTTAGCTTTTCTGAACCACCGTTCTTCCTGGATTTCCTTTTTCACACGTTGGATAACGCGATTGACCTCATAATTTTTTTCCATCGTGTATTTGTGCAAACGACATGCCGTTTGAATAGCAACCGGATTATCATAATCCAATTCCTTCACAAAATACTCTGTCAATACATGAAACGAGTCCCGAAATGCTTTTTTATATATAGGTAAATAACAGAATGATAAATTCTGTTCATCCCTGAAAATACACGAAGGATTTAATACGAGATGATCCGGATCCAGCAGGTAGCGCTTCATATGCTCCACCGTATCTGTAATCTCCTCCGTGATCCATACGATCTCCTTATCGTCCAGCTTATTGTGCCGATAATGCTTTTGAAGAGATACCATGTCCGAAATTTTATACAGGAAGACTGTTTCCCC
This sequence comes from uncultured Lachnospiraceae bacterium, assembly GCA_964590945.1. Classification (GTDB taxonomy): domain Bacteria; phylum Bacillota; class Clostridia; order Lachnospirales; family Lachnospiraceae; genus CAZPXF01. The sequence continues at coordinate 23,626 of CAZPXF010000008.1, read as the reverse complement.
GGATGTCTCCGTAAGACGAAGCGGCAAAATCCCTTTGGGATTCGTCTGCCGAATCATCTCCACCTGGTAATCCGGCTCATAATGGCAATTCCCGCTCAAAGCAAGCCATGTATTCTGCGCATCCCTTCGCACCTCAATCTTCATACGCATCTCCCTCCGTTCTATTCTTCCTTCTTTAGTATTTTATACAATCGAATATATTTTTCTGCCTCCTTCGTACAGGCGGACGCCCTGACCTGACATTTCATTGGAAGGATTCCCTTTTTAGCTGTAATCACCACAGTTACTTCATCGCTTCCTTCATTTATAGATGCCGTTCCTTTCCCGAAAAACAGCAGTCTCCGCCCTGTGGCTTTCTCCACACTTTGCTTTACTTCCGATATACTTTTATCGCGCCTTATCTCTTCCGCTGCTGTCGCCGACGCTTCGGAAGCAAGTCCCTCCAAAATACATTTATCATAATAATATAACGTTAAAGTAACGGAAAGCACTAATATGAGCATAATAACCGGCATGATTAATGCTGTTTCTACTGTATAGCTTCCCTTCACGGATTTCATGTGACTCATAATGTTAACGCGAAACCTCCTGCATACCCAAGAAATAAAAATGGTAAAAATGGAATCGCAGTTCTTTTCCCCGCCTTTCCTGTTATCAATAATATAATTGCGGCAAGTCCGGCAACGAGAAAACCCGCAAACACCATGATCATACCGACCTCGTATCCATTGCAAAGAAAAATCCCGACGATTGCTATACTATCTGCAAACCCAAGTTTTTCATGGCTAAGCCAGCTGACTCCCACAAAGAAACAGCCGCAGACCACACTCAGCCATAATTCTGTGCTTTGCAAATAATCCATTCCTTCCGACAATATACGTATCACTGTAATAATAACAGGACCCGCCAGCATCTGTGCAAGCGGAAGCTGCCTTGTTCGTACGTCCTGTATAGAAGCTATAAAAAGAAAAACGCCAAATAAAAGCTGTATCAGTATCCGCATCTGGAACATGGCCTCCTTTCTCCAACCTCGCTGAGCCGAACCGCCCGCACCTGCCTTTTTAATCCGGTGCAGCTAATATTGGAATGATAACGATTCCCCATATCCGTGATATAGATCGTACCGGTTGCTGCATTCCCACAATATTCACAAGGCCGATATTTCTCCTGATATCGGTTTCTCTCACTCCCTATTTTCGATAAATCAGAAGTATGAATTGTCAGATCCAGATAAGAGCAATGAGAATTTTTATGATATACCTCTCCCGTCGCGGTAATATACACGACAATGTCATCTGTGGAAGCGTCAGAAGCCGTATATCCGTTCCAGCCCTTCATTTGCAGACGCACCGTCTGCTTCACGGGAGGTACGCCAAATATTGAAAACGGGAGTCTCACTTTATACTCCGCCAGAAAAATATATTCATGTGTCAGCGTATTGCGGTAAGACTTCCCGCAGCTAATGCCTGATGCGCCGCCCACGACAAAGCTCCTGTTAAGCCGTTCTGCGCCAATTACTTTTGCCACCTGGCTTCCAACTGTTACGGGCACAAAAAGCTCATTTTCATAATCCTTATAAGCTATCTCCTGACCTGCACATTGAAGCCCGTTTCTCACGGCAAGCCTTGTTGCCTGCATTTCAAATAATGACAAGATGCATACCAGCGCCATGAAAAATATGGGAAGGATCAGCGAAGCCTCAACCGTTACGCTTCCTCTAAAGGAGGCGGATACAGATGCCCTTTTCAATACAATAGGGAAAAGCTTTGTCGTATGATACTCATTTGGGTTATGATGTGTGTTAGAAAAGTCCATGTACTCCTTTCTGGTTAATTTTGTGTACAATAAACGTAAGAATGAAAAGGGCATCTGCATCCACCTCCTTGTCCTTATTGATAACCAAATTCTGTGTCAAATTTATATGTCATTCCATATTCCAGATGACTGACCGTGTGAATCTGAAGCTGATTCATACATGCATCCGCCCGGAAATTTTCTTTTCCATATACATATCTCATATTTTGTTCTATAAGATCCAGCGCCCGCATCCGAACATTATTTGTTTTTGAGAGAAATAATAATATTTCTAGATACTGCTCATAAGTGAGCCCTCTTGTCCCGTCGCCGGGGTGATTCCATTCCTCTTTTGTTTTCATCAGACTTATTTTGCCGCCTCTGACAAGACTCTTAATATCATTTACGCTCTCTTCAAACGCCCAAACTGCAAGGATTCCCTGTGTAACAGGCTCCTCCAGCGCCGGAATCCCTGTAACTCCTGTTATAGCCAATGCTGCGGTCCGCGCCTGCGCTTTCTTTTCTTCATCTGTATTCAGGTAAAGAAAATTGCTTCCCAGTCTTACAACCAATAACTTTTCGGCAACAGCTTTCAAATTCTCTGTATCGCTCGATTTTCCGATAAGCAGATACTCCATCTCATATTGAAGAGCCCCCTCATTATCCTCAGATGTAAAGCAGCTAAAATGACCTTTCAGATATCTAAGAAAAAGAAGCTTTTCGGCCATCCCATCCGAATATTCGCATGAATAGCCGCCTGTTCCGCTCTGAAGGCTTCTGTGCGATACAAGCTGCGATAATGTGACGCTTTTGTTTGATAGAGCAGCATTCTCCGGAAAGATCAGGCTGAGAATTTCCTTATCCTTCCACTCCTGCAGCTTTCGGAATGGGTTATCTTCCCCAAGATCCAGTTCATTCTCCTCCAGCAGCTCTTCAAGCTGCTGCTTTGCGCTACTTTCCTCCTGAGAATACGCTTCTGCAGAATCCTCCTGTTCTCCCCATTGCTGTAAGGCTTTTGACAAAATGCTATCATCGCCATCCGGGATACTACTATTTCCTGATCCGCTTGACGGCAGCAATCCTCCGCTTACAGCTTTTATTGCCTGTTCATAAAATGCAGCTCCATGATCATCTGTTAAATATCGTTTTTGCTTTATCTTCTGATCCATACCCGCCGCTCCATAATATGACAACCTGTCTATTATATTAGAAGCAGAAATATTTCCGGTTTCATACGTTTCATCCAGGGCGAAAATATCATATGTTTCCAAAAGCTGCTGCTCATACTCTGCAAATACAGAATTAACAGCCATATTCATATTTGTCTTTGATAGATTCCTGGAAGTCTGTATGGATGCTATAAAAAGCACCGAGTTGATAAATGATAAAATTACTGTCAGAAGTAAGGTAAAGAGAACTGTAATTTCTCCTTTGATCCTTTTCATCTAAATGCCTGAACTCTGGTCCGAAATCGTTTTAAATATATTATTTACAATTGTCGTAAGCTGCGATTTAAAGATAATGACTAATCCGATCAATACGACGAGGATCAGTATTACTTCCACAACGCCGACGCCTTCTACTTTCTTTGACAGAAAATAATTCCAGCGGCATTTCCAGTGCAGTATCCATTTGTTTAAGTTTAACATTATATCCATCCTTTCTTTTAATATGCTATATCTGTATAGATAAAAATGCTGGTATGATTATAATGACAAGTACCGTTGCCAGCATAAGAAACATTGGACCGAGCAGTTTTGTCCCGGCTTCCTCCCCGCGCTTTCGTGCCAGCGCCTTTCGTTCCTCAAATGCTTCATCTGCCTCTTTCTTTAAAATGTCCCTCATCCCTTTTGTCCCTTTACGGAGATTTTGTGAAAGAATTGCTGCGAACTTGCGATATGAACTGATCCCACACCTTTCCCCGAAAGCTTCATAACATTGCATCTCCGACAAACCGCTTCCGATCTCCCGCACAAGCCTTTGCAGTTCTCTGCAAATATGTGCATTCTCTCCCCGTTCTTTCTCATAGTCCTCTGATAGTTTCTGAAACGCATTCCGTACAGACATACCTGCGCCGGTATATAGCTGGAACCGCCTTACAAGATCCGGGTATACTGCCTCAAGCTCCTGCTTACGTTTTGAAGCCGCTTCTTTTTCATTCTGCATTCTTTTTGCAGGAATCAGACCTGCAAGTATGACAGACAGTACGAGTATATATGCGGCTGTAAAATCGCCCTTCATTCTCCAGATGATCTTTTTCCCATCTATCTCATCCGGGAGCCGGACTGTCTGCTGCTCCGTAGATTCTGACACTCCTTCATTCAGCATCGACTGTAATTTCAACAGCGCCTGCTCCTTCCCGCTTAAATTTGTACGGCAGACTAAAATCTCCTTTTCCCATATACGCTGATGCCCTCCATATGAAAGCTCCGCTGTAACAGTCACCGAACTTCCATCTTCGCCGGGATCCGCTGTAACAATATGGCCATTTCCATCCATCAGGCTGTAATTACTGACAAGCCATGAAACCTTGATCCCCGTATCCGGAATCTTTGTGACAAGATTCAAATCTGACGTAACTCTGTCGAAGCTTGCATTGCCGCCTAAGACCAGGGCTTCCAGTTTATCTTCCGCTTCTTTCAGCCGTTCTTCTATTGTATCCTCCGCATAGGTCTGTTCGGGAACGTCTATGGAAATATCCTCTTTCCTCTTTTCCCCTTCAATCTGCGCCTCCAATTCCGCCGTATAGCTGCCGCTTCCTGATGGATTCCGGTAAAGACTGGTAATCATACTATCTCTTTCTTTCCATACCCCCACAGATATTGCCGCGGCTGCTCCGATACAGAGAATTGCTGCCATCTGCAATTTTTCTCTCTTTTTAATCTTCAATAATCCGTCATTCCTTTTTATGCGCCACCTCAGTATTCCGCTTAAACTGAAATATCCATGATCCTTTTTCCCATCCAAAATGCAGCTGCATCAATGATAAGACATACCGTCATTACCAGAATTCCCGGTAGATTATAGTACATTGCTGACAGGAATTCGGGGAAAGCAAGCTGCATATAACCTAAGATCGCAAATGGAATAATTGTCATAATCTGAAATTCAAACCGCTTTGACGACAGAATAGTTCCTATTTCTCTTTTGACATCCATACTTTCCTGCAAAATATGTACCGTATCTTTTATAATAGCAACCTGATCCCCGCCGGTCCTTTTGGCCGTCTTGAAAACCGTAACAAAGCTATTCACTTCCTCGATATGAACTCTCTCAGCAAATTCATCCAATGCCTTTTCCACTGTCATATTCATCCGAAGCTGCCTTTCCATATGCATAAATTCCTGCACAATTCCCGCCTCCGGCGGAAAAAGCAGCAATAACTCCTTCCTTGCTTCCCGGATACTGTTTTCCACGGAATATCCTGCGCTTAGTGCAGCTGAAACTGCACGTAACGCTTCTGAAAACTGTGCCATAAATTCCTGTTTCTTTTTCAGGACGCATTGCTGCTGCCATCTTGACAAATAGATTCCAAGAAACGGAATCAGAAAAATCAACACAAGAAATGTATGATAGAATAAATAAGATATGCAGCCAGCAGCAATGATCCCTTTTACAAACGCGGATATGTATTCCCTCTTAGAAATACCCTGCCGCCAGTAGTTTTCCTCGTTTTTTAAGTTCACCTTTTTTCACAAGTGTCCCCTGAATCTTCCCATTTTCTTCTCCCCTTTCCTCAAAGACAAATAATGGATTCAGAATAATTTCACCCTTTTCAAATCCAACTATCTCTGTGATCTCCAAAACCTTTCTGCTCCGGTCACGAAGCCTCCCCAGGTGCACGATCAGGTCCACGCCGGATGCGATCTGCCGCTGGATAGATACCGCCGGAATCTGCATTCCCATAAGCACCATCGTCTCCAGCCGTTCCAGCATATCCTTAGGACTGTTGGCATGTCCTGTCGACATGCTGCCATCATGACCTGTGTTCATCGCCTGAAGCATATCGATAGCTTCTTCCCCGCGCACCTCGCCAACGATCAGGCGGGTCGGCCGCATTCGAAGAGCTGTCCTGATCAACTGCCGTATGGTAATCTCTCCTTCGCCCTCGACATTCGGATTCCTCGCCTCAAGCCTTACAAGATTGGCAACGCCGTGAATCTGTAATTCTGCATTGTCCTCTATTGTAATGAGCCTGTCCGTTCTGGGAATAAAATCTGATAACGCATTTAAAAATGATGTTTTCCCTGAACCCGTCCCGCCGCTCACAAAAATGTTATACCCTGCCGTCACCAGTTCATGCAGAAAATCGCTTGCTTCCTCTGTGATACTTCCCAGTTCCAGGAGCTTTCTCATTGTCATTGGTTCTTTCGGAAAGCGCCGGATCGTCACGACCGGCCCGTCCAAAGCTACTGTCTCTAACACAATATTGACTCTGGAACCATCCTTCAGCCGTGTATCTACGATAGGCGACGCTTCATTTACAAGCCTGTTCGACTCCGACACAATCTGCTGAATAACGTCGTTCAGCTTCTCCCGGGAAGGAAAACGCTTATCCAACGGGAACATCTTTCCTTCACGCTCCACAAAAATCCGCTGAACTCCATTAATCATGATTTCGGTAATATCCTCCTGTTCGATCAGTTCCTGAAGAATATCCAGTTTCCGAAAACTGTTAAAAAGCTCTTTCCCTATCCGGGCCTGTACATCTAACGGTATGTAGCTCTTGTTGCTCTCCTCGCGGATCAGGCGATGGATCAATTCCATTAATTCTTCATCATCAACTTCACGGGTGAGATCCATCTGCTCAACAACCCTGTCATATAATCGCTCTTTCCAATTCCGGTTTTTCTCCATGTGATCTCAGATATACCCTCCTTGTCTTCCCGATAATCTCCTGCTTCCCCAGGACTGCAAGCGTCCGCTCATATTGCGTCAGCTTATGCAATGCTGCCGCGTCGTCTTCAATCGGCATATATATAATGTCGCACATCTCAAGCAGGTCAAATAGTCCGTCTATTCTCGCATCTCCAAAATCCAAAAATATTTTTTTATATATACTTTTTTCTTTTAAAATCCGGAATAATTCTTTCCACTGTTCTTTATCTGTATTCCATAAATCAAGAGGAAACGGCATGGGATGAATCTGATGAAAATTCTCTTCCTGCCAGACAACCTTTTGTACGATCCTTTGAAATACCATATCCTCCTGCTGAATATAATAAAGAAGATCTGCAAGGGTATCTCTTTCTATTTGGGAATCTCCGTCGTAGGAATCCAGACTTATATAGAGTACCGGGATATTCTCTCCGGCCTTTGCCGCAAGCCTTTTCGCATACGTACTCTGTCCCGTGCGCCTCACGGGTGAATAAAATCCGATCAGTTTGCAGTTACTGTCATCCATGAACTGCTTCGTGTCTTTCTCAACCGCTGTCTCCGCCGTATTCTTCTTTTCCAATATCCTCCGGATATCGGTTAATATAGCTTCCATATCCCTGTATTTGTAAATCTTCGGAATATCTGCCGGAATCCCATCGGAATGTCTGTCCCCGGTATCCTCTGTTAATATGCAGATTCCGCCTTTAAATACCGTATCTCTGCTCTTTATCTTCTGTCCCAAAGCTTCTGAGTCTGCCCCTCTACCCCTGCGGAAAAACGCCTGATACATCTGCGTCTCCATAAGTATCAGATCCGGAGGTTCCTTGCCAGATATGACCCTTTCCAGATCCTTCGCATCTAAAAGAACTGTTACCCGCATGGTATCTTCAGAAAACAGATGCGCCGCCTCCGCAAATAGTTCTGCATATCTCTTGTCTGCCGTACAAAGCGCTATTGTTTTGATGTACAATATAAAGCCTCCCGGTTTTTAATTATCTTATCCTGTGGTAAAAATGAATGCTGCTGAAACAGCCAGATATTTCGACAGGCAATCAGATAAATCAGATTTGAAAGTAATGCCTGTCAACTATATAACAACCTTGTTAGGCACATTATAATCATTGATTTTTCCATTGTCCACATTTTTCTTTTTTTTCGGCAGATCTTTGTTACATGTAACAAATTTCGACCGATTCTTTTAGTATTTTTACTTTTTTTCTTTATAAAAAACGATAAAATGCAATTCCATACAGAAGTCCTATCCCGGGAAGCCCTAAAATACCGGACGCAGCCGCTGATATGCCATTTATTCCAACGCTCACATCCATATTTCTCGAAGCCAGCAATTGATTTACAAAAAAGATTACCGCCATTCCTATCACCATCCGAACGAAAAATGCCGCGACCATATTTTCTATTTTTTCTTTCACACTTACACCTCTTTCAATCTGTCTGATTTTTCCCTTTCTTCATATTTATAGCAAATCTGGGTATGTTATTCAAAAAAACGCCCATAATAAAGAAAAACAAAAAGCAGGTGATAAAATGTTTGCAAAAAAAAGAAATTCCGAGCCCTTTGAATATATTCTCAATGAACTTGAAAACTCCCGCATCCGTATGAATGCAGCATTCTCAAATTTTGAGGCCGTGCTCGATCCGGATCTTATTGATTACTATATTTATAAAGCAAAAGCAGAAGAGCACCACTACCAGTTCCTTCTCCGCCAATTAAAAACAGAGGCTTTGGACTCCTAAAGTCCATGCCTCTGCTCTTCCTGATAAAATCATATGATTAAACTTTAAAACAGATTTCTCTGTCCGATGGGATATATTTATGATAACGAACTCCCGCCGTATCAAACATTTTTTTGGATGCGATCGTGGAAAAACTCTTTGCATATTTGTCTTCCGCATATATCAGTTCTTTGATCCCGCACTGGATAATTGCTTTTGCACATTCGTTGCACGGGAACAGAGTGACGTAGAGCTTCGCTCCTTCTAAACTACCTCCCCGATAGTTCAGAATGGCATTCAGTTCACTGTGCGTCACATACAGATATTTTGTTTCCATCGGTTCTCCTTCCCGCTCCCACGGAAAATCATCGTCCGGACAACCGATCGGAAGGCCGTTATAACCCATGGACAGGATCTTATTATCCTGACTTACGATACAGGCTCCTACCTGCGTATTCGGGTCTTTGCTCCGCATACCGGAAAGATATGCAACCCCCATAAAGTATTCATCCCAACTGATATAATCTGTTCTTTTACTCATACTGGTCCTCGATCATCGAAATTCTTCGGATGTGTCTCTCATCATTGGAAAATGGAGTATGAAGGAATGTATCCACAATCTTCACCGCAAGTCCCGGTCCAACAACTCTTCCTCCCATTGCTACAATATTGGCATCATTATGCAGGCGTGTTGCTTCTGCTGAAAAGCAATCGGAGCAAAGCGCACAGCGGATTCCTTTAATCTTATTTGCTGTGATAGAAATGCCGATTCCGGTTCCGCACACAAGAACACCCTTGTCACATTCCCCATCCAGAATCGCCTTTGCAACCTTTTTCGCATAGATCGGGTAATCCACAGGTTCTCCGTCGCAGCCATAATCTACATACTCAATACCTTTGTCCCTGAGATAACCGATAATCTCCTTTTTGAGATCATATCCGCCATGATCACATCCCAATGCTACTTTCATGTTCTTTATCCTCCTGATTAATTATTTATGTCCCACAGGGCACACCGCAATCCATGCCCTCCGGGCTGGCGCGCTTCGCGCGTCAATGTATTATTTCCACGGCGTCAAGCTGCTGATAACCGGCAGCTTTTAAGAGGCGGTTCATGATCGCCGTCCCCATTCCATCCGTGTGAAATTCCTCGCTGTAAATATACCGGACGTCCTCTTCATCAAACTCTCTGAGTATGCCGTACAGATGCCTTGCGATCGCCTCGTCATCCCCTCTGGAGCCAATCACTTTCACAATTCCCCGCTTGTAACAATCCTTCGCTTCCTCTGTCGCAATGATGCCGACCGGAATCCCTGCCTCTTCCTGCTCCTCGCTAAGCTTCCGGATCGCCTGCACAACCACATCCGGCTCCCCGGCTATCAGCTTCAGGTCTGCTTTCGGCGCATAGTGCCTGTACTTCATCCCCGGGGCTTTCGGCGCACGATCCCCGCTGACGCCCTGTCTTAACGTCATATCCACGCCGACCTCACCGATCGCTTCTTCCAGCATCTCTCTGGTTACAGCTCCGGGTCTTAATATCATCGGCGGATCCACCGTCATATCAACAATCGTAGACTCCACGCCGATCCGAGCCTCTCCGCCGTCCAGAATCATTTCTATCTTACCGTCAAGATCCGCTTTCACATGCTGCGCGGTCGTCGGACTTGGCCTTCCGGAGGTATTTGCACTCGGCGCGGAAACAAAGCCTCCTCCGGCCAGAATGATCTCCTGCGCGATCCGATTTACCGGCATCCGGACAGCTACCGTATCCAGACCCCCGGTTGTACCATGCGGGACAATATCTGTCTTATCGAAAATCAGAGTCATTGGCCCCGGCCAGAATGTCCGCGCAAGCTTCCATGCTTTCTCCGAAATATGCTTTGCGACCTTTTCCAGATCCTCGAACCTCGCAATATGGACGATCAGCGGGTTGTCCGAAGGACGGCCTTTGGCGGCATAGGTCTTCCTTGCCGCCTCCTCATCCAGTGCGTTTGCCCCAAGTCCATAGACTGTCTCGGTCGGAAATGCCACCAGTCCGCCGCTTCTCAGGATCTCGCCCGCACGCGCGATCGCCTCCGTATTTAACTTATCATTGTCTGTCTTTTCAACAATCGTCTTCATCAAATACCTGAAACCCTAGAGCTTTTTTACTGTAATATATTTCACGCCTTTGTACTTGTAATAGGTCTTCTTCATAGAAGCAGAAGAACGTTTCTTCAGATAATATTTTAATTTCTTATTTGCTGCAAACTTATCCATATTCGGGTCGCAAATATACCAATCCCCACTGATCTTAACCTCTACCCATGCATGCGCCTGATTCTTATTGCCAAAGCCCTTTGTCTTGCCCAGTGCAATTCTAACTTCATAACCTGTAGCCTGTTTTGCCAGATATGCATACAGTGCGGCGTAATGATAGCAGCTTCCCTTTTTTTTCTTAATCATCTCAGCCGCAAATGTCTTCTGCCAGCCCTTCTTTGTTGGAGTGCCCTTTGTATAACGTGCATATCCATAGGTTTTCTCCATATATTTGAAGAGACGTTTTAAATTGGCCTTATTGTCCTTTAATACCTGCGCCTTCTTTTCCTTTGCGGTCATGTCTCTTGTAACTTTCTCCGTCGTTCCGTCCTCTTTTGTCACGTTCTCCGTAACCGTATAATCGGACGTCTTTGTCTGCTTTTTCAGGATCTTATTGATCTGCGATTTCAGCGACGCCGCCTCCGCATGCATGGTATTTGCCTTTCCTGCTGCAGCGATGATCCCTGCCGCAAGCGCAAATGCCAACATGACCGTACTTAATTTTTTCATTGTCTTTGTTTTCATCATTACTCAACTCCCATGTAAATTATTTTCTTTGTTTTGGATGTCCGGAAAATAGACAATTTGAAATTGTCATAGACCGCAACGCCATCTTCTCCGCCTTCGCCTTTGTATGCGAAACAACTGCTTCCGTAATATTTGATTTTCTTTGGCGCGCCAAGAATCTTCTGTATTCCGGAAAAGCTCTTTTGATATTTCGCGGCTTTCCGAAGCTTCGCTGTTTTTGTTTTATTGTATTTACCATTTGAGCCAAATACATAAAACTTATCGTTAATTACGCGCGCGCCTGTCAGCTTCTTTCCGGTCGTTTTATTGAAATAAAAGGTCTTACTGCTGTTCCAGCCCTTAACCATCTTACCGGTCTTATCAAAATAATAGGTCTTGTTCCTGTACCATCCTTTCATGGCCTTTCCTTTTGATGATACCAGATATTTATCGCTGCCGATCGTAACGATTTTTTTGCCGGAAGGCTGGTACAATACGCCGCTCTTGCTGAAAACATAGTATGTACCGTTAATCTTCGTGCTTAATGTGGCCGCCGCCCCATCCGCCTGAAAATAATACTTCTTCCCGTTCACAGTCTTCCATGCATTTTTTACAGGTTCGCCGTTCTCGTACAGATACCAGGATCCATTTTCCTTCTTTAACTGCAGATTCTCCGCCGAAGCAGTTGTTGTGCCGGCATCCCCGCTGGTCTTTTTGATCGTTATCTTCTGCACCGAAGTGACTGACGCCGGACTGAGCGAAGATGACAGTTTAACGTGCAAAATTGCACGAAGTGAATAGGTCTTATAGGATACGCCATAATTCTTCTTGTAACTCTTTGCCTGGGCAAACAGCGGATCGTATACCTTGCCATTAACCTCCGCCCATGAATGACCCCTTCCTCCGGAGCCATCGCAATCATTGCAGACGTACACTTTCTTATATCCAAGCGCCTTTGCAAGATAAGCAAACGCCGCCGCATCCGCATGGCACTCTCCCCAGCCCGTATCAAAATGATCGCTCGCATATGTCGCAGGCCATCCCTTTTTCGGACTGAATTTCCTCCATGTCTTGTAATTCTTTGCCATCACCCACTCAAAACACGTTTTCAGCTTCTTTGCTTTGCTCATCTTAGATGTTGTGATCGCATTCACGATTATCTGCGCCTTCCATGAAGTGTCAAAATCCGCCGCATCTGTTTTGCTCATCTTTTTACCATTTGCATAATAATATACGGCGCTTTTCCCTTTCTGCTTCACTACCTTGCTTTTTTTGGAATAATAATAAGTCTTCGTGCCCTTTTTTCTTGCTTCAAGAACACCCTTGCTATTCAGATAGTAAGTCCAGTTACCGCTCTGAACCGTACCGGTTCTCATGATACCTTTATTATCGAAAAAATACCACTTGGAACCGATCTTTTTCAGCCCTGTAGCCTTTTCCCCGTTTACATAGTATTGCTTCTTTCCTGCTGCATTCGTCTGCCATCCTTTTAATACCGTTTCGGAACCTGCCTCCGCAGCTTCCGCTCTCAAACAGGCGGAAGGAATCGTTCCGGACGCAAACAAACCAAACAGCAGGAAAAGAACAAGTATCTTAAGTATCTGAATCCCTTTGCGCATACATTCACCCTCTCTTTGTGTAGTATTAAAATCATTTACTTTAATTTATCATTTCGCTTCCTCAGTGTCAATGCTCTGCCCGTGATTGCCGTCCAAACACATCTGCACTCCTTTACAGAGCGCCCCGGCCACTTCGTCCTGATAAGACTCCTGCGTCAGCTTTTCTGCTTCCTCCGGATTACTCAGAAACCCGCATTCCGCGATCACGACCGGAACTTCTGTTTTCTTCAGGAGATAATACGTATCATTTGCCCTGGCCGCTCTTGTATTTGACGGATCGATCCCGCACAGACATTGCTGAAATATCCGGGCCATAGCCTCCGCATCCGATGAATGCGTAAAATAAAATACCTGCGCTCCATGTACCGATGCGTCTGTGTAACTGTTCTGATGGATACTGACTACAAGATCCGGTTTTTCTTCATTAATAAAAGTACAGCGGTTCTTCAGATCCTCCGCCTTTTTACTGCCGGAGCTTTCTTCATAAAGTCCGGCATCCTCTGTCCTTGTGAGGGACGTCCGGTATCCCGCCTTATTCAGAAGCGCCTCCAATTTCTTTGCGATCTGAAGATTCAGTTCCTTCTCCAAAACGCCGTTTACTCCAACCTTTCCCGAATCAACTCCGCCGTGTCCGGCATCGATGATCACATACTTCTCCTCGCCCTTATCTGCGCTGCCCGAAACAGAAAGATAAACTGTCCGGACCGCGCAGATACCGGGAACCAAAAAGAACAAAACCATCAAAATACGAATCTTTTTCATTCTGGGCAAAAACTCCCGATACAACATTTCATAAAAATATATGCATCGGGAATCCTCATTAGTTCTTTTTAATTATTTCTTATCGTATAAAATATGTAAGTTCTATTGTTCTGCGATCGCCTCTGAAAGCATCTCTTTCACTTCATCCGTATCGATCACCTTCGTCTCAGCATTGGCATCCGGCTTCTTCGCTGCCTTTGCTGCCGCCTTTTTATCCTGACGCTCCATCACGCTCTGCAGACTCTCCGGCAATGTCTTTGCGATCTCATCAATATCCGCATTCGCATGCTCAACCTTCACTGCAAGCTGGTTCATGACCTTGTTGGCTGCAAAAATCTTATTGCAGATGTCTGCATATACTTTATCGCCTATCTTCTTCTGTTCCTCGATCTGTCTCTCCAGCTCCTTCTTTTCCTGCAGACGCTCCGCAAGCTTCGCCTCCATCAGACGATTGGCTCTGTCTCTTCCTTCTTTAATGATCTGACGAACTTCTTCCTCTGCCTGCTCCTTCTTGACAGCATTTTCTTTTTCTGTCGCTTTGGCAGACTCTACCGCTTTGCGAAGAAGCGCTTCGGCCTTCTCCTTCGCCTCTGCGTTAATCTTGTCTGCGCGGATCTCTGCGTCCAGCACCAATTCGGAAATCTTATCTGCATTGTCAGCATACTTGCGATTCTTCTCAACCTGAGCCTGAAGCTGCTTCATCCTGTTTTCATATCCGATCTTCTGTTTCTTAATCGTCATCTCGAGCTTCTCTACATATTCCAAGACCTGCTGCTGGTCGTATCCTCTTTTTACAATTTCAAACATATTCTCGTTAGCCATGATCTGTCTCCTTCTACAAACTATTTCTCCGTGCCAATACAGAGACCATTATATCACACTATGACGAAATCTGTAACGTTTTATCGAATATTTCATAAAAAAAGATTCGCCAGAGCTTCCTTTCGCATGACTGGCAACAAAAATAATAAGATGGCAAATGTTCCCACCCGCCATCTTATTTATAAATTCTTTCCCGATCCTGACATATGAATTGCTGCGCGCTCTGCGTTCTTCAATTCCTCATGTCAGTTCACATATTTTAGAATTATATCCCAAATATCAGATGTTTCCAGTCCCAGCTTCCATGCCGCCACGCCGGCAAGGTCATATCCGCTCATCACATCCAGCTTCTTCTGGATAGACTGCTGATCCTCAAGCCAAATCCTGTAGACTGCGCCGTCCGACTGCCATTCGGCATAATTCTGCTGTGTCTCTTCGTCCCATGTCGCGGATACTCCTGCATTCTCTACTGCCGCTGCCGCGGCGCTCATTCCCAGGCTGCCTTCGCAGGAAACAGTTCCATTTTCCTCCTTCCACAAACGTGTGTAAAAAGGAAGTGCATTGATCACTTTATTTGCCGGAACATCCGCCAATGTATCTTCAATGCCGGTCTTCACATATCCAATAGATGCGACGGAACCGGCTTCCTCAGAACCGTTGAAATGCTCGTCATATCCCATGATAACCACATAATCCGCAACAATCCCCTGTTCTTTCCTGTGGTAATAGTCCGTATATCCCGGCACATAATTATCTACGGAAAGGACGATCTGATTCTTCCGGCACTGTACGGATAATTCACGGACAAACTGGATAAAGCCATCTCCATCCTCGGCCTGAAGCTGCTCGAAGTCTACGTTGATCCCATCCGCCCCGCACTTCAAAACCGCAGCAATCAACTGGTTCACAAAGCTTTGGCGGACCGACGTGCGTCCAAGCATCGACCCCGCATCCACATCATATGTGAAGTTATCAACAACCGCCCACACATCGATTCCCATTTTATGCGCATACGTCACATAGTCCCCGCTCGCAAGAGAGGCCAGCGAACCTTCATTGTCGCTTAATGAAAACCATGTTGGCGATACTACGTTAATGCCTTTTGCGGCTGCAATCTTTGAAAGATCCGTCTCATTCGCCGCCTCGGACGTCACCTGATGCCATGCGAGATTGACCTGCTTATCGCTGGAAATCGACGTGTATTCCGGATCCTGATACGTTGCCTGTACTGTGATCGTCTCCGGCGTCTGTACCGCAGAATCCCTGATATAGCCGATCAGTCCGTCTGCCGTACAAACTTTCATCCAGCCGGACACTTCTTCCTCATCCAGAACCGTAACGGAATCTCCTTTCTTTGGCTGCGCCAGAATTGCGCTTTTCACTCCGGCACGATACCGAACCTCCGAATCCTTCTTAACCTCTGCCGTACTTAACGATTCCTGCTTGCAGGAAATGACAATTCTCGAAGGATCTTCAAATGTCCGGAAGGACAGGTTCGTGTATTGCTGAATGAAATCCAGAGCGATATACGCACTGTCTGCGTCCGCCTTCAGAATCACATAATCTGTCGTCTTCTCTTCTTTGGCAGCCGTATAACTGCTGTTCCCAATCTCAACGCGCACGGTATCATCCGGCAATGTATAAAGAAGTACATTCTCATTGGAATCCCAATAAAACCTGTCATTCAGATAAGTATTCACTGTACTGTAGTCGATATAGGCCACTCCATCCTCAATAACTCCTTTTTCTTCGATCACCTGCTGATTAACAACGATCGCGGCCTCTCCGTCATTCAAATCATAATATGCTTTCAAATCCATTTTCTCATCCGACGGACTGTATTTCTTATAAAGAAAGACCCCTGCGCCAACAATCGCAAGCAATATAATAAACAGGAATATACTGAGATTACGCTTCGCACGAGCACGTTTTGCTTTTCTTCTTCTTTGAAGCTGTCTTTCCCGACTGCTTCCGCTTGATCTGACTTTGCTCATGTTACACCTCCATTCAGACCTATTATATACTATTTCCAGTGATTTTTAAACAGAATAATCCAGTTGATTGAAACACAGTTCTTCGATACATCCATCCTCGCCCAAAACATAATCTCTCATGTAGGATGCGCTCTCTCGAACCATATGCGCCGTCACGATCTGCTGCGGACTTGCCGGATAACCGTCCAAAAGCATATCGATCCCATTGCGCTCATATTTTTCAAGTTCGGAAAATAATTCCCTATATGCTTTTTCCTCCTCCATCGTAATCTCCTCTTCCACAAAGACAGCCATGGCTTCCGTATTTTCCAGAAAATCAACGGGTGCTCTCCGGAAATCTGTGATATATTACTCCTTCTTCTGGGAAATACTTCTGCTGACAGGAAGACAGTTATCAATGAAAATAATTTACAGTAGCTGCATATACTATACTAATTCAATAAACTCTGATTCATGTTATAATAACTGTTGAAAATAATTAAGAAAATAATCTATTGAGAATTAAGATCTGTAATAAGAATCATTCTGAAAAAATGAAATGATCACACGGAAAATTCTCACCTGAAGACATCCCTCCTTCACCTGAAACATGGCTGAAACGGAAAATGCTGTCTTCCTGTATGCAAAATTATATGGAAAGTTCCACCAATTTGCAAGCATTTTTTAAAAAAACTTTACATCTATTTTTTTTTTGTATATACTAAGTAGAACAAATAAAACATTTGTGACAGGAAGTGATTGAATGAAGATTGAAAGGATCAATGAAAATCAGATTCGTTGTATATTGACTCCCGCTGATCTGGAAGACCGCAAGCTAAAGCTGAGCGAACTTGCATTTGGCTCTGAGAAGGCAAAATCACTTTTCCATGACATGATGCAGATGGCAGCAACCGAGCTCGGTTTTGAAGCAGAGAATATTCCTCTGATGATTGAAGCCATCCCGTCGATGGATTCCATTATATTGATTATTACAAAGGTCAATAATCCGGATGATTTGGAACAGCGTTTTCCAGGATCTGCATCTATCAGTTCCGCCAAAAAAGAATTTCTCGAAACATTGGAAGGAGCTGAAGATATTTTGGATCTTCTAAATAAGATGAAACAGGCTGTGGAAGCACAGAAGACCAACCAGTCCGAGGCCGCAGAGGAAACTGCCGCTTCAGTCCGGCTCTTCTCTTTCACAACACTTGACAATGTAATAAGCGCCTGCAAGTTTCTTGCGCCCCTGTATAAAGGCGTTTCTACATTATATAAAGACCCTGTTGAGCAGGTTTACATCCTTGCTCTCTCCTTATCAGATTATACCACCGGCGAGTTCAACCGGATCTGTAATATGTTTACCGAATATGCTTCTCTTGAGAAAGCTGACGGCGTGACTCTGGCGTTTTTGGAAGAACATTGCACGCTTATGATCAATCAGAATGCCGTAGAACAGCTTTCCGGTTTTTAGAAGAATCCGGACGTACATTGAAAAAGAGGGTATCCCGACAGCGGATTACCCTCTTTTATACTTGCTTGAATCTGCTTTAATCATGCTTTAGCTGCAAGAAATGCATTGATCTTTTCGACAAGGAGATCAACATCCAATCCGTGAACCATTGCAGCTTCCTCAAGAGTCTCGCTCTGATGTGCCGGACAGCCAATGCAATGCATACCCACTTCCAAAAGAATATTTGCAATATCCATATCAATCATCAGAATCTCGCCCATTGTCATCTGTTTATTAATCTTTGCCATATCACGTTTCCTCCTGTATTTTCTTTCGTGTTACATATTATATTCTCTTTTTTATATTTTAGCAACCTTATGAAAAATTATTTTTACTAAAGCACCCTTTTCGATGAAAAAAACTTTTGCCGGTCATTCGGGTCAAATTATCAGATAATTTTGTCGAATCAATAACAGAAAATTGATATTTCCAAAATTCGATTTTCTGCTGATTTCTTCGACATTTTTTTCTTTCTATCATTTTTACACAAAACATTCGTTCTTTTTCTTCAAAATAATTATCCACAAAATTGACGTAAATTTTTGTGGATAATGTGGATAACTCTGTGTATAAATCGCTTTTTTCATAAAAATCAAGGTTTTTGAATGTGGATAACTCAAAAATACATATGTTCTGTTTTTCGACTTCATTTTCCAAATTTGTGCAAAATGTATATTTCCAAATTTGTCAATTTCTTTTTTAAGAAAAAACCGAAATTTTTCCGTCAGTTTATTTCAAGAATATTTTCACACAATTCCGCAGAAATTTCTACACGGTATTTTTTGCAAAAATCTATTGACAATACCGTTCTGTTTCTATATGATTTAATCAGTAACTATTATTATTATTGAAAAGGGGGATTTATGACTGCACTAAAATACAGCCGACAGAGAGAATGCATTCGCGAGTATCTTTTATCTACCAGGGAGCATCCGACAGCCGATACTGTATATATGCATGTAAAGAAGCAGTTTCCGAATATCAGTCTTGGTACTGTCTACCGAAATCTGAATCTTCTCGCAGCCAATGGGGATATCGTGAAGATTTCTACTCCGGATGGCGGTGATCGTTTTGATGGAAAAACCACGCCCCATTTCCATTTCTTCTGTTCCAAATGCGGCAGGATTTTGGATGTGGAGGCAACTGATTTCCCGAAATTGTCTGCAGCGGCTTCGGAAAAATGCGCCGGAAAGATTCATCATTATGACGTCACATTTTACGGCGAATGCGAGGAATGTTGTCAGGAACACTGATCTCAAAGGCTTTTCAATCTTTTGAGAAAAAATATATAATATCTGTTGACAACCGTTCGCAAGTCTGGTATATTAAAATCAGTAAAAGTTACTATTATTAAAAACTGCACATAAGAATGTGTGCTCAAATATTTAAAAGAAAAGGAGATCAAAGTTATGGCAAAATATGTTTGTTCTGTATGTGGCTACGTTTATGAAGGAGATTCTGCACCGGCTGAATGCCCAGTCTGTCATGTAGGTCCTGAGAAATTCATCCTTCAGACTGAGGAGAGGACATGGGCTGCTGAGCACGTTGTTGGTGTTGCAAAGGGCGTCAGCGAGGATATCCTTGCAGATTTAAGAGCTAACTTTGAAGGAGAGTGCTCAGAAGTAGGTATGTATCTTGCTATGGCAAGAGTTGCTCACAGAGAGGGTTATCCGGAAATCGGATTATACTGGGAGAAGGCAGCTTATGAAGAGGCTGAGCACGCTGCTAAATTTGCAGAGTTACTTGGCGAAGTTGTTACAGACAGCACAAAGAAGAACCTTGAGATGCGTGTAGAGGCAGAGAATGGCGCAACAGCCGGAAAATTCGATCTTGCTAAACGTGCAAAAGCAGCTAACCTTGACGCAATCCATGACACCGTTCACGAGATGGCTCGTGACGAGGCAAGACATGGAAAGGCATTTGAAGGTCTGTTAAAGAGATACTTTGGCTAAGCTACAGTCGTAATCGATCTGGCCTGGCTAATCTTAAAAAAAGCTTAAGTTAAAAGAGGTTGCCGCACTAACGCTGATATGCTCACGCAGGTTAGTGCGCAGCCTTTTTTGCTGCCAGGCATACGAAAGGATACTCCGTTGAGGGCCTTTTCATCTCGATAATCTCCTGATGACCGGTGAGAAGTCCTGTCATGTGTTCGCGCCTCGCACACAAATAATCTGAAATTGTGCGGGATGGTTCCGGCATCACTTTACCGTAAATCGCGGAAAATGACAGGCTATATGATCAGCAAACATTGTTTTTTAAAAACTGCCCGGAACCGCTCCGCCCGCCCCAGGGATCGTATCTTCTCTTCAAAGAAGTCTGTCCGGAAAATACATGTTCCGGAAATTGACTGTGACATGTTCTCTTGAGGGCATCCTTCATCTGTCAGGGAGTCCCGGTCAGCTTCGCCAGCGCCGGTTTCCTGTTCTCTTACTGATTGTTCCCGGTCCCCGGTATCCTCTACGATCATACTCTCCATCGCCACACCCAGCATCTTGCAGAGACTGTAATAATTGTCTAATGTCGGCATAGATCTCCCATTAAACCAATTATAAATTGACTGATGGGCGCCGATTCCCAGCTTCTTTTGTATCTCCTGTACAGTCAGTCCTCTCTCCTCACACACACGCTTCATCTTCTGCCCGGTTCGTCTCTCATGGATCATACTTATCAACCTCCGAAGCAAACATACGTTCTGTTTCTATGTGCCTATTATAACGGATAAAAAACGTTTTGTCATGCAGTTTGTAACTGAATAATCCGGCTCATTATATAAACTCCATGACCGTTTCGGCGTATTATGCTTCTTTTTTCGTGCAGTTAGCCGCATCGATCGCAATTACAAGCAGGAGTCCGTCCAGCTCATCTGCCGGGTCTGCGAACTCCAAAGCGTATGTATCTCCCCATGAAAGTATCTTTTTTGAGATATGTACGACAGAGCTGCATCCATCGTAGACGTCATACTCCCATCCCATCATATTTCCTTCCACGCGCCATCCTCGAAAATCCACCTCGTATCTGGGATGAAGGAAAGAAAACTTTTTCTGGATTCTTCCTGCTTTTTTCCCGCCGATCTCAATCTCAAAGCACGTCAGCACCGAAAGAATCTTCTCCTTGATCAGGCCGATCTCATTACCGGACGCATCTCTTACGTGAAGGCGATGCCCCAGAGAAAAAAATTCGCCTTTCACATTATATCTGACATTGCCCTCCTCGTCGTAAACATCATAGGTATCCTCCCATGAAAATACTCTTTGCTTAATGTATAAACGCATGTCTCAATTCCTCCCATCACATTTCTTTTGAACGGATCAGCTTCAGTTTTTCCTCGCGGGAAAACTGCTTGATCGCATATTCCCGCCGCATAGCCTCCTGCTTTGAGGCAAATGTCTCATAATAGATCAGCTTCACCGGACGGCGCGTTTTCGTGTATTTCGACGCAGTCCCCGCATTATGCGCCGCAAGACGGCGCTTCAGATCATTCGTCCAGCCGGTGTACAGGCTTCCGTCCGCACATCTGAGGATATATGTATAATTTTCACCCTTTGTATGTTCCATTTTCCACCTTCAAAAAAATAAGTACAGCTTATTCCGTCAGGATCTAAGCCGTACTTATATCGTACTACAATTTACTGTTCACTGTCCAGATAATCCATTGGGTTCACCGGATTTCCATTTTCGAGCACCTGATAATACAGGTTGCAGCCCTCCTCCGTATAATACTTCGTAGGCTCGCTCAGATAACCGAGCAGTTCTCCCGCGTCCACATAGTCGCCCTCTTCAACCGAAATCTCCTTCAGCTGTCCGTATACGACCGCATAACCATTTCCAATGTTCATCGTAACAGTCGTGCCGGTCTGCGGCGCTGCCTCGATGGATGAGATCGTTCCGGAAGCTGAAGATTTCACCTCGTCGCCAACTTCTCCGCCGATCAGCATGGCAGGATTGTATTTGTACTGATTTAATGTCTTGAAAAATACAGTCTTATCCATGCTGTAACTCATAAGAACGCTTCCATCCACCGGCCACGCAAGGGACAATTCTCCCTGAGGCGCAACGCTTGTCTGCTGTGACACATCATTTTCGGATTGCATGGTACTTCCCGCTCCATCCTCTGTTTTGGCGTCATCATCGGCATTTTCAGCTTCGTTCTGAATCGTATCAGACGCTGTCTCTGCTGTTGTTTCTCTCTGTGTATCTCCATCAGCATTTTCTTCGGAATCACTGTTGCTCTGGCTTGCTTCCTTTGATATATCCGGAGCCGCTGTGGAGTCATCTGTCCCTTCTGTCGACGCCTGACTGCCCATGGAATCATTCCTGTTAAAAATATATGTTCCTGCAATTGCCAGTGCAGCCACAAAGCATACGACAAGACAAACTGCAGCGATCTGCTTTCCCTGCTGCCTGCCTGAATTTTTCTGATTTTTACTGTTGTTGCTCATTTCATCACCTCTGACAATATCTTTGCCAGAAATGAAAAAGCTTATACATTTTTCATTTTGAAATTCATTCCGCTTTTTGCCCGCCGATTTCTCCGCCGTCGGCAATCTCTGCTCCTGTATAAAAATACTCCAGAATATCCCTGTATCCTGTTCCTTCCTCCGCCATAATCTCCGCCGCATACTGGCTGAGTCCCAGACCATGTCCGATTCCTTTTGTCATAAAAACGAAATTTTTATCGACAGCAGTAATCTTCATACAAGACGACGGCAGACCCAGCTTCCCGGCAAATTCTTCTCCATTCATCGATTCACCGTCAATTTGCACTGCAAGCGCATAGCCCGCCGAATCTTCTTTTTTTATTTCTATAGTCTCCACGCCCTCCTTTCCTGACCCCAGCTTTTCCGCCAGTTCTTCAGTTGTAAAAATAGTTTCTTTTGCAAATTCGTCGGATTCTTTGTCATGATTGCACTGCTTTGACTGAAGATAATTGTAGTTTTCTTCCATCCCAAGCTCTGATGCGCTCCTTGTATTTCCGGCGCTGACCTTATGATAAGATGCATCGATCAGCTCCCCGTCATACATGAGAACCAGGTGCTTTGTCTCCTGAATGGCCTGTTTAAATTTCTTATAATATTCCTCATAATGGCTGCCGCCCCATCTTTTTTCGGCGTCCTTTGGGTTGACATACAGATCCTTCAGGTTCTCTCCGTCCGCAGCCTTTTTGTAGAGCTTCGTCCGCGCGATCACTGCCTGCGCTTTCACGGCTTCAAGATCTGAATCCCCGGAAATTTCCTCCGCAAGCTCCCCGAAAAGATATTCCTCCCAGCCGGTTTCATCGGCATTTCCCTTTGATCCATGAATGAAAACCGTCACCACATATGGCAGAAGGATGATAATGATTAATATGGAAATGAAAAAATGTCCTTTTTGCCGCAAATCTAACACACTCCCTCATTTATAGTATTCATGAGAGAGTGGAAAAAGAATACTTTCCGGCATTTGCCGCAGCTCATAGATATGATTGCGTCAAAAAATTTACTGTTGAAATAATCTGTGCATCGTGTTATATTTTCAATATAACATCAGCAATTCTTTGTTATACAATGATTTCTCCTGTCATATCCGGTTGGAGGAATTATGGATAAAAATGGATTTTCCCAGATTACAAAAGATATAGAAAATACATTACCAAAGACAATATCCGGAACATCCGAAGAGAGCAGTTCTTCTGCCATTTCCGGAACAACACACGTAAGAGATACCAACAGCCGTACCATATTTAAAAGCGC
>CAZPXF010000007.1:18154-38360 GCA_964590945.1 uncultured Lachnospiraceae bacterium | reverse complement strand
AGATTTGATCTGGATATGGATTAAAACTTTTTTATGTATTATTATTGACAAATATTTAATGAGAGACTATAATTCAATCTGTCATATTTCATATTAAATGGATAGGGATAATAAGATAACGAGCGATTAGGAGAGAGGGAGTAAATATGAAGTACAATACGATTGCAATTCATGGTGGAAAAGCAGATGATTCAGGAAAGGCAGCAGTAAATTATCCAATTTATCTATCATCAACATTTTGCCAGCCTGACACTGAGACGTCCGGAGAATTTTGTTATTCCCGCGGCGGAAATCCGACAAGGGCGGCGGCTGAGAAGCTTGCAGCGGATATGGAAGGCGCGAAATATTGTCTGGCAACATCGTCCGGGATGGCCGCTTCCAGTATTGTATTTGAATTGATCAGTCAGGGGGAGAAGGTTCTCCTGAATAATAATGTATATGGCGGGACATGGAGATTTGTCTCGAACCTGTTTGAAAAGCGTGGAATTGAATACGAAGTGGTAGATGACTTCAATACCTATGATTTTAGCCAGGCGGATGAAAATGTAAAGGCTGTTTTTGTAGAGACGCCATCGAACCCTTTGCTGGAAATTACAGATATCCGGCGGGTTGTCGCAGAGGCGAAGAAAAAAGGAATTCTGGTTATCGTGGACAATACCTTCATGACCTCCTATCTTCAGAAACCTTTGGAGTTGGGCGCCGATATCGTGGTTTATTCTGCAACTAAATTTTATGCGGGTCATTCCGATATTCTGGCAGGTCTTGTTATCACAGATGATGATGAGCTTTATGACAGAATGAAGTTTATCAGTAATACATTAGGAGGAATCCTTCAGCCGCTGGACGCTTTCCTTTTGATGAGGGGTATGAAAACGCTTGGCGTTCGTATGGACAGACATCAGCAGAATGCACAGAAGATCGCTGAATATCTGGAAGGGCACAGCGCTGCGGAGAAAGTTTTTTATCCGGGACTTAGCGGGCACAGGAATAAAAATATTCAGGATGAGCAGGCAAGCGGATACGGAGCCGTTATATCTTTTACTTTCAATGAAGACAGCTATGATCTGAAGACATTTGTGGCTCATCTGGAATTATTCGGATTCGCAGTAAGCCTCGGCGGCGTTGAATCTCTGATCTGCCGCCCTGCGACAATGACACATGAGTCTTATTCCAAAGAATTACAGGATAAGATTGGAATTACGGGCAATCTGCTGCGGCTGTCGATCGGCATCGAGGATGTGGAGGATCTGATCGAGGATCTTGACCAGGCGTTTGAACAGGCAAGAAACCAGAGTAGTAGTTTGCAAAATGCAGGACCAGAAAAATAATCTTGCATATTCGTGGAAAATATGCTAGGATGTTTTACAAAGATTTGGTTTGAGAGGTCGAATCTTTGTCAAAATGCAGGGAAGGAGACTCTTATCTTTGGAACCTGACAGGAATATGGCGTCACCGACTGAGAGCGCCGTTTAGGGAATAAGATACAGGGAACACTCTGGAGCAGACATATTGAACATCTGGTTCTATGGGGAAGGCAGGATCAGACAGAGTAGGTATGTACGGATTACACACGTTACGTGTCAAAAGTGGAATGAGAATGGGCTCATTCAATGCGGGTGGTACCGCGGGTATAAACTGAATATCCGTCCCGGAATATGAACATATTCCGGGACTTTTTGCGTGCAGCGGAAAAGTCCAGAGCATGCGGAAGGTTCCGGAAAGTGAATATCGAAAGGAGACGAAGCAATGAAATTTATGACAGGCGTAAAAGAAACAGGGAAAAAAGACATATCAGAGCTTCTTGACAAAGAGCTGTCCGGGCAGGAGGTTGTAACGGACGGAGCGATCCATGCAATCCGCGATATCGGGGATGTTGCATTTGTGATCCTCCGGAAGAGAGAAGGACTTCTGCAGTGCGTATATGAGGAAGGAAAGACAGCGTTTGATCTGAAACAGCTCCGGGAGGCGTGTACGGTTGAAGTGACGGGCGTCCTCCATGAGGAATCAAGAGCTCCGCATGGGATAGAGATCATGCTGAAGGGGATCAGGATTCTATCGGAGCCGGAAGAAGCGCTTCCCCTTCCGATTGGCAAATGGAAGCTGAATACTTCCCTCGAGGCTAAGCTGAATTACCGTTCGATTTCCCTGAGAAATGTCCGTGAGCGCGCGAAATTTAAGATTCAGGAAGGGATCACAAGGGGATTTCGTGATTTTCTCTATGAGCAGAATTTTACCGAGATCCACACGCCAAAGATCGGGGCGAAGGGAGCCGAGGGCGGCGCCAATATCTTTAAGCTGGACTATTTCCACAGACCTGCTGTGCTGGCACAAAGCCCGCAGTTTTATAAGCAGATGATGGTCGGCGTGTTTGACCGCGTTTTTGAGACGGGACCTGTATTCCGCGCAGAGAAGCATAATACAAAACGACACCTGAATGAATATACGAGCCTTGATTTCGAGATGGGCTATATCGATGGATTTGAAGATATCATGGCGATGGAGACCGGATTTCTCCAGTATACGATGAAACTTTTGGAAAGAGATTATGCCAATGAACTCCGTATTTTAAATGTGGAGCTGCCAAAGACAGATGAGATTCCGGCAGTTCGCTTTGATGAGGCAAAACGGCTTGTCTCAGAGAAGTACAGCCGCCGGATGAAGAATCCCTTTGATCTGGAGCCGGAGGAGGAGACCCTGATCGGCAGATATTTTAAGGAAGAATACGATGCGGATTTCGTGTTCGTAACACATTATCCATCCAAAAAACGTCCGTTCTATGCGATGGATGATCCGGAAGACCCGGGATATACACTCAGCTTCGACCTTCTGTTCCGCGGAATGGAGATCACGACAGGAGGCCAGCGGATCCATGAATACCCGATGCTGATGGATAAGCTCGGGAAGAGAGGCATGTCGCCGGAAGGAATGGATCATTATCTCGATACATTCAAGCACGGAATGCCGCCGCATGGCGGACTTGGAATCGGCCTTGAACGATTGACGATGAAGCTTCTCGGAGAGGAAAATGTACGCGAGACAACGTTATATCCGCGTGATCTTACCAGGCTCGAGCCGTAAAAGGGCGCAGGATTGAACTGCGGCTTCAGACATGCAGGATATGCAGCTCAGCGCAGACCGGGACAAATATTTTTATGACGAAATGACAGAAAGGATGTTTCAAATGGCAAATAAAATATCAGATGAGACGATTGAATATGTCGGTATTCTTGCCAAGCTGGAGCTCTCCGGGGAAGAGAAGGAGAATGCAAAGGCGGACATGGAGAAGATGCTGGATTATATTGATACATTGAATGAGCTTGATACGGCAGGCATTGAACCGATGTCGCATGTTTTTCCGGTAAACAATGTGTTCCGCGAGGATGTTGTGGCAAACGGGGATGACAGGGATGCGATCCTTTCCAACGCCCCGCAGCAGAAGGACGGCAGTTTTGAGGTGCCGAAGACATTTGTGTAGGAGGGCGAAGAAAATGGATATGATGAATCTGACAGCCGTTCAGCTCGGCAGGAAAATAAAGTCCGGCGAAGTAACCGCCCGGGAGGCCGTGGAGGCCGTATTTGATCAGATCGACGCGGTTGAGAGGGATGTGCACAGCTATGTGACGCTGGATAGAGAGGGCGCTCTTAAAAGAGCGGATGAGGTACAGCATAAGATCGACGTAGGGGAGCTCGCCGACCCGCTGGCCGGAGTACCGGTAGCTATCAAGGACAATATGTGTACCAAAGGACTGCTTACGACCTGCA
Source organism: uncultured Lachnospiraceae bacterium (assembly GCA_964590945.1). Taxonomy (GTDB): domain Bacteria; phylum Bacillota; class Clostridia; order Lachnospirales; family Lachnospiraceae; genus CAZPXF01. The sequence continues at coordinate 34,598 of CAZPXF010000007.1, read as the reverse complement.
GCTCTAAGATCCTGAATAATTTTGTTCCGACATATACGGCGGAGGCTGTGCGAAACCTTGAGAGGGCAGGAGCCGTCGTGATCGGCAAGACGAACATGGATGAATTTGCCATGGGAAGCACAACGGAGACCTCATACTATGGCGTGACGAAAAATCCGTGGAATCTGGAGCATGTGCCGGGCGGTTCTTCCGGCGGATCCTGCGCGGCGGTAGCTGCAAATGAATGCTTTTATGCGCTTGGATCCGACACCGGCGGCTCGATCCGCCAGCCGGGCTCCTTCTGCGGAGTGGTTGGTATCAAGCCGACATACGGAACGGTTTCCCGCTATGGATTGATCGCCTACGGGTCTTCGCTGGACCAGATCGGCCCCATTGCAAAGGACGTGACAGATGCGGCGGCGATTCTTGAAGTGATCTCGAGCCATGACAAGAAGGACAGCACTTCTGTCGCAAGGGACGATACGGATTTCACAAGCGCGCTTGTAAATGATGTAAAGGGTATGAAGATCGGGATCCCGAAGGACTATTTTGGAGAAGGTCTGAATAAAGAAGTAAAGGAGCGGATCCTTTCGGCTGCAAAGGAGCTTGGAGCAGCAGGGGCGGAGCTTGAAGAATTTGACCTTGGACTTGTGGAGTATGCGATCCCGGCCTACTATGTGATCGCTTCCGCGGAGGCGAGCTCGAACCTGTCCCGTTTTGACGGCGTGAAGTACGGATATCGTACGGAGAAATATGAAGGACTTCACAACATGTACAAAAAGTCACGTTCGGAAGGCTTCGGGGCGGAGGTAAAGCGCAGGATCATGCTTGGCTCCTTTGTACTCAGTTCCGGATATTATGACGCTTACTATCTGAAGGCGCTGCGCGTAAAAGCGCTTATCAAGGAAGCTTTCGATAAAGCATTTGCAAAATATGACATGATACTGGCTCCGGCGGCGCCGACAACGGCGCCGAAGCTTGGAAAGAGCTTAAGCGATCCGATCCAGATGTATCTTGGGGACGTCTACACAATCTCTGTGAATCTGGCAGGTCTTCCGGGAATTTCTGTTCCGGTTGGAATGGATAAGGACGGACTTCCGATCGGTATGCAGCTTATAGGAAACTGCTTTGAAGAAAAGAAGATCATCCGGGCGGCGTACACTTATGAATGCATCACCGGAAAGAAGCATGTAATTCCGTCGCAGATGGCGCTGGTTGGAATGCTCAGAAAGGGGGAGAAATAAGATGGCAAAGCAATATGAGACAGTCATCGGTCTTGAGGTTCACGTAGAGCTCGCAACAAAGACGAAGATTTTCTGCTCCTGCAGTACTGCTTTCGGAGGAGCGCCGAATACGCATACCTGTCCGGTCTGCACCGGTATGCCGGGTTCCCTTCCGGTATTGAACAGACAGGTGGTTGATTATGCCATGGCGGTCGGACTGGCGCTGAACTGTGATATTACAAGAGTCTGCAAATTTGACCGCAAAAACTATTTCTATCCGGACAATCCGCAGAATTACCAGATTTCCCAGTTGTATCTGCCGATCGCGAGAAATGGCTATGTGGAGATTGAGGCTGGCGATACGGTGAAGAAGATCGGCATTCACGAGATGCATATGGAGGAGGACGCCGGGAAGCTGGTGCATGATGAGTGGGACGACACCTCGCTTGTAGATTACAACCGGAGCGGCGTTCCGCTGATCGAGATCGTTTCGGAGCCGGATATGCGTTCTGCGGAAGAGGTGATCGCTTATCTTGAGAAGCTTCGTCTGATCATCCAGTATCTTGGCGCGTCCGACTGCAAGCTTCAGGAAGGTTCCATGAGGGCAGACGTCAATCTGTCTGTAAGAGAATTTGGAGCTGCCGAATTTGGCACGAGGACAGAGATGAAGAACCTGAATTCCTTCAAGGCGATCGCGCGCGCCATCGAGGGCGAGCGGGAACGCCAGATCGAACGCATAGAAGAGGGCAAAAAGGTGATTCAGGAGACAAGAAGGTGGGACGACAACAAGGAGACGTCCTATGCGATGCGTTCCAAGGAGGACGCGCAGGATTACCGTTATTTTCCGGAGCCGGATCTTGTACCGATCGTGATCGATGATGCGTGGATCCGTCGGATCAAGGCGCAGGAACCGGAGTTCAGAACGGCGAAGCTGGAGCGCTATAAGAAGGAATTTAAGATTCCGGAATATGACGCCGGGATCATTACGGAGTCCAGGCATATGGCGGATATTTTCGAGGAGACAACAGCGATCTGCGGGAAACCTAAAAAGGCAGCCAACTGGCTCATGGGGGAGACACTCCGTCTGATGAAGGAAAGGTCTGTCGAGCCCAATGATCTGAGATTCTCCCCGGAGAATCTTGCGAAGCTGATCGATCTTGTGGATGCAGGGACGATCAACAACAGCGTAGCCAGGGAAGTATTTGAGATCATGTTTGATGAGAACATCGATCCGGATCAGTATGTTGAGGAAAAGGGCCTTAAGACGGTGAACGATGAAGGGGCTCTTCGAGAGACAATTGAAAAAATAGTGGCGGACAACCCGCAATCTGTGTTAGACTATAAAGCAGGAAAGAAAAAAGCGATGGGATTTCTTGTCGGGCAGACGATGAAGGCTATGAAAGGGAAGGCCAATCCGGGCATGGTGAATCAGATCCTGACAGAGATCCTCGACCGATAATGCCAAAGCTATCGAATCTATTTGGCGGCAACAGGAGTTGATCGATATGAATCACAGGAAGAATAGAATACGGTTTCCTTTTCTGTTTGTGTGTCTGTTTATAATGAGCATGAGCGTTTCGGCAGGAGAGTCGGAACGCTTTTCTGCTTATGCGGCAAAGGTCTGCGGACTAAGTGACGCCCAGATGATACAGGAAGTACCTTATAATCAGCCGACGGAAGCGGCGCTCACAGTGGAGGATTCCGTCTCGTCAGATGTAAGAAGCAGCAGCTCCGGCGTTCTTCAGGGGACTACCGGCGCTTCAGCGGTGACGGAGGCAACGAACAGCGAACTCAATTCTCCGCAGAAATGGTCATTGAAGCTGGACGGCAGGACGCTTTCGGCGACTTACAAGGACAGTACGGCGGATGCCAATGTCTGCTGGCAGATTCAGGTTTATCAATATGGATCCGTATCAGACAGCGGACTTTTGAAATCCGCATATACGACGATCGCGGATGGGAAGCTGTCTGTAGATCTGAGCGACCTGAAAAAAGCTAAGTACGACGTATATCTGATGCGCGGGGACACCCCGCAGAGTACCTCTGCAAAGGAACTGGCGCATTACACCATCCGGACAACGGATGCAGGAGCGCAGTTTGTATCTTCATATTATACCGATGAGAGCAAGGCACGACAGACGATATCCTCAGCTGTAAATCCGAATTGGTATAACCGGGTTCCAGCCGTTTACTGTACGAACAGCTTTCAGTACAGCAGTTATTTATCTAAGATCACCGCGCAGGCAAAGCGCCTTACGGCCAATGTTTCCGGCGATGAAGCGAAGCTTCGGAAGATCCATGACTGGATCTGCAAGAATATCTCCTATGATTGTGATGCGGCGGCAGTAGGTTATGTAGATGTACAGAAGCAGAATAATCCATTTTATGTATATAAGTATAAAAGGGGCGTCTGCGGCGGATATGCGAGGCTTATGGAGATCATGCTGACTTCTGTCGGGATTCCGTGTCTGTACATCGAAGGGTACGGCGATGACGGAAGCAGCAGCACGGCGGCTGTGACAAACCATGCATGGAACATGGTATGGATTGGCGGCTCCTGGCGATATATGGATGTGACATGGGACTGCAGAAATGTATATGAAAACGCGCAGAAGTCAACCGCGCAGAAGACCTATTCCTACTATGGGACGCCGGTATTCTTCTTTGCGAATGACCATTTGACACATTCCTACGGAAGATATCATCTTTATGTGAAGAAGATTTCCGTATATAGCTCCCCAAAGAAGAGTTTCCCAAAGGGAAGTAAGTTTTCCGTTGGAAATGGCGTTCTGAAACTGACGTTCAGCGACGGAAGCACCACATATGTGAATATGACCTCTTCCATGTGCTCCGGTTACAAAAAGAATAAATGCGGAAAGCAGACAATAAAGGTATCTTACGCCGGGGGAAGCACAACTTACAGGATAAATGTGATACCGAAGAAGGGCTCCTCCTATACTGTGGATGGGATCCAATACCGCATTACAAAGGCGTCCGCGTCGAAGGGAACTGTGTCTGTGGTCGGGGTTTCAAATGCAAAAAGTGTTGTGATCCCAAAGAAGGTTACGATCAAGGGGTACAGCTTTAAAGTGACGGGCATCGCATCCAATGCCTTTAAGAAGTGTGCGAAGCTTAAAAAGCTGACGATCGAGACATTGACCTTAAAGACTGTGGAGAAGAATGCACTGTACGGAATCCGGGGTTCGGCAAAGATCTATGTGCCGAAGAGCAAATATACATCGTATAAGAAGCTCTTGCGGAGAAAAGGACAGTCAGGAAAAGTAAGAATTAAGAAGATGAAATAAAGCAAGGAAGACGAATTATTTGAGGGGCGGCTTATCACCGTCCCTCATCAGGATTATCATATGCATTATCCAAGTGTAAATCCAAGCATTCCTGCGATCATAGAGATCATAAATACCAGATAGATGATTACGAAGATTGCTGTAACCATGACATTTGTTCCGCCCTCTGTCCCGCTGACTGCAACCAGCTTGTTGTAGTTGAGCCCCGGCACGCTTGATTTGATATGCGCGATCTTCTTTTTTACGTGCCGCCTGTAAAGCGGATAGAAGAAGAAGCCGGGCAGAAATGTGCAGATCCCGTTAAACCATGACGTCATTACATTACTGAGTGAAAGGGCGTCCGGAATGACGGACACAAGGATCGTCACGATCACATAGGCGCCGAGGGCCTGAAGGTACATCTTGCGGTATATCATGTAAAAATAGGTAAAGATGATGGCAAAGATGTTGATGCCACGGCCGCGGATGGTCTTGTCATACATCTTATCTGCCTTCGGTCCGATGTAGGCTTTAATCATACCTTCGTTCAGTTCCTCCTCCGACACCGGAGGCTTTTCTTTTTGTATTTTTGCGGAGCGGATGCGGATGTCATCCGGCTCCGCCTGTTTCTGGATTTCTTTCTTTCTGTCCACAGAAAATGCTCCTTTACATCATTACTGTGTCAATAATAACATGATCCTGTTGCTGCGTTCAACAAATTTCGTCATTTCCTCAGGATTCAGAGGACGGTTGCCAAGAGTTGCCAGATCGTAAAGCTGCTGGCAGATCACAGGCGTATTTTCAGAATCCTTATGATCCAGCACGTATGCTACAAGCGGATGGTTGGCGTTCAGGATCAGGGTTGCGTCTGTTCCATACATGGACGGATCCATGCCGACCATTCCATACATCTTCATCATCTCCTGCATACGTCTGGACTGCTCAGAGAGCGTCAGCATTGCGGAAACGGAACAATCCTTCAATGCCTCAACCTTTACTGTGAGCTTGTCGTTGGAAAGCGCATTTTTAAAGATTTCTGTCAGATCATCTGCCTTTTCAATAATTGCTGCAGCAGCTTCGGAGGATTCCTCCGCCCTCAGATCATCGGTCAGATCAGCGTCGATACGCTGGAATGTGAGAGTCTGATTGCGCTGCTCCAGATTGGTGATGAATGCAGAATCAATATTATGGTCAAGGATAACGGCGTCCATGCCTTCCTTCCTGAACATATTGATATACTGGCTCTGCTGCTGTTCGTCCGTAACATAGTAGATCGTTGTCTTTTCCGGTTCTTTATTGTCGGAGGCGTCTGCCGTTTCCGGCTCAGTATTTCCGGAACCATCTGCATTCTCAGGTTCGGCATTGTCGGAAGCGTCTGCCGTCTCCGGCTCTTCCAGAGAACCGCCGGCCTTTTCTGCAACATCCTTGAGCGTCATGTAATCGTGATCGAGATTCTTGAACAGGATATAATCGCTCATGCGGTCACAGAATCTGGTATCCTTCAGGCATCCGAATTTGATGAACGGACTGATATCGTCCCAGTATTTCTCGTAGGACTCGCGGTCTGTCTTGCACATTCCGGTGAGCTTGTCTGCGACCTTCTTTGTGATGTAGTCGGAGATCTTCTTTACAAAGCCGTCATTCTGAAGCGCGCTTCTGGATACGTTGAGCGGAAGATCCGGACAATCGATGACGCCCTTTAACAGCATCAGGAACTCAGGGATCACCTCTTTGATATTATCCGCGACGAATACCTGATTGTTGTATAATTTGATCGTTCCTTCGATGGAGTCGTACTCCGTGTTGATCTTCGGGAAATACAGGATTCCCTTTAAGTTAAACGGATAGTCCATGTTCAGATGGATCCAGAACAAAGGCTCCTTGTAATCCATGAAAACCTTGCGGTAGAAATCGATATAATCATCCTTTGTGCAGTCGTTTGGGTGCTTTGTCCACAGCGGATGCGGCTCGCTCAGGGAAACCGGACGTTTCACGATCCTGACTTTCTCCTGTGCAGGGGAGACCTCGACCATCTCTTTGGTACCGTCCTCATTTTCCTTTTCTTCCATTTTGGCGTCCTCATGGATGTGCTCGATGACCTTATCATCATCCTTTAATTCGTCCTCCGGAATTGTCTCATACTGTTCCTCGGCCGTCGCATTTTCAAGGAAGATTTCAACCGGCATGAAAGCGCAGTATTTGTCGAGTACCTCGCGGGCGCGATATTCGTTTGCGAATTCAAGGCTGTCCTCATTCAGGTACAGTGTGATCGTCGTACCAACCTCTGCATAGTCGCCCGTGGACATGTCGTATTCCGTACCGCCGTCGCATGTCCAGTGTACCGGTTCGGAGCCTTCTATATAGGAAAGCGTATCGATCACTACCTCGTCGGCCACCATGAAAGCAGAATAGAAGCCAAGTCCGAAATGCCCGATGATCTGGTCGTCGCTTGCCTTGTCCTTGTACTGCTCAATGAACTCGGCTGCGCCGGAAAAAGCGATCTGCGTGATGTATTCCTCAACCTCATCTGCAGTCATACCGATACCATTATCAATGAATTTTATCGTTTTCTCATTTGGATTTACTATGATCTTCACCTGAGGCTTGTAGTCGTCGGCAAAGGTATATTCACCGATCGCCTCAAGCTTTTTTAATTTTGTGATCGCATCGCAGCCGTTGGATACAAGCTCGCGATAAAAGATATCGTGGTCAGAATAGAGCCACTTCTTTATAATAGGGAAAATATTGTCGCTGTTAATAGATAAATTACCATGTTTATTTGCCATATCGTATACACTCCTTCAAATTTTTTTGTTCATGAGACTAATATTAATACGTGAAAAAGCAAAAGTCAACAAAAAATTAGCACTCTTTCGCAATGAGTGCTAACAAAAACATAAAGAATATTAAATTTTTATAAAAAGCTGCGTATCTTCTGATCCCACGCCTGTTCCAGAGATTTGTCCAGCGAGAAAACCTTCATGGATGTTCCGGTAATGCAATTGAGGTTCTGACCGTCGAAAACAAGGTTCATATACAATCCCTGCACGTCATCAGGCCGGATATGGATTCCCTCCTGTCTGGCAAAGGTGCGGATCTGCCCCGGCGACATGGTAAAAACAAACTTGAAACTGAGAGGCGTCTTTTTCCCTTTTATAACAGAAAGAAAAAAGGACTTGAAATCTCCCCAGTAACCATATTCGCGGCCATACAGAGCCTCCTTCTCGGCTGCGTCGAGGAAGTCATCCTGAAGCTTTCCGCTGATCCGAAAGGAAGCAAAGGTCGTCACAGTTCCTTCCACGAGAAGGAAGTGGTCGAAATCTGAGCCGAGCAGCAGCTTTTTCATGATATCTTTTGTATCAAGTTCCAAAGAAATCATAGATACCTCCAAATCGTATAATCATATGCTCTATTGGAAGTATAGCAAATTCGCGCGGGAAATGCACCATGACATTGACTTTTTTTGTAGAAATCTGTATCATGTCTATATGTTATCATGGACAGGAAGGGGAGCTCTGACAGGGAGTTTTCCGGGCGCGTTCAGGCCGCGCGCATAGTATGGTTTGTTTTATGAAAGCATATAAAAGTACTTAATTTTGACAGGCGGAGAGCAGAATGAGAAAGTATCTGGATAGAATACCCGGAAAAGTAAAAATAGCAATCGCGGTGGCAGTGATCGTCCTTGCGGCGGCAGTAACGGCAGTCATCGTTTTTGTGGTCGGCAGCAGGAAAGTGGATCCGTCTAAAGGCGTCCGCGTGATCCGGAAGATGGAGCAGACCAAAGTAGCTCCGATCGAGAAGGAAATCGATGATCTGGACCGCGTGGAGGCGGAGCGGCGTCAGCGCGAAGAGAGCGGTATGACGGCTTCGGAGACATTTTCGGAAGCGGGAGCAGTTGTCATGGGCGGAACGTCTGCACAGGCGTTTGTAGATAACGGGGTGCTTGGCGCTTCCAATGTTGTGGCGGAGGAGGGCGTCCTGCTTACAGATGAAGAGACTTTGCAGACGCAGATGGACGCGGCGCTGGGACTGAATCCAAAGGTGCTTTTTGTATTTTTGGGAAGCGAGGATATTCCGGAGACAAATGGAGATATCGATCTGTTCCGGGAAGAATATAAAAAGATGATCGTGGACGTACAGCGTTCCTTTTCCGACACGACGATCTATGCGGTGCTGATCCCTCCGGTCAAACCGGCCGCTTATTCTATCAGCGATGCATATGAGAGTGTGGACAAATATAACAGCGCCCTCAGGGAGCTTTGCAGGGAGAATAATCTGCTGGCGATCGATACAAGCACCTGTGTAAATGATGACATGTACGAATCAGACGGCGTGACATTAAAGGCGGAGTATTATGAAGCCTGTGCGGAGCGTCTGATAGAAATGGCAGGGTTATTATGAAGGAAAATACAGTAACTTCGGTCATCAGCGTTCTGAAATATCTGGTAATACTTCTGACCGTTATATTCGCAGTCTGGCTGTTCTGGCGTGAGAATCCATCCGGAACCGTATTTGACGTGGTGACGTCGAATCTGGAGGCCAGCGGCTTTATGGACGATATGGAACCGCAGTTTGCGGAGGAAGGGCAGATGCTTCTGGATATATCCCCGAAAGACTGTCTGAAGTTCTATTACGCGGCGACGGAAGAAAAGGGAGATGCGGCGGAGCTTTTCGTTGTGCAGACGGAGGACGACCGCAATTCCGACCGGGTGATAAAGGCAATGAATCAGCGTTTGGAAAGTCAGCTTGAGATCTTTGAGAATGCGGACACGGAGCAGACGGCGCTTTTAAGAAATGCAGTAATAAAGCGGCAGGGGACTTATGTTTTGTATGTGGTGTCGGAGGATGCGATGTCCCTGGAACATGAGTTTCTGAACAGCCTGAAATAGAGGTAAAGAATCGTGAATATGTGTTTTGACAGTCTTTCATTTATTTTAATATTTTTGCCGGCTGCGCTTCTTCTGTATTATATTACGCCGCGGCGCGCGAAGAATCTGATCCTGTTTGCGCTCAGTCTCGTTTTCTATGCATGGGGCGACCAGATCTATGTTGTGCTGCTGGTCCTCTCTGTTCTTTTCAATTATCTGTCGGGAATGGAGATTGAAAGAAAGGAAATGGAGGGAAGATCGGGACGGGCGCCGTTTGTGATCGCAGTTGCCGGAAATGTTTTGATCCTCATTCTTTTTAAATATTCGGGGCTCTTTTTGGATATGCTAAATCGTATCCTCCATGCGAATATCGTATATCATTCGCCGGGACTTCCGCTGGGGCTTGTATTTTTTACGCTGCAGGGAATCTCTTACCTGGTCGATATCCGAAAGGGAGATGTGGAGGCGGAGCACAATTTTGTGAATTTCGGCCTGTTCATTGGAATGTTCCAGAAGATTTCCATGGGACCGCTCGTGAGATACGGGATGCTCCGGCAGCAGCTCCGCCACAGAAGGGAGAGCTGGAGAAGATTCGGGGACGGCGTGATGTATTTCATACGCGGTCTTTCCAAAAAAGTAATACTTGCATCGACCTGCGGGGAGATGTTTTCCTATGTTCAGAATTATGCGTCCGGAAGCGTGATCTCGGCTGCTACGGCATGGCTTGGCTGTATTGCTTTTTCTTTCGAAATCTATTTTGAACTTGGCGGATATACGGATATGGCGATCGGCCTTGGAAAGATGTTCGGATTTGACCTTCCGGAGAATTTCCGCTATCCGTATATGGCTTCGACATTTGCAGAATTCTGGCGGAAATGGCATATCACCTTTGTGAGCTGGGTTCGCGATTACATATATGAACCGCTCGGAGGGGCAAAAGGAGGAGTAGTCCGGGTAATGCTGAACCTTCTGATCTCCGGAGCGCTGTTTGGCCTGCTTCATGGCGCTTCCCTTCATTATATTGTGTGGGGATTTTATGTCGGCGTGCTGCTCTTTCTTGAGCGGCTTCTGTATGCGAAAGTGCTGCGCCGCTTTCCGGGGTGGCTGCGAAGGATCTTCATGCTTCTGCTGACGGCGCCTGGATGGGTATTTTTCTTCAGCAGCTCCGTCAAGGGGGCGCTGCGGTATATCGGGATCATGTTTACGATCGGCGGAGCCGGTATCGCGGATGTGCAGGCGGCATATCTGCTGCGGAGTAATTTTATCCTGCTTGTGATCTGCGGGATATTCTCTACCCCGTATGCGTACCGGTTTTTCAATGGATTATGTATGCGCAGGGGAAAAGAGAAGGTTGCCGTCAGCTGCGCGGTCTATTTATTGTTACTGTTTATCTGTATCGCATTTATTGTGACGGGAACGGGGAATTATTATGTCTGGAATTAGAAAAAGAAAAATCTGTGTATTCCTTGGACTGCTTTTTCTGCTCTGCATTGTGTTATTCAGTGTGTCGGATTTTGTCAAAAAGGACAGGGCGTATTCAAACACAGAGGAGCGTGTCCTTGCACAGGCGCCCCAGTATTCAACAGAAAAGCTGCTGGACGGCACGCTTGCCGGACAGGTAGAGGATTACCTGAAGGATCAGTTTGTGCTCCGGCCGTTCTGGTCGAAGATACGCACCAGTTTCCTGCGCCTTATGGGACAGAAGGAATCGGACAACGTATATATCGGGTCGGACGGGTACCTTCTGGAGGAGAATCAGATTCAGGCGGGAAGCTGTTATCAGGATAATATCAAAGCTATCCGGCAGTTTTGTAAGGATTATTCCGATCTGAACTGTCATATGCTGATCGCGCCGAACGGGGCGGAGATCATGAAGAGCAAGCTCCCTTCCGGTGCAGTGGATTCCTCCCAGCGTGTCTGGATGAACGAATTGCAGGAAATGATGGATGAACAGCTTACGTGGATCAATGTCTCGGAGACGCTGCGGGAGCATGCGGCGGAGGAGCTTTATTACCGGACGGATAACCGCTGGACGACCTTAGGGGCGTACTATGCGTTTCAGACGGCTATGGATGCTCTGGAAATCAAATCCGAGTATATGGTAGAATATAAGAAATATGCGGTGACGGAAGAGTTTACCGGGAATCTGGCCGCCAGGAGCGGATTTAAACGAAGCAAAAAAGAAAAGATCTATATTTATGTTCCGACAAACGACGACACGAAGTATGTGGCGGAATATATGGACGATGATCTGAAATCCGCTTCCCTGTATTCTTCAGAAGCTCTGGGGACAAAGAAGAAATACGATGTTTTCCTGAATGGAAGTCAGTCGGAGATCCGGATCCGGACAACTTCGTCTGACGAGAGAAGGCTGCTCGTTTTGAAAAACGATTATGCGAATTGCTTTGTTCCGTTTCTGACGCCGTATTACCGTGAGATCGTCGTCATCGATCCGGCGCTGTGGAACGGCGATCTGGCGGAGCTGATCGATGAGGAAAGTATTACGGACGTATTGTTTCTCTATGATATGAATGGATTTATGAAGGATCAGAGCCTGTATCAATTATTCGGGGAGGCGTCGAATGGAGAGTAGGATCCGCAGAGCATTCGAGAACAAGGATGATCATCAGGCGGTGCGCCTGAATAAGTATTTAAGTGAATCGGGAATCTGTTCCAGGCGGGAGGCGGACCGGCTGATCGGAGCGGGGCGTGTTCGTGTGGATGGCGAAACGGCTCAGATGGGGATGAAAGTGATCCCTGCAAGTCAGGAGATCCGTGTCGGCAAAAAGATCGTCAGCCGCAGGGATCCGATGGTGCTTCTTGCTTTTCACAAACCGGCGGGCGTGGAGTGCACCGCCGAAAAAAGGGTGAAGAATAATATCGTAGATTATGTTGATTATCCGGTGCGGATTTATCCGGTCGGACGTCTCGATAAAGACTCGGAGGGGCTGATCCTGATGACGAACAACGGGGACATTGTGAATAAGATCATGCGCGCCGGGAATCATCACGAGAAGGAGTACCTTGTGAAAGTGGACCGTCCGGTTACGGAAGATTTTATCCGCAGGATGTCGCAGGGCGTGCCGATCCTTGATACGGTCACACGGAGCTGCAAGGTATGGAAAGCGGGGAAATACACGTTCCGCATCATTCTGACACAGGGGCTGAACCGTCAGATACGGAGAATGTGCGAAGCGCTTGGCTATGAGGTCGTGAGGCTGAAACGGGAGCGGATCATGAACATTGAGCTCGGCGATCTGAAACCGGGGAAATGGCGGCCTCTTACGGAGCGGGAGCTTACGGAGCTTGACGAATTGACAAGGGGGAGCAGATCATGAATGGGAAAAAGAAACGCATGAAGGAGCTGGTAAAGCTTCTGAATGAAGCGTCTAAAGCATATTATCAGGATGCGTCGGAGATCATGAGCAATCTGGAATACGACGCGCTGTATGATGAGCTTGCCGCACTGGAGGCGGAGCTTGGCATAACCTTGTCGAACAGTCCGACCGTGCACGTCGGCTATGAGGTGCTCAGCGAGCTCCCGAAGGAGCGGCACGAAAGTCCCATGCTGTCGCTGGATAAGACAAAGGATGTGGAGCAGCTGATCGCATTTACAGGCAGCCAGAAGGCGGTGATGTCGTGGAAGCTGGACGGACTTACGATCGTCCTGACCTATCGTGACGGGGAGCTTTTTAAAGCAGTAACGAGAGGAAATGGAGAGGTCGGCGAGGTCATTACAAATAATGCGCGGGTATTTCAGAATATTCCGCTTAAAATCGAATATAAAGGAGAGCTGGTCCTGCGCGGGGAGGCAGTGATCGGCTACCGTGATTTTGAAAGGATCAATCAGGAGATCCCGGATGCGGATGCAAAATATAAAAATCCACGGAATCTCTGCAGCGGTTCCGTGCGTCAGTTAAGCAATGAGATCACTGCGAAAAGAAACGTGCAGTTTTTCGCATTTTCCCTTGTCCGTGCGGACGGCGTAGACTTTCATAATTCACGGCTGAAGCAGTTTGAGTGGCTTTCGGGGCAGGGGTTCCCGGTTGTGGAGCATTATGCCGTGACGGCGGATACGGTGCGGGATCGGGTGCAGTTTTTTGCAGATAAGATCGTATCCAACGATTTTCCATCCGACGGGCTGGTTCTCATCTATGATGATATTGCATATGGACAGTCCCTTGGAAGGACAGCAAAGTTTCCGAGAGATTCCTTTGCGTTCAAATGGCAGGATGAGACGAGAAAGACGGTTCTAAAGGAGATCGAATGGAGTCCGTCCAGAACAGGACTTATCAATCCGGTGGCAATCTTTGAACCGGTAGAACTGGAAGGTACGACAGTTTCCAGAGCCAGCGTGCACAATATCAGTATCATGGAAGAGCTGGAGCTTGGGATCGGCGACGAGATCGAGGTTTATAAGGCAAATATGATCATTCCTCAGATCGCGGAGAACCTGACGCGAAGCGGCGTGCGCGGGATTCCGGAGGTCTGTCCGGCGTGCGGCGGCAGTACGAAGATCCGGAAGCTCGGGGAAGCGAAAGCGCTCTACTGTATGAATCCGGATTGCGCGGCGAAGCAGATCAAAGCATTTTCGCTTCTGGTGAACCGGGACGCCCTCAACATCGAAGGACTCTCGGAGATGACACTGGAGAAATTCATTGGCCATGGATTGATACAGGAACCGGCGGATATATTCAGGCTTGACCGTTATGCTGATACGATTTGCGGGATGGAGGGATTCGGTGAGAAGTCCTGTAAAAATATCCTGCAGAGTGTGGAGAACGCCCGCGGGACAACGCTGGATCGGGTGTTGTATGGAGTCGGTATTCCAAATATCGGTTCGTCCAATGCGAAGCTGATCTGCCGGGCCTTTGACTATGATACAGGGAAGCTTTTGGAAGCGGATGAGGAGGCTCTGAATGCGATCGACGGGATCGGTCCGGTCATTGCGAAATCCTATGTGGATTTTTTTGCAGATAATGGGAAAAGACAGAAATTTTTAAATCTCCTGGGAGAATTAAAGCTTCAGGAACAGGAGAAAGAGCAGAGTGCCCGGACATTGGAAGGGAAAAGCTTTGTCATCACAGGAAGCGTCCATCATTTTTCCAACCGGAACGAAGTGAAAGCGCTGATCGAGCGCCTGGGCGGAAAGGTTACAGGCTCCGTATCAAAGAAAACCGATTATCTGATCAACAATGACACGGAATCTGCATCCGCGAAAAACCGGAAGGCGAAGGAACTGGGCGTACCGGTTCTTTCGGAAGAGAATTTTCTTGCGATGCTGGAAGAATAGAAGGATAATAAAAAGTAACACTCCATAGAAACGAGGAAAGAATATGTCAGAAAAAGAGAAAAATGAATTGGAAGAAAATAAAGAAAACGAGGATAAGCAGGATTATGAGAAGGTCTGCTTTATGTGCCACAGGCCGGAGAGTAAGGCCGGCAAAATGATCGAGATGCCGAACGGCATCTGCATCTGCTCCGAATGTATGCAGAAAAGCTTTGACATGGTGACAAACAGCAATCTGGACTACAGCAATATGATCAATATGCCCGGGGTTCAGTTCCTGAACATGGAGGACCTCCAGAATATGATGTCGCCAAAGCATAAGGTAAAGAAAAAGAAGAAAGAGGAAAAGAAGGAGATACCTGTTCTTGATATCCGGAATATTCCGGCGCCGCACAGGATCAAGGCGCAGCTCGACGACTATGTGATCGGTCAGGATTATGCGAAAAAGGTCATGTCCGTAGCCGTCTACAATCATTATAAACGGGTCGCGACAGATACGATGGATGAGATTGAGATCGAGAAATCCAATATGCTTATGATCGGGCCGACCGGATGCGGCAAGACCTATCTTGTGAAAACGCTTGCCCGTCTTCTGGACGTGCCTCTGGCGATCACGGATGCAACCTCCCTTACGGAGGCCGGATATATCGGCGATGATATTGAGAGCGTAGTTTCCAAGCTGCTTGCAGCGGCGGATAATGATGTGGAGCGCGCAGAGCAGGGAATTATTTTCATCGATGAGATCGATAAGATCGCAAAGAAGAAGGAGACGAACCACCGCGACGTCAGCGGGGAATCCGTCCAGCAGGGACTTTTAAAGATGCTGGAGGGCGCGCAGATCGAAGTTCCTGTCGGGGCGAACAGCAAGAATGCGATGGTACCGCTCGAGACGATCGACACAAAAAACATCCTCTTTATATGCGGAGGCGCATTCCCGGATCTGGAAACGATTATAAAGGAGCGCCTGAATAAGAAGGCGTCGATCGGATTCAACGCAGACCTGCGGGACAAATACGATCAGGAGAAGGATATTCTGGAGAAGGTGACGACAGAAGATCTCCGGAATTTCGGTATGATCCCGGAATTTTTAGGGCGTCTGCCGATCGTATTTTCACTGAAGGGTCTTGACGAGGAAAAGCTTGTCAGCATTCTAAGGGAGCCGAAAAATGCGATCCTCAAGCAGTACCAGAAGCTTTTGGAGCTGGATGAGGTAAAGCTGGAATTTGAGGATGATGCGCTTCACGCCATTGCAAAGAAAGCAATGGAGCGTGAGACAGGAGCCAGAGCGCTTCGTGCGATTATCGAAGAATTTATGCTGGATATCATGTATGAGATACCCAAGGATGATTCGATCGGTATTGTCACGATCACAAAAGAATACATAGAAGGAACCGGAGGACCAAAGATCATGCTGCGGGGGCAGTATTAGAAAGGAGCAGGACATGAAAGAATTTTGGGAAGATTTAGGGAAAAAGATCACAGAGACAGCGGACACGGTTGTCGAGAAGACGGGCCAGACTGTGGAGGTACAGAAATTAAAAAGTAAGGTACGTATTCAGGGACGCCGGATCGAGAAGGATTTTCAGAATCTTGGCAGGATCGTCTATGGGAAATACGAGCAGGGAGAGGTTCTGGACAGTGAATACGCGGATCTTTGCAAGGATATTCAGGAATCCAAAGACGTCATCAGCGGCCTGGAGGATGAGATCAGGGAAGTGCAGGAGCGCGAGATATGATCTATCCGTTGATCTATCCGTTACTGGCAGCCGGGATCTTTGCAGCGGATCATCAAATGAAGGA